>NZ_JAUXNA010000119.1 GCF_030682935.1 Polaromonas sp.
ATACTCTACCGCCTTGAAGCCGTCTTTGGCGGCAGCTTCAAAACGATCAAGAAAATCAAGCTCGGGATAGAGCATGGACAAATTGGCAACCAATTGAGGCATAAGCTTCACCAGCGGGCGCCAAAAGTGTGGCGCAGTTCATCGATTTGGGTTTCGGTCAGGGGCTCGGGCACAGAGGCGCCAAGGCAGACCAGACGGTAAACCTTGGCCGCCATCGCATCGAGCAGCGAGCCGACCACCGCGTAGGCCTCGGGCCGTCCGGACGTCATCATGGTCACTTCGCCGCTGCTGGCCTTGGCCGCGCCGCCGGAAATCGGGGCGTCGATGTAGAGGATGCCCAGCGCGGCCAGCCGCGCCTTCAGCGCTATCGACCAGTTGGGATCCACGGTCGAGCACATCACGAACACGCTTCCCGGCTTCCCTGCTTCATGGCGTCGGCGCAGCCATCCACGCCAAACAGCACGCTCTCGGTTTGCGCGGCATTGACGACCACCGACACAATCACATTGCAGTGCGCAGCAAGTTCGGCGGGCGATGCGCAGGCTACGCCACCCTCTGCGGCAAAGGCCTGGGCGACCTCGGTGCGAACGTCAAATACATGCACCTGACAGCCAGCGCGGCGTAGCGAACCCGCCATGCCCTTACCCATGGCCCCCAGGCCGATCACCCCTACGTTAGATGTCATTCGTTCGCTCCGTCTGGTTGGTATTGAGTCAAGTTAAAATAATGTGAAGGCATATCTTATATGGTTATCATACAAATTTAGAATGCATCGGGTGTACCCAAAGCCACTCACAAGGCCATGCTTTACGCTGGCAAAGATCTCAGCTTTTCAGCGTCAGGCCTGACACCAAGGGGCGCGCCAGCTTCACACCTGCCTGCTGCCAGAAAGCCGGGTCAGCCTGCTCGATGCGCTTGATTGCGTTGTCCATGTGCCGCGTGGCCGCCATGCGCGCTGCGGCGGCGTCACCTGCTTCAATGGCACGAGAAATCATGTCGTGCTCGTCGCACACCTGCCGCGCGAAGTCTGCCTGACGCGCTTCATTGGCGCGCGTGACACGGGTGGCGCCCTGCAGGAACTGACCCAGGTATTCCAGCGTACCAATCAGAAAGGGGTTGCGCGCGGCCTCCGCAATGGCGCGGTGGTACTGAACGTCTTCATCCACGCCATCACCACCGGCTTGCACAGCCTTGCCCAGCAAGGTAATGGATCTGCGGATGCGTTTGATATCGGTCTGAGTTCGCCGCTGCGCGGCCAGCCCAGCCACCTCCGCCTCCAGCGCGCGGCGCACCTCCACCATCTGGATCACCGCCTGCTTGGACAATGCTGACTTGGCATCAAAGTTGAGCGGCGAAAAGCCGACTTCCTTGACATACACACCACTGCCTTGTCTTGAATCGACCAAACCCAGCGACTTGAGCCGTGAGACGGCTTCCCTCACCACCGTGCGACTCACCGAGAACTGTTCCACCAGTACCGCTTCGGTCGGCAGCTTGTCCCCCTGAGCCAGCCGGCCCGCCCGGATCTCGGCTGTGAGCACATCCGCTACTTGATCTGAGAGGCAGGCACCGGGTGTGATGGACTTGAACTGAATTGTCATGGAAGGACTGGAAAGTGATGGCCTATTCTCTGCTATTTGGCGTAAACCAGATCGCGCAGCCCCAGTGAGATCCACGGCACATAGGAGATGACCATCAGGCAGACCACGATCACCAGCACGAAGGGGATCAGGTCCTTGACCATGCGGTCGAGTGAGATACGCGCCACGGTGCAAGCGGCGAACAGGTTCACCCCGAACGGCGGCGTGATCATGCCCAGCGCGAGGTTCACCACCATGACCAGGCCAAAATGGATCGGATCGATGCCAAAGTGTATGGCCACCGGTGCCAGGATCGGGGCCAACACAATGATGGCGGCACCGGTCTCGATGAACATGCCAATCAGGAACAGCGCGGCGTTGACGCCGAGCAGAAAGTAGGCCGGGGATTTCAGCACATCCTGCAGCCAGATGCCAATCGCCTCCGGCACGCCAGCACGCGTGATCAGGAACGCAAACAGCCCGGCGTTGGCAATGATGAACATGATCACCGCCGACGACAGCACCGACTTGCGCAGGATGAGGTAGAGGTCCGGCAACTTGATCTCGCGGTAGATCAGCACTCCCACGGCCAGGGCGTAGAACACCGCCACCGCCGAGGCCTCGGTCGGGGTGAAAATGCCGCCGTAAATGCCGCCCAGAATAATGACCGGCATCAGCAGCGCCCAACCGGCCCTCAAGGTGGCCTTGCCGACCGACAGGCGATCGTCGCCGTCGTTCTTGCCCCAGCCCTTGAACTTGCAGTAAACCCAGACAAACAGCATCAGCGCGCCACTGATGAGAAGGCCCGGCCCGAAGCCGGCAATGAACATTTCGCCAATGGAAACTTCAGCACTGACGGCATACAGAATCATCGGGATCGAGGGCGGGATGATGACGCCGAGTTCGGCACTGGTAGCCTGCAGTGACGCGGCCCAGGTGGTCGGGTAGCCATGTTTGATGAGTGCTGGAATCAAGATGGTGCCAATGGCGAACGTGGTGGCCACCGACGAACCGGACACTGACGCAAAAATCATGCAGGTCAGCACACAGGTCATCGGCAGGCCGCCCTGCACGCCACCCACCAGGCTCTTGGCAAAATCAACCAGCCGGCGCGAAATGCCACCGGATTCCATGACGTTGCCGGCCAGGATAAAAAACGGGATGGCGGCCAACGGGAATTTGTTGATCGCGTTGAACATCTCCTTGACGGAGATCAGCATGTTCGCATCAGCAATATAGATGCCAAAAATGGACGCCAGTCCGATGGAGACGGCCACGGAAACGGTGAGTGCGAAACACAGCACCATCGTGCTTAACATGACGGCGGTCATACTGCGGTTTCCAATTCAAGACGCTGGGTATCCAGCAGATTACCGATGATGCCAATCAGGCTGAACACGCCGCCGACCGGCATGGCGAGGTAGGCCCAGAACATCGACACCGATTCCAGTCCGCTCATGGTTTGCACCCTGCCACGGACGGCATAGTCCCAGCCCCACCAGATGATGATGGCGATCAACGCGGTAGCGGCAAGACACACGACCCAGTCGAGCAAACGGCGCAGGCGGGGCGGGCTCCAGCGGTAAAGCACATCCACGCTCACCATGGCACCCTGGCGAAACGCCGTCGGAATACCCAGAAAAACCATCCAGA
>NZ_JAUXNA010000099.1 GCF_030682935.1 Polaromonas sp.
AGCTGGTGCGCTGAGCCGCGCACGCCCATCCCCATTACCCTGCGCCGTTTTAATACAAGCAAGCCGAGAATCCATGGAACCCCAACTCAATCAAGAAGTGATCAACACCGCCGCCCAACACGACGGCCCGATCGAAACCGATGCCGTCATTGTCGGCGCCGGCCCTGTGGGCCTTTTTCAGGTGTTTGAACTGGGCCTGCTTGAGATCAAGGCGCATGTGATCGATTCCCTGGCCTACCCTGGTGGCCAGTGCATTGAGCTCTACCCCGACAAACCGATTTACGACATTCCCGCCGTGCCGGTCTGCACCGGCAAGGAACTGACCGACAACCTGCTCAAGCAAATCGAGCCGTTTGGCGCGACCTTTCACTTCGGGCAGGAAGTCAGCGTGGTTGAAAAGCAGGAAGACGGGCGTTTCTTTGTCGAAACATCCAAGGGCACGCAATTCCTGACCAAGACCATTTTCATTGCGGCCGGTGTGGGCGCTTTCCAGCCCAAACTGCTGCGGGTCGAGGGTCTGGAAAAGTTTGACGACAGCCAGCTGTTTTACCGGGTCAAGAACCCGGCTGACTTTGCCGGAAAAAACCTGGTAATTGTCGGCGGCGGCGATTCCGCGCTCGATTGGGCCTTGAATTTCGTGAAGGACGGCCCGAACAAAGCCGAGAGCGTCATCCTGATTCACCGCCGCGACGGCTTCAAGGCCGCGCCTGCCAGCGTGGCCAAGATGAGGGAGCTCTGCGATGCCTACGAAATGCAGTTCCTCGTGGGTCAGGTCACGGGTTACGATGAAAAAGACGGCGCACTGACGGGGGCCAAGGTCACCGGCGCCGATGGCATCACCCGCATCGTGCCGCTGGATGTACTGCTGGTGTTCTTTGGCCTTTCACCCAAACTCGGGCCGATTGCCCATTGGGGCCTGGACATTGAGCGCAAACAGCTCAAGGTGGACACCGAAAAATTCTCGACCAATGTGCCGGGCATCTTTGCGGTGGGTGACATCAACACCTACCCCGGCAAGAAAAAGCTGATTCTGAGCGGCTTTCATGAATGCGCGCTGGCAGCCTTTGGCGCCGCGCCCTTCATCTTTCCGGACAAGAAAATCCACCTGCAGTACACCACCACCAGCCCCAAGCTGCACAAGGTGCTGGGGGTTGAAACGCCGGTTTTTGACTGACGCCGGCCCCGAAGCCTGCCTGCAAGCCCGCCCGAGCGCGGGCTTTTTTGTGGGTGGGTGCGACCCGGGTAACAGCCGGAAATTCAGGCCTCAACACTTATCGCTTATCGCAGCGGTATAAGCCGCATGACCTGGGGTGCGTGACCATGGTTCAGTGGTCCGCTGCCCGCACCCGTGCGCACTTTGGCGCCCGCCTCCAGTGCAGCCCGCACATAGGCGCGGGCTGCCTGCACCGCCTCCAGCAAACCAGCGCCCAGGGCCAGGTGCGCGGCAATGGCTGACGACAGCGTGCAGCCCGTGCCATGGGTGTTGGCGCTGTGAATGCGCGGCGCTCGCATCCAGTTCAGCGCGCCGTTTGGGAGGAGCAACAAATCACTCACCACCTCGCCTTTCAGGTGCCCGCCCTTGAGCAACACCGCCCGCGCGCCCATAGCCAGCAACTCGTGCGCAGCGGCCTCCATGTCATGTTCGCTGTTCAAGGACCTGCCCACCAGCAGTGCGGCTTCATCGAGGTTGGGCGTGACCACGGTCGCGCGCCCAAAAAGCGCCTGCACCAGCGCCACAATGGCAGGATTCTCGATCAGCACCGCACCGCTGGTGGCGACCATCACCGGATCAAGCACCACGTTGTCCAGCGCATGCCGGTCAATCGCCTCAGCCACCGTGTGAACGATATCGGGCGCGTGCAGCATGCCAATTTTCACGGCATGCAGACCGATATCTTCGACC
>NZ_JAUXNA010000128.1 GCF_030682935.1 Polaromonas sp.
GCAATCATCAACCAGGCCCACTCGCGCGAGGCATCCGGCGCGATAGGCAGCGAAAACCGCAGAAACCCGTAAGCGCCGAGCTTGAGCATGATGGCAGCCAGCACGGCGGAGCCGCCGGTAGGCGCCTCCACGTGCACGTCAGGCAACCAGGTGTGGACCGGCCACATAGGCACCTTGACGGCAAAGGCCGCAAAAAACGCAAAGAACAGCAGGGTCTGCACCGTACCGCCCAGCGGCAGCCTGTGCCAGGTGGCAATATCGAAACTGCCGCCGGACTTGGTGTACAAAAACATCAGCGCGACCAGCATCATCAGGGAGCCGAGCAGCGTGTACAGAAAGAACTTGAACGCCGCGTAGATCTTTTTGGGCCCGCCCCAGATGCCGATGATCAGGTACATCGGGATCAAGGTGGCCTCAAAGAACACATAAAACAGTATGCCGTCCAGGGCGACGAAAACGCCGATCATGAGACCGCTGAGAATCAGCAAGGCGGCCATGTACTGGTTGACGCGTTTCGTGATCGATTCCCAGCTGGCGATGACAACCACGACCGTGATGAAAGCAGTCAGCAGCACGAACCAGAGCGAAATGCCGTCCACACCGAGGTGGTAATTGACATTGAAACGCCCAATCCAGCTGGCCTTCTCGACAAACTGCATGGCCGAAGTACCCAGCTGAAAGCCGTCGTACAAGGGCAAGGTCACCAGAAAACTGACGACAGCACCGATCAGCGCGATCCAGCGCACACTGCGTGCCTGTTCGTCACGACCCAGCGCCAACAAAACGGCGCCGAAAAAAATCGGCGTCCATATGGCAAGGCTCAACAATCCCATTCTCGTTCTTCCTTATTCTTATTGCTTGAGCCAGACGAAATACGTCATCAACACAAACACGCCAATAATCATGCCGAAGGCGTAGTGGTAGATGTAGCCCGACTGCAGCTTTCGCACCATGCCGGAGATCCAGCCCACCAGCTTCCATGAGCCATTGACCACAGCGCCGTCAATCAGCTTTTCGTCGCCAACCTTCCAGAAAACCGTCCCCAGGCCACGCGCCCCACGGGCCAGCACGTTTTCGTTGAACCAGTCGAGGTAGTACTTGTTCTCAAGCAAGGCATAAATCGGCTGCACCCGGCGCTTGATGGCCGCAGGCAGGGCCGGGTTCACCATGTACATGTAATACGACAGCACCACACCGGCCAGCGCCAGCCAGAAGGGTGCGGTCATGAGGCCATGCAAGGCCATCTGGGCCGGACCGTGGAAGATCTTGGCCAACTCTTCCATGGCGGGATGCCGCTCAAGGTTGACAAAAATGGCGTCCTTGAAAAACTCACCAAACAGCATGGGCTGGATCGTCATGAAACCGATAACCACCGAGGGAATCGCCAGCAGAATCAGCGGCACCGTGACCACCCAGGGGGACTCATGGGGTTTCTGCTGCGCGCCATGGTGGCCGTGATCATCATGTGCGTCGTGGTGCGCATCGGGATTCTGATCAAAGCGTTCCTTGCCGTGAAAGACCAGGAAGTACAGACGGAATGAATAAAAGGCCGTCACGAACACACCCGCCAGCACCGCGTAATAGGCGAAACTGGCGCCCGCCAGATGGCTTTCATGCACGGCCTCAATGATGCTGTCCTTGGAGTAAAAACCGGCAAAGAGTGGCGTCCCGATCAGCGCAAGCGAGCCCAGCAGAAAGGTAATCCAGGTGATCGGCATGTACTTGCGTACGCCGCCCATCCAGCGGATGTCCTGGAGGTGGTGCATGCCCATGATGACCGAGCCCGCCGCCAGGAACAGCAGTGCCTTGAAGAAAGCATGCGTCATCAGGTGGAACACGGCCACGGAATAAGCGGAAGCGCCGAGCGCGACCGTCATGTAACCCAGCTGCGACAAGGTGGAATACGCGATCACCCGCTTGATGTCGTTCTGGATGATGCCCATAAATCCCATGAACAGCGCCGTGATCGCGCCAATCACCATGATGAAGCTCAGCGCGGTATCGCTGAGTTCAAACAGCGGCGACATGCGTGCCACCATGAAAATACCGGCCGTCACCATGGTTGCCGCATGAATCAGCGCAGAAATAGGCGTTGGGCCTTCCATGGAATCCGGCAGCCACACATGCAGCGGAAACTGGGCCGACTTGCCCATGGCGCCGATAAACAGGCAGATGCAGATCACGGTCACCAGCATCCAGCCGGTCCCCGGCAAGGTCAGCTGGGACAGCTGGTCCGCCTTGGCAAACGCCTCGCCATAGTTGAGCGTGCCGGCATAGGCGGCAAGCAGGCCAATGCCCAGGATAAAGCCGAAATCACCCACGCGATTGACGAGGAATGCCTTCATGTTGGCAAAAACCGCGCTGGGCTTGTTGAACCAGAAGCCGATCAGCAAATAAGACACCAGGCCCACCGCTTCCCAGCCAAAAAACAGCTGCAGCAAGTTGTTGCTCATCACCAGCATCAGCATGGAGAAAGTGAACAGGGAAATGTAGGCGAAGAAGCGGTTATACCCCTCGTCTTCTTCCATGTAGCCAATCGTGTAGATGTGCACCATGAGCGAGACAAACGTCACCACGCACATCATCATGGCTGTCAGACCATCGACCAGAAAGCCGATTTCCATTTTCAGCCCGCCGACCACCATCCAGGTGTAGAGCGTTTCATTGAAGCGCGCGCCATCCAGCGCCACGCTTTTGAGCGTCATGGCCGAGATGATGAATGCCACCAACACGCCCAGAATGGTGAGGGTATGCGACAGGCGGCGGCCTATCCAGTTGCCGCCGAAGGAGGTTCCCAGAATACCGGCCGCCAGAGCGCCGGCCAAGGGTGCCAGCGGAACGGCCAGCAAGCTCGATGCAGAAAGGGTTTGACTCATGTTTTTATTAACCCTGGAGCGTATTGAGTTCGTCGACGTTGATGCTGGACTTGTTACGGAACAGCAGCACCAGTATGGCCAGCCCGATGGCCGATTCGGCCGCCGCGACGGTCAATATGAAGAACACAAAAACCTGCCCCGCCATATCGTTCAGGTAGTACGAAAACGCCACGAAATTCATGTTGACGGCCAGCAGCATGAGCTCAATCGCCATGAGCAGCACGATCAGGTTCTTGCGGTTCAGGAAAATGCCGATGACCGACAGCGCAAACAGCATGGCCCCCAGCGAAAGAAAATGTCCCAGCGTGAGCGTCATGATTGTTTTTCCTCGGCGGGCGTGTTGGCAGCCGATGCCGCGACCACAGACTTCATCTTGACCAGGCTGACGCGGTCGCCGCGCTTGACCCGCACCTGGTCGGCTGCATTGGTATGTTTGGAGTCCTTGCGCTCACGCAAGGTCAGTGCGATGGCGGCAATGATGGCCACCAGCAAAATGACGGCTGCAATTTCCAGCGGGTAAAGGTATTCGGAGTAAAGCAATATGCCAAGCGCCTTGGTGTTGGAGACCTGGTCGCCAATATGGCCTGCCGCGGAAGCCAGTTTGGGAGGCTCGCGAAAGCCGCCCATCAGCACATAGGACATTTCCAGCGCAATGACGACGCCCACCATGCCGGCGAGGGGGAAATGCTTCCAGAAACCCTTGCGGATGCCGTCCATGTTGATGTCGAGCATCATCACCACAAAGAGAAACAGCACCATCACGGCACCGACATACACGAGCACCAGCGTGATGGCCAAAAACTCGGCTTTGAGCAGGATCCAGACAGCCGCCGCCTGAAAAAATGCGAGCACCAGGTACAGCGCGGCATGCACCGGGTTGCGCGCGGTGATGACCCGGAATGCTGAAAACAGCAACACCGCGGCAAAGAAGTAAAAAAGACCGGTTATAGCGTCCATGTTTTTATAAATTCTTTCTTGAGGCGACTGCTTGGGCGTGGAATTCAGCGGTACGGGGCATCTGCAGCCCTGGCGGCCGCGATTTCGGTTTCATAACGATCCCCCACGGCCAGCAGCATCTCTTTGGTGAAATACAGGTCACCGCGCTTTTCACCGTGGTATTCAAAAATATGGGTCTCGACAATCGAATCAACCGGGCAG
>NZ_JAUXNA010000130.1 GCF_030682935.1 Polaromonas sp.
AAATGATGGAGTCCCGACGCAATTTCTTGCGCGCCTTGCCGGCCATCGCTTCGGCGGAAGGCGAAAGCAAGCATCGCTGGGCGATGGTGGTCGATGTGCAGAAGTGCATCGGCTGCCAGGCCTGCACGGTGTCGTGCATCATGGAAAACGACGTGCCGGCCAACAGTTTCCGCACCGTGACCTCCACTTACGAGGTGCACGACGGCAAGCGCACCGGCACCTACATGCTGCCGCGCCTGTGCAACCATTGCGACGAACCACCCTGCATTCCGGTCTGCCCGGTGGGCGCGACTTTCCAGCGCAAGGACGGCATCGTGGTGGTCGATGGCGACCGCTGCGTTGGCTGCGCCTACTGCGTGCAGGCCTGCCCTTACGACGCGCGCTTCATCAACCACGACACCGGCAAGGCGGATAAATGCACTTTCTGCGCCCATCGGGTCGATGCCGGGCTGCTGCCGGCCTGCGTCGAGACCTGCGTCGGCGGGGCGCGCATTTTCGGCGACCTCAACGATCCGAAGAGCCAGGTCCGCCAGCTGGTCGACCAGAACCAGGTCAAGGTGCTGAAGCCGGAAATGGGCACGCAGCCCCATGTGTTTTATCTGGGCCTGGACGAGCGCTTCCAGGGGCGCGTCGAGGGCGAAGGTACTTTGTGGCAACCGAGCGGACATGGAGCTTGAATCATGAACAGTCAAATCATCGAAGTGCTCAACGTGACACGCGAGGCCGCCTGGCTGCCGTGGGCAGTGCAATACTTTTTTCTGATCGGCCTGAGTTATGGCAGCTTCATGCTGACCCTGCCGTATTTCGTTTTCGGTCGCACCCGGCATGAAAGGCTGGGCCGCCTGGCCCTGATCGGCGCGCTGGTTTGCGGACTGGCGGCGCCCGTCGCTCTGCTGGCCGACCTGCACGGTCCGGGACGTTTCCTGAATTTCTACCTGCACTTCCAGCCGCAATCCTGGATGTCGTGGGGCGCGTTCTTTATCCCGGTGTACCTCGGCGGCTTGCTGGTTTATGCGTGGCTGGCGCTGCGCGGCGATTTCGCCGTGCAGGGCCAGGGCGCAGGCGCATGGCTGACCCGCCTTTATCGCCTGGCCGGGCGGGGCGGCCCGGCGCCGCGCATGGCGATTTCCGCCGCGGCCTTGCTGACCCTGGCGGGCGCCGTGCTGGTGGCGCTTTATACCGGTATGGAGGTGATGGTGGTGCAAGCCCGTCCGCTGTGGAACACGCCTTTCCTGCCGCTGCAGTTCGCGGCAACCGCCTTTGCCGGCGCAGTCGGTCTGTTGCTGTTGTTCAACCGGTTTATTGGCCGCCACGATACACCACTGGAAATCAGCCTCAACCGCCTGCTGGTGCTCGCTCTTGCGGTCGTGCTGACGCTGGGCGGAGGCTGGTTGTTCGTCAGCCTGTCCGGACTCAGCCCCTCGCACAGCGCCGCCTTCAGCCAGGTGGCGGGCATGCCGCAATGGCAGTTGACCGCGGTGTGGGCGGTGCTGGCTACGGTGGTTCCGCTGGTGCTGGCGATCTGGTGCCCGGCCTCCTGCGGCCTGATCACCGGCTTGATTGCCGTGCACAGCGCATGGATGATGCGCTGGACCATCCTCATCGGCGGCCAGTCCATCCCCAAAACCGGCGCCGGTGCTTACGTCTACCACCTGCCGCTGGGCAACGAGGGTCTGATGGGCATCGTCGGCACGGCGGGTTTGTGGATCGCGCTGCTGGTCTTGATGGTGAGTTATCTGCCATGGGCCGGACAGGTGTTTGCCAGCCGCGACAAAAAAGAAACCAATGCACTCGCCGCTGACGCGATGGCTCAGCACTAAGGAGAATTTCCATGGAAGACAAACAAGACAAGCGTCGTTCATTTTTGCGCAAGGCCGCGATCGGCGGAGGCCTCACTGCTTTCGCCGCCGGCTTCTCGACCACCGCAGGGCGCATGGTGGACCATGTGCTGGGCAAGGACACCCCCAAGCAGCGGCTCCACGGCAATTCGCTGGCGCCCGAGTTCAGCGTCAATCCCGCCACCGGCGCGCTGAGCATCAACCCGGAGCAGCAGGTCAGCTACACCATGTGCATGGGCTGCACCACCTTTTGCGGCGTGCGGGTGCGCATCGACAAAAAAACCGGCAACGTTTTGCGCGTGGCGGGCAATCCCTACAGCCCGTTGTCGGCCGACCCGCCGCTGCCATTCCAGACGCCGATCCGCGACAGTTTCGTAGCGCTCTCGCGCTACGAGGAAAAAGGCCTGGCGGGGCGGTCCACTGCCTGCGGGCGCGGCAATGCCGTGCTGGAGCAAGTGAATTCACCGTTTCGCGTGCTGGCCCCGATGAAGCGCGTCGGCCCGCGCGGCGGCGGCCAGTGGCAACCGATCGCGTTCGACCAGTTGATCAAGGAAGTCACTGAAGGCGGCAATCTGTTCGGCGAGGGCGAGGTGCAGGGACTGCGCGCCCTGCGCGACCTGAAGACGCCGATCGATCCGCAGCAGCCCGAACTCGGCCCCCGGGTCAACCAGGTCGGCCTGATGGTCAGCACCAACGAGGGCCGCCAGGCCTTTGTGGAGCGTTTCCTCAAGCAGTCCTACGGCAGCGTCAACCTGGTGGGACACGGCTCCTACTGCGGCGGCGCCTACCGCAGCGGCTCGGGGGCGATGTTCGGCGACATGAAGAAAATGCCGCACGCCAAGCCCGATCTTGAAAATGTCGAATTCTGCATCTTCATCGGGACGGCGCCCGGCAATGCCGGCAACCCGTTCAAGCGGCAGGGAACGCTGATTGCCAAGGCGCGCTCGGGCAACAGCAAGTTCAGCTACGTGGTGGTCGACCCGGTGCTGACCAATGCCGACAGCCTGGCCGCCGGCGACCGCAGCCGCTGGGTGCCGATCAAGCCCGGCACCGACGGCGCGCTGGCCATGGGAATGATCCGCTGGATCATCGAGCAGGAACGCTACGACCGGCATTACCTGGTCCAGCCCAACCTCAAGGTGGCCGAGGCGGCTGGCGAGGCAAGCTGGAGCAGTGCCACGCACCTGGTGGTCGTGCAGCCGGGCCATGCGCGCGACGGCCGCTATCTGCGCGGCTCCGATCTGGGCATGGTCTTGACCGAGGAAGAGCGCTACAAGGACGGGGACCCCTACGTCGTTCAAGATCCGGTGACGAAAAAACTCATCGCTCACACCGAAGCCAAGGGTGAGGCAGCGCTGTTCTTTGACGGCGAGGCACAGGCCGGCACGGAAACGCTCAAGCTCAAAAGCGCGATGAGCCTGCTGCGCGAAGAGGCCTTCAAGCACAGCCTGGCCGACTATTCGGCCGCCTGCGGCATTCCCGTGAACGTCATCGAAGGGCTGGCGCGCGAGTTGACCAGCCACGGCAAGCGCGCCGCGGTCAACGCGCATGGCGGCATGATGTCCGGCGGCGGGTTTTACAACGCCTATGCGGTGGTGATGCTCAACACCCTGATCGGCAACCTCAACCGCAAGGGCGGCACGCTGGTCAACGGCGGTGCTTTCAAGGATGCCGGCGAAGGACCGCGCTACAACCTGGAAAGCTTTGCCGGCGCGGTCAAGCCGGGCGGCACGCCGCTCGGGCGCAACGTGCCTTATGAAAAAACCAGCGAGTTCAAGCGCAAAAAGGCCAGCGGCCAGGCCTACCCGGCGCAGGCGCCGTGGTATCCGAATGCCCCGGGGCTGGCCAGCGAATGGCTGAGCAGCGCGGTCAACGGCTACCCTTACACGCTCAAGGCCCTGATCCTGTGGAGCTGCAACCCGCTCTACGGTGTGACGGGACTGAGCGCGCAAGTCGCCAAAGACCTGGCCGATCCGAAAAAACTGCCGCTGATCATTGCGGTCGACCCCTTCATCAACGAATCCACGGCGCTGGCCGACTACATCGTGCCGGACTCGCTGATGTATGAAAGCTGGGGCTGGGCCAATGCCTGGGGCGGGGTGGCGGTCAAGATGAGCACGGCGCGCTGGCCGGTGGTCGAACCCCGGGCCCAGAAGCTGCCGGATGGGCAGGCGATCGGCATGGAGACCTTTTTCCTGGCGCTGGCCAAGGCCATGGAACTGCCCGGCTTCGGCCCGGCCGGCCTCGCCGACGTCGATGGCAACCCCTTCCCGCTGGAGCGGCCCGAGGACTGGTATCTGCGCGGCGGCGCGAACATCGCGTGGACCGGCAAGACACCGGTGCCGGACGCCAGCGACGAGGACATCGCGTTGTCCGGCGTGGCCCGCATCCGGCCCTTGCTGGAGCAAACGCTCAAGCCCGAAGAATGGCGCAAGGTGGCCTTCATGCTGGCGCGGGGTGGACGGTATCAGAACTACAAGGAAATGTTTGGCGTGAGGCTGCCGCCGGCCGCTCCCAAGGCCGACCCCAAGGCCGACCCCAAGGCGGGCGCCAAAGCCGCGGTGGCGGCGGGCGCGACCGTCCAGGCGGCGCAGCCGCAAGCGCCTTACCCGTCCGACTGGTCCACGCATCGCTTCACCAAACCCATGCAGCTCTACAACGAAAACCTGGGCACCGCCAGGCACAGCCTGACCGGCAAGCGTTTTGCAGGCACCCCTTCGTGGCGCGAGGCGGCCTTTGCCGACGGCACGCCGGTGCGCCAGAAATACCCGCAGGCGCAATGGCCGCTGCAGGTGATCAGCTACAAATCGCCGCTGCAGAACTCTTACAGCATCGGTGTGCGCAGTCTGCGCGGTCTTCACCCCGACAACCCGGTGGCGCTGCATCCGGACGATGCGGCAGGGCTGGGCCTGCGCAGCGGCGACCAGGTCTATCTCGAAACCCCGGGCGGTCGCGTCAAGGCGACCGTGAGTCTGCGCCAGGGCGTGCAGCGCGGCGTGGTGGCGGTGGAACACGGTTTTGGCCACCGCGAACTCGGCGCGCGGGCGCATCGCATCGGCGGAAAAACGCAGCCGCACGAACCGGCGATTGCTGCCGGCATCAATCTCAACGACCTGGGATTGAGCGACCCGACCCACAGCGGGCGCAATGTGTACCTGGATCCGGTGGCCGGAACCACGGTGCGGCAGGGTTTGCCGGCGCGACTGGTGCGGGCGTGACGTGAGGTACCTGACGCATCGCCGTATGGCGTTCGTTTCCCTTCACTGGCCGCAGGCTGCAGTCCAACTGCAAGCTCAGGCTTCAAGTCAACACAACTGAAGGAATTCAAAAGATGAAAGCACAGATTAGATGCATGACGGGCGCTGCCCTGCTCGGGTTGGCCCAATGGGGCTGGGCCTTGCAGGTGCCAGGTCCAGTGGTCGACGGCGAATGGCTCGCCAAGAACAAGGCTGAAGTCACAGTGCTGGATGTACGCCCGAATCAGAAAACTTTTCTGACAGCACCGCAGTTTGCGACCGACAAGAAAACCGGCAAGAAAGTGCTGGTCGAACTGGGCGGCCACATTCAGGATGCCTCGCCGGTGCAAAATAGCATGGTACGTGTTGAGCGCACCGTCGGTGCGCTCAAGGTCAAGTTCATGCTGCCGGAGCGCGCTGATTTTGAAAAGCTGGCACGCAATTGGGGTGTGCGAGAGGGCCGTCCTGTCGTTATCGTGGCAGCAGGTCAGGATCCTGTAGACATGAATGATGCGGCCCGTCTTTACTGGCAGTTTAAAGTGTACGGCGAAGACAACATTGCCATCGTCAACGGCGGCACCGCTGCGTGGTTGGCCGAAGGCCGGGAAATCACCACGGCACCAAGCAAGGTGGTTGAAGGAGACTGGGCGGCCAAGCCTGCGCGCACAGAGATGTTGGTAAGCTCCGAAAATGTTGAAAAAGCCGTTGCCGGCAAGACTGCGCAGTTGATTGATTCGCGCATCACCTCCCAGTATTTGGGTTTGAGCAAGAAAGATAGCGTGTTTGGCTATGGTCACATTCCGGGCGCGCAAAACGTTTCCTCGGAATTGCTGACGACAGAGGGCGACGCGACCCGCATGTTGTCCGTTGCAACTTACCGCGATATTTACAAGGCCAGCGGCGTTGATCCGCAAGCGCCTGCCATCA
This sequence comes from Polaromonas sp., assembly GCF_030682935.1. GTDB lineage: Bacteria > Pseudomonadota > Gammaproteobacteria > Burkholderiales > Burkholderiaceae_C > Polaromonas. The sequence goes on from NZ_JAUXNA010000130.1 coordinate 6,002, forward strand.
CCTATTGCAACACCGGCATCCTGGCTGCCGGCAACTGGTTTGTCCTGTCCGAGATTCTCGGCAACAAGCAGGCTCGCCTGTATGACGGCTCCATGCATCAGTGGACGCTGGAAAAGCGGGCACTGCAAGCGGTTGCACGGCAATAGCAAAGGCGCGGTAGCTGTGACCCAGCTTTGTCGCGCAACCCGATTGGCGCAACAAGTTCCATGATCATCCAGCCGTAGGAGCGCGGAATGCGGACCGTGAGTCTGGGTCCCCTCCCCGTGCCGGTCGCCCTGCTGCTGCTGATGGTGGCTCTGCTTGTTGCGGCGGGGGTCGGCCGCCTGGTCGAGCGTCGTCAGTAAACGGGCATAGGCAATGTCTTGACCGACATGCTGATCGCCGCCGTGCTGGTGGCGCGCATCGTGCGGGCGTGACGGCAGGCGCAGGCCAATAGACCCCAAACGAACGGCCATAGCGCTTTCGGGCGCTGTAGCAGTGAGGGAAGTACTGAATAGTCAAGCTCGATCCCGGATTTGTCGGGGGCGGCGCTTGCGTGAACAAGGAAGTCAGATGCGTCTTTTCAACAATATGCGGGTCTCCGCGCGTCTCATGAGCGGCTTTGGCTTGCTCATTGCCGCGCTTGTCGTGGTGAGTTCAGTGGCCTTGTTTCAATTGACGGCCATTAATGCCGGCTTGCATGAACTGGTGGATAACCGCTTGCGCAAAGTGCAGCTCTATAGCACGCTGAAAGGCAACCTGCTGGCGGTTGCTGTGATTACCCGGGACGTGGTTCTCCTCAATGACGCCGCGGCAGCAGCCCGGCAGATCGAACAAATTGCACCGCTACGTGCCGGTAACGCTGCAATCTTTGCCGAGCTGGGCAAGACCGTCACTTCGCCCAAGGGTATGGAGCTGCTCAAGATCATCAATGACAACCGAGGTGCCTACAGCAAACTTCTCGATCAGGCGATGAAGCTGGGAATGTCAGGAAATCCCGAGGAGTTGAAGGCTGCCACCGCATTGTTGACGGGGGAGATCGCAGCGAAGCAAGCGCTGATCTTCAAGGCGGTTGACATCGCCCTTAAGCTTCAGCAGGACGCCTCCAGCGAGACCGGTCAGGAGGCTAACCATACCGTTGGCATGACCCGCGACCTGATCCTGGGCATTGCAGCGCTGGCTATCGTGATCGGTTTGTTGGTTGCCTGGTCGATTGCCCGTGGCATCACCCGGGCCCTTGGTGCCGAACCCGGCCAGGTCGCCGACGCGGTGGGCTATGTGGCCGATGGTGACCTGACGCAATCGATAGCGCTGCGTGCCGGCGACGATGCCAGCATCATGGCTTCGGTCAAGCGCATGCAGGCGTCCTTGCGCCGCACGGTCACTGCCGTACGCCTGGGTTCCGAAAGTGTGTCCACCGCTTCGACCGAAATCGACCAGGGCAACCACGACCTCAGTGCCCGCACCGAAAGCCAGGCCAGCGCGCTGGAAGAAACCGCCGCCAGCATGGAAGAACTCAGCTCCACCGTCAAGCAGAATGCCGACAATGCGCGCCAGGCCAACCAGCTGGCGCTAAGCGCCTCCAGCGTGGCCATCAAGGGCGGCGAGGTGGTGGCGCAGGTGGTGGACACCATGAAGGGTATCAACGACTCTTCCAGGAAGATCAGCGACATCATCAGCGTGATCGACGGCATCGCCTTCCAGACCAACATCCTGGCCTTGAATGCGGCGGTGGAAGCGGCGCGCGCCGGCGAACAGGGCCGCGGCTTCGCCGTGGTGGCCTCTGAAGTGCGTTCCCTGGCCGGGCGCAGTGCCGATGCGGCGAAAGAAATCAAGACCCTCATCAATACCAGCGTGGAGCGCGTGGAGCAGGGCACGGCGCTGGTCGATCAGGCCGGCCACACCATGGAGGAAGTGGTCAGCAGCATCCGCCGCGTGACCGACATCATGGGCGAGATCAGCGCGGCCAGCAATGAGCAGGCGCAAGGCGTGGCGCAGGTGGGTGAGGCCATCACCCAGATGGACCAGGCCACGCAGCAGAATGCCGCGCTGGTGGAGCAGATGGCCGCCGCTACCTCCAGCCTCAAATCGCAGGCGCAGGAGCTGGTGCAGACCGTGGCGGTGTTCAGGCTCACGGCAGCCAACCCGCTCGCATCCCAGGACCGCCGGGCATCCCCGGCGACGTCCATCCGCGGGCGCCGCGCGGCGGGAAACCATCCGGAACGCCACCAGATTCAAGGGCCTATGGATCGCCAGGACTTTGCGCGCCTCGCGATGACGGAATAGGCCGGCGTTTCCTCAGGGCGATGCAGTCGGCTCGAGCCCGGTCGTCATCAGCAGCCGGGCGATTTCCGCCGCCGAATGCACGCCCAGCTTTTCCATCGCGTTATGGCGATGCACCTGGACGGTCTTGTCGCTGATGCCCAGTTCGCGGGCGATGACTTTGCTGGACTTGCCGGCGGCCATCAGTTCCGCGACCTCGCGCTCGCGCGCGGTCAACGCGGCCAGCACGGTTTGTGCGGCGAGGGATTGCGTGCCTATCCGGCAGCTTTCAATGCTGCGCTGCACCGCGCGCGTCACCGCATCGAGCAGCACCTGGTCTTTGCACGGTTTTTCGAGAAAGTCGCAGGCGCCGGTTTTCATCGCCTGCACCGCCATGGCCAAATCGCCATGGCCGGTCAGAAAGATGATGGGCAGGTGTACGCCATGCGCCTTGAGCTTTTGCTGCAGTTCCAGCCCGCTCATCAGGGGCATGCGCACGTCGAGCACCAGGCAGCCCGGCACATGCCCGCTGTAACGGTCGAGAAAGTCATGCGCCGACTCGAAGGCCTCCACGCGCCATCCGGCAGAGTCGAACAGGTAAGCCAGCGAGCGGCGCATCGCCGCGTCATCGTCCACCACAAAAAGTACGGCATCGCGTTCGTTCATAGGTCTTCCTGTGATTCTTCTCTCGGCAGGCTGAACCCTATCGCCAGCCCGGGTTTGCCGTCGTCATGGGCCGCCGCCGACAGCGTGCCCCCGAGCGATTCAATAATGCCCTTGCTCAGTGACAAGCCCAGGCCGAGGCCCTCGGTTTTGGTCGTGAAGAAGGGTTCGAACAGGCGCGCGAACTGTTCGGGCGCAAGACCGCAACCGCCATCGCGCACGGTGATGACACAGGCGCCAGCTTCCGCCCGGAACTGCACCTCGATCGGTTCGTCTGCCCGGCCGGCTGTCTGCTGCGCATCCAGTGCGTTTTTCAGCAGATTGAGCATGACTTGCTGGATCTGCACGGGGTCGGCCACCACGGTGGACACTTCCGGCGTTTCGGCGGGCTGCCAGATCACGCGCGCTTGCGGATGGGTGCCGGTGAACAGGGCGATGGTTTCGCCCACGACCGCCTTGAGATCGACTGATTTTTGTTCGGACGCTCTTTTTTGGGAGAACGCGCGGATGTTGCGGATGATGCTTGCCGCCCGCTCGCTTTGCGTGACGATCTCGTGGGTTCCGTCGAGCAGGGGCGCCGGCTCCAGCCGGCCTGCTGTAATGCGCCGCGCCATGCCGCGGGCGAAATTGCCGATGGCCGCCAGCGGCTGGTTCAGCTCGTGCGCGATCGCGCTGGCCATTTCGCCGAGTATGGCCAGTCGCGCGGTATGGTCGAGCGTGGCTTGATGCAGCAGCGCTTCTTCTGCCATGCGGCGTTGCTCTTCCTGCGCGTCGCGCAGCGCGCGGGTGCGCTGGCTGACCAGGTATTCGACCCGCACGGTATGCACCGCCCAGGTGACCAGCAAGGCCAGAATCAGCAGCATCCAGCCCCAATAGCGCCGCAAAACGCCCTCGAAGGTCCATAGGCGCAAATAGGCATAGGGGCCGATTCTCAGTTCCTGGAACAACTCACCAACAACCTGATAATCACTGGGGATCGTCCAGCTATAGCCCTCTGCGGTACGCGGCATGCGCAACAAGGCGATGGCCACTTGCCTGGACAGTTCCGCCGGAGTATGACGCAAGGCGGCAATCGGCCAGTCGGGGTATAGCCGTGACGAGGTCTGGCACGGCAAGCCCCGGATGTCGATCGGCGCCAGCACGCGCAACTCCCCGGCGCCGATCTCGCCGCTGCGGATCATCTGCTCAAGCAGGCAGCTGCGGACGATGCCGGCGTCGGCCTGGCCCGCACGAACCGCATGCACGATGTTTTGAACCGGAAACCCCGTGAATTGCAGATGGGCCAGGTCATGCTCGGGATCGACACCGGCTTGCAGCAATTCGCGTGCGGCAATCTGGTAACCCCCGAACGCATCCGGGTCAACCGCCAGCACATGCTTGCCGGCCAGATCCGCCAGGGTGCGCAGGCGCGCATCGTCGCGCACCACGATGGCCGATCCGATCGATTGCCTGGGCGACAGGGCCCCGGGCGACTCGATGGTCGCGATGCGGCTGGCGCCCTCGCCATGTTCGAGGGCGACATAGTGGCCGCTGCTGGTGATGACGAAATCAATGCTCCGTTCACGCACCGCGCGCGTCAGCCCGGCCTGGTCGAAATCTAGCAGAATGAAATGGTGGCCCGCAATGCTGGCTTCAAGCCAGTTCCTGACATGGGACCAGTCCTCCTGCACCGCCTCGGCGCCTTTATAGGCCAGCACGCCTATCCTTACCGTCGCCGTATTTTCCGTGTCCGCAAGGGCTGGCTGAAACGGCAAACCCGCTCCCATCAACAAGGCCCCAAGCCGGAAAAGCAGGCGAAATAAAAACTTGTGCTTCATATTCCGCCAATAAAACCGGGGCGCTGCCGCTTTAAAAAATAGCAAAAGGAACTAGCAAAAGGAAATAGAGCAGGGCTTTACTGGAACGCCACTTCCGAAAAGCTGCGCAGCTTGCGGCTGTGCAGCTGGCTGCTGCCCTCGGCGCGCAGCAGTTCGACCGCGCGTATGCCGATGCGCAAATGCTGGTCTACGCGTTCGCGGTAAAAGTGATTGGCCATGCCGGGCAGCTTGATCTCGCCGTGCAGCGGTTTGTCGCTCACGCACAGCAGCGTGCCATAGGGCACGCGAAAGCGAAACCCGTTGGCGGCAATGGTGGCGCTTTCCATGTCCAGCGCAATCGCCCGGCTCTGGCTGAAGCGGCGCTGCGCCTGGTTGCCGGGCAGCAGCTCCCAGTTGCGGTTGTCGGTGGAGGCGACGGTGCCGGTGCGCATGATGCGCTTGAGGTCAGCGCCCTCGGCGTGCGTCACGTCCTGCACCGCCTGTTGCAGCGCTTTCTGGATTTCAGCCAGCGCCGGAATCGGCACCCACAGCGGCAGTTCTTCATCAAGCACATGGTCTTCCCGCACATAGCCGTGCGCCAGCACATAGTCGCCGAGCTGCTGGCTGTTGCGCAGGCCGGCGCAGTGGCCCAGCATGATCCAGGCGTGCGGCCGCAGCACGGCGATGTGGTCGGTGATATTTTTGGCATTGGCCGGGCCCACGCCAATGTTGACCATGGTGATGCCGCTGCGGTCGGCGCGCAGCAGGTGGTAGCCCGGCATTTGCGGCAGGCGCGGCGGCGGCATGCCCAGCTCGTCGCCGGCCTCGGCGGGCAGGCCGGTGCGCCGCGTCACCACGTTGCCGGGCTCCACAAATGCGATGTACTCGCTGCCCGCGTCGGCCATGGCTTCATGGCCCAGCCGCACGAATTCATCGATATAGAACTGGTAGTTGGTGAACAGCACAAAGTTTTGGAACCAGTGCGGCGAGGTGCCGGTGTAGTGGCGCAGGCGCTGCAGCGAGTAGTCGACCCGCGCGGCGGTGAACAGCGACAAGGGTTGCGGCTCACCGGGGCGGGCTTCATAGGTGCCGTTGGCAATGCCGTCGTCCATGGCCGCCAGGTCGGGCAGGTCAATCACATCGCGCATCAACTGGCGGCGCGCCGCGCTCATGGTGCCCTCAATGTGGTCGTTTTCGGCAAACGAGAAATGGATGGGAATCGGCTGCGTGCTGGTGCCCACCTCCAGCTCCACGTCATGGTTTTGCAGCAGCAGCCGGAACTGCTCCAGGTAGTCGCGGCTGTACAGGTCGGGCCGGGTCAGCGTGGTTTCATAGCGGCCCGGCCCGGCCACAAACCCATAACTGAGCTGCGAAATGTCCGGCGTTTCAAGAATGGCGCGTGCCACCGTGTCGGTGTGGATGCGCACAAACGGGTAGCAGGCGCGCACATGGCCGGGCATCGTTTCACCGGCCACGTAACGTTGCATGGCGTCCCGCAGGTGCGCAATCTGCTGGTCGTAAATGGCACGGACCTGTGCCAGCGCGGCAGCAGGGTCTTTGTAGCGTGTCGGGGCGATGAAGGCGGGTAAATAAGGCATGGGGCTTATTGTGCTACGCCCCGGCCTACATGCAGCCCCGGGAAGCGGACTAAAAAACGAAGCCCTGACACGAAAACGACACCTTGCGGCCATGGATTCAAACGGTTCAACGCCGGGAAAGACGATGGATGCTGCCATTCGAATTTGAGGTCAACGAGGGCGCAGGTTTCAGCTCAGCTCCGACACGTAGTCCGACACCACCGGCCGCAGGCGCACGGGCTTGTGTTTTGTCACGGTGCCGATGTTGATGCAGCACACGGCCTGTTCGTTCCCGCGCAGGGCAAACAGTGTGCGCAGACGCGGTGACGCCATCGCCTGGCCGCTGGTCAGGCCTGTGCCAAAGCCCGCGGCATGGGCCGAGAGCACGATGTTCTGGATGGCGCAGCCAAAGGACACCAAACGCTCCGCATCGCTCACCTCGGCCTCGGTCGACTCGGGATGCTGGGCGCCACGCGCAGGCGCAGTGCCCGCTTGCGCGTCGCGGTCTGCCAGGCGTGCAATGGCCAGCATCAGAAAAGGCGAGCGGTGGGCCTTCTCGCGTGCGTTTTCGATTTGTTCCGGGGAGGCGTTCGGGTCGCGGTCCAGCAGGGCCAGCCCAAACACCCCGGCCAGATGCTCGCGCCGGGCCGTTGGCACAATGACGAAGCGCCAGGGCAGCAACTGGCCGTGGTCGGGGGCGGCGGCCGCCGTACCCAGAATGTCACTTAATTGTTGCGGCGAGGGACCGGGTTCATCCAGCCGCCGGGGCGAGACGTTTTGGCGCGAGTGAATCAGGGCATTGGCAAATTCCGATAACTCTTGGCCAGAAGCGATGTCCATCAGGCGGTCCTTTGTTGTGGGCAGCAAGCGCGCGGCTTGGCTTTGGCGGAGTATGACAAGTTTGCCCTATTCTGCACTGGGCAGCTTGCCCGACACCACGCTCGCGTGCCATTGAGCAGCGTCCTGCACCGCATGCTCCAGCGGCATATTAGCCTCGACCCGGTCCATGATGAGTCGCTGCAAGATGGCACCCAGCATCACCACGTTGTCAGCCATGTGGGGCTTGAGCTCCGTCAGAAACTGGCAGGTGGGCGGGTCATAAGCATAGGCCGCGAGGAAATCGTCAAAACGTTTGTCCGTGGCCAGCGCGTAGCACATGTCATAGATGAGGTTGAAGCTGCGTGTTTGCTGCGCCTCGTCTGCGGATGCCACGTTGGCGCGCACCTCCTCGGCCAGGTCACGCCGAAAGTCGGTCAATCCGTATTCGGCGCGGGCCTTGACCACGTCCTCCACAGTAAATTCCCACTGCATAGTGCATGTCTCCTAAGGTAGTTGCGGCCAGCGCTGGCTCAGCCTTCGCCAAAAATGGCTGCAAAAGCGTCTTCGTCGTCGCTGCAGATCGCGCAGGTCTTCTCGGGTGTCGGCGAGACAAAATGACGGTCACAGCGCGAGCAGCGCTGTTTGGTTCTGCTGATCAGCGTGATCGGCGCCTGCTCCGGGCGGGCATCAAATGAGGTGGCTGCATTCAGCACCCGAGGCTGACACACTTCCAGGCACACCTCGCAGGCCACGCAGCGGTCGGTTTGAAAGGTCAGCGCCCAGTCGCCGGGGTTCTCCACGATTTGCAATGCGCCCGTGGGGCAGACCCGAAAACAGGCTTCACACAGGGTGCAACCCGATTGCAGCGAGAGCTGCATGAGTGGCAACCCCTCATGAAACGTCACGGGGAAAGGACGGTCGTCCTTTTGTTTGCACACAATTTGCAGCAATTCCCGCTGTTCCGACAGGGTATAGGCACCGGCGCGAATAGCCTTTTCCGGCACCTTGGCCGTCTCGCCCGCCTCGGTTTTTGCCACCGGTTTGTCCACACTGGGGCTGAAGATGCGCCGAAACAGGTGACGCCTGGATGCGGCGACGGCGTTTTTCTCGACATTTTTTTCCCGCACCTTGGGGACGCGCGTGTCTTCCGCCAGAACCGGCATCATCCAGTCGGGCGCCGGGACGTCGTCTCCGCCACCCTGGGTGGCGGCCTCCAGCAGCTTTTCGAGCGCCTCAAGATTGAGTTTGAGTTGTGCTTCCCCGGTTTTTCCGTGCGCACACTCGGCGCAATGCCCACTGCCGTGCAGGCTCACTGGAATCCGGCGCTTGGCCATGTAGGCCAGCCATACCGCGTCGATGGCGCCCAGGCAGGGCACGACGGCATCGCCGCTGCACCCCGAGGGTTCGCAGGCGAGGCGCCATGCCGGTTTCTTGATCGCTTCACGCAGCAGGTCAATCGGCTTGAAAGCGGGGCTGGTCCACGCATGGGTGTGGCAGGCGCTGATGCACAAGCCGCAGTTCCTGCATTTGTCCGCCATGAGGGCGGCGCCTTCATCGGACAAGACAATAGCGTCATGCGGGCAGGCATCGGCGCAGCGGCGGCATTCGCTGTAGCGGTAGCGATAACGGGTGCAGCAGTTGGCGCGAAAGTCGGGCATTCGTCTGGGCGGGTTAGGGTTTGGGTTTACTTTGCAGAATTTGCAGCGGTGTGCCGGTTTCGCAGGTGTTGTGCGGAATCACAAAACTGATGCCAGGGGGTGCGCCGGGTGCCTTGGAAGACGATACCTTTTCCAGGGATTTGAGCACAGACTCCCACGCCGCCACGCCGCCTTTGACCGCATAAATGACTTTGCCAGGATGCTGTTTGGCCAGCGCCGCGCCAATGTTCATGGCCTCCTGGTCGCGGTCTGCCACGACGATGATTGCGGCCGTGGGGACGATTTGCAGGCCAGGCCGATAGCGCACGGCATCGGCCAGCGGATGCTTGCGTTGATTGTCCTCGCTGCGGGCGTCGACAACACAGCACGGGGACTCGCTCTTGAGTGCCTCGGTCAGTTCAGCCTCGCCACGCAAGGCGACAGCAGCATGCACCGGGGCCGCGCAGAACAAGGCTGCCGGCAGAGCGAATGCCAACCAGTGCGTGCGGGCGGTGGGCTTCATGCAGGTCCTTATGTGGCAACGATGGGTGTGTCGGTGTCGTCTGTGCGTGGCAGCAGCTCGTGACGCCGATGATAAAGCGCGGCGGGAAGCGCAAGCTGCGTCGCCTGGCCATAACGGATCCAGTCGGCAATGACAGGCGCCGGGTCGTTCAGCGGAGCGATCCAGAGTTTGTTGCCCAGTGTTTCGACCATGCCGGCGCAGAGGTTCAGGTCGGCATCGTCACAAATATCTGCGCGCAGCAGTATGGATTGCACGCCATGCCGCAGCATGGCGTCAATCCACAAACTGGCCCGAATGCCCGAGGGCTCTCCGTCGGCCTTGAGCACCTCCCAGGCGGGTTCGCACAGCGACGGCGTGACGACATTGAAGTCTTCATTGGATTCGGTCTCGAAAGACCAGCTCACGGCCTGACGCTGCACCGGCACCTGCAGACCGATACGCGGGGCACCAAAGCGCTGGATCAAGCGCTGCACAACGCCACCGTCGAGCAAGGCGGCTTCCCCCACAAACACCCGGCTGGCCCCGGCATTCAGCAGTGAGATCGCGGTAGCCTCGGATTCGGCGTTCAGCACCACATGGGCGCGCGCGATGGCATGCGCGATCGAGGCCAGCCTGGGCGTGTAGTGCAAAAAGGTCGGAACGATGGGTGCGACTTCGTTGGGGTTTCTTGCCAGGCAGCAAAACTGGACACTCATGGCGCAGCCCGTGTGTATTCGAATTTCGGGTACACGAAGGGAAACATCGGACAGTCCGCGTCGGGCGCGAGCCCCACCAGCAGGGGGCGCAAGTCCTGCAAGTTGGCATGGATCGGTTCGATCTTGATGCCCAGATAGGTGGGGCGGTATTTCCCCAGCACCAGCAGGGCATCGTCCAGCATCAGCAGCGCACCTTCCTGGTTCTGGTTCTGGGTGAAAAACAGCGCCAGCGTGGCATATGCCAAGGCCTGCAGGAGTTCCGCTTCGGGGTCCGCCTGCCCGAGGACGCTGTTGCGTATCAGGCGCGACCAGCGCTCGTTGAGCCAGTCGTGCAAGGTGCCCAGCTCGTTGTTGTTCCACAGGGCTGCCACTTCGCTCCAGTCCAGTTCGGACAGGACCTGCCGGTCCGGGGGCAGGAGGGGGCGCGAATGCAAATCAAGCAACATGGTTCTTACCCTCCGAGTTGAAGATCATGCAATGGCGTAATCGGGATCACGCGGGCTGCCGCCAACCCCGCGCCGCGTTCGGGCAGACCCGGTGGGCACTCGCCGCAAACGGGCTCATCAGGGTTGAATTCCATCTTGATCTCTGACTTGGGCACTTCCAGCTGCCCCTGGTCCAGATCGTCCAGATGACTCAAACCCATGGCCGCGATTTCCTCCATCGCAAAGCCGCCCAGAAAGCGGGCCATCTCCCGGTAAAACGAGTGCCCTGCTGCGCGTTCGATCAGGCCACTGTAGCCGCGCACCCAACGTCCCAGGTGCAGCGTCCAGAAGCGCTTGATCTCCTTCTCCAGCTTTTTGTAGGCTGGCATGTCCTCGCGCGCCAGCGCGGCTGCGCCGCGCTCCAGCAACTCGGCCACGAACATCAACTCGATGCCGAGTTGATCAGGGAACACCTCAAAGCGCCCTTTTACCTGTTCGAACCCCATGCGCTGGTAAATCTTCATCACCTGAAAATGCGGGTCCTGCTTGAAACGCCCGGTCAGGCGCACCGACTCGATGGGCGGGAAGCCGCCGGAAGAGGCGAACAGCGTGGCGTACTCACACGCCAGCGCCTCGGACAGCGTTGGTAAATCGCTCTCCAGAAAATCGGCATCAAAGGCAATACCGACATCGCGTAGTGACTGCAGCAAGCCAGCTTCGCGCAGCGCCGCCAGAAAATTCGTCGAGGGTTCCTCCACAAATACGCCAGCCAGGATACGGTACAGATTGGCCCTGGCGAGGCACTCCTCACGAAGTTGCACCAGATCCTGAATTGCCTCCGCCGGGTCGGCGACAACCGGGTCGTCAAAGGCCAATGCGGCAATCAATGTCCACCTCCGGCTTTGTTTTTGACGCTTTCGGGGCCCGCCCACGCCGCCATCTCGGGGTGCATCTTGCGGTGCAGGTCGCCGGTATAGGCGTAGCGCATCGTTTCCTTGAACGCGGCCACGTGTTTTTCCCAGCTTCCTTCAGAGTCGCCGTACTTGTCATTGGGTCCGGCCTTGCTGACCTTGACGACAGTGTCGTACCAACCCTGCGAGCCGCCAATCGGGTCGGCTACCACGGGGATGATGTTGTTCGGATGCACGCCCTTGTCGTCCCACCAGACGTTGTTCAGATCCGGATCGTCCTGGCCGTGGCTGGCATCACTCTTTTTGCTCTTGAGTTTGAGGGTGGCGAGGCGCCCGTACTCCCAGTGGCCGAAGCCGGTGGGGATGGAAACCACCTTGGGGTGGATACCCTCGGTGACGTAGGCTTTGGTGACCAGATGGCCTACGGCGCTTTCGACGCGCACCAGGTCACCGGTCTTGACGCCCAATTTCGCGGCTGTCTCCGGGTTCATCCACGCCGGGTTGCTGTGCGCAATTTCAGCCAGCCATTTCACGGCGGCGGTGCGTGACTGCTTGTGCACGTTGAGCTTGAAGGTGGACAGGATCAACTCGTCATCCTTCATGGTTTCGTGCCAGGGGATTCGCTTGAAAGTGGGCATGGGGTTGAATCCATAGTCCGCCCACTGATCCACCCGCACGTTGATGACCCGGTTGCCGGTGGGAAAGCCCACGTAGTTCTTGCCGTCACGCTTGACCCCGATGGCCTTGCCATTTTTAATGATGGCGCCCGCCTTGTCCACCGTGGCCCCGGCCATATCGGCTGCGGAAAGTTCTTTCTTGTAGAGTCCGTATTCGGCCTGGATCTCGCGTCCGGTCTTGTCTGACACCTTGCCCGTTTTGGGATTGAGTTTGCCGTAGATGGGCCAGACACCATGCTGCTTGAGGAAGTTCAAGCCACCGGCTTCCTTCAGACCTGGAACGTTGTCAAAGTGGTGACGCATGTAGTCCTCGCCATCCTTGAAGTTCCAGAACTGCTTCATGCCGCGCTTGCCGTCCGGGTCCAGCTTGTGGATGATGTCGCGCAGCATGACCCGGTTTTCGCGCGACTCGCCCAGCGACTTGTGCACTGGCTGGCGAATGCCGAGCCAGGGCCACAGGGAGTTGGGCATGGACTCGGGCTCCCAGCGCTCCAGGTAGGGGCAGTCCGGCAGGATCAAGTCAGCCAGCGCGGTTTCCTCGCCCATGAAGGGACTCATGGACACCAGATAGGGAATCAGCTTCTCGTCCTTGAACAGCTTGCCCCACACGGCCATGGATCCCGGGTTCGTATAAACCGGGTTGTCCTGGTAGGTGAAGTACACGTTGATTTTCTGCTTGCCCTCGGCGATCCAGAACGGCACCAGATGGCTGACCTTGTGTGCAGCCAGCGGATAGTCTGGTGGGTTTGAAAGATAGGAGCCCTTGGCGGGTTTGCCCGGCTCCGGCATGGGCTGTGGCCAGCCCATGCCGCGCGGCAGGCAGTAGCCGCCTTTCTTTTCAACGTTGCCGGTCATGATGGGCAGCATCATGCAGGCCTTCTCGTTGTAGGAGCCGTACAAGTGTTTGGCCGGTCCGCGGTAGGTGAACAGCGTGGCGGGCTTGGCCGTGGCGAATTCACGGGCGACGCGCTCGATGGTTTCCGCGGGAACGCCGGATATCTTCGCCGCCCACTCGGGCGTGTATTGCTTGTAATGGGCCTTCAGCTCGGCCACGGTGACGTTGGTCCAGTTGTCGATGAAATCGGAGTCCTGCATGTCTTCGCCCAGGATCACATGCCCCATCGCCAGCGCGACGGCGCCGTCTGTGCCGGGAAACACCGGAATCCACTCATCCGAGAAGCCCGCCGTGTTGGACAGCCGCACGTCAAACGTGACAATTTTCATCTGGTTGTCGATGCGGCCTTCCGTGACGCGCTGCGACAGCGGGTTGTGAAAGTAGGAGGCCTCCAGCACGTTCGATCCGAAGTTGAGGACGTACTTGGCGTTGGCGAAGTCCGGGGTTTCGATGTCCGGCCCCCAGGTGGGCTCCATGCCCACCTTCTTGGACGACTCGCACACCGAGGTGTGGTTCACCACCGTGGCCGAGCCCAGGGTTTTCATGAAGCGGTCCAAGGTGCCACCGGTGCGGTTGCGACCGTACTTGAGCATGATGGTATTGGGGTCTTCCTTGAGCGCACCATCGAGCTTTTGCGCCAACTCGGTCAGCGCCTCGTCCCAGGTAATGCGTTTCCACTTGCCCTCGCCGCGGGCGCCGACGCGCTTGAGCGGGTACAGGATGCGATCCGGGTCGTAGCTGTACCACATGCCGGCGTTGCCCTTGGCGCAGAGACGACCACGGGTGGATACATGCTCTGGGTTGCCTTCGAGCTTGACCACGCGGTCATTTTCCAGATAGGCAATGGCACCATCCTGGATATTGCACACATGGCAGTTGGTCGGCACGGCACGACGCTCGACCGCCGTGACGGGGTCGATGTCCTTGCCGCCAAGATCATTTTCCATGGCGTTGAGCAGACGGGGTGCGGTGGCGGCGGCAGCACCGGTGCCCGCACTGACCTGAAGAAATGTGCGGCGCGATACGCTGGGAATTTTCATGATTTGTCTCCTGATGCTTGCGGGACAGACTGCAGCGGCTCAGCCGCAAGCGCTGTCCTCAATTGACTGAAAATGACGATTTAAAACAGGGTCTGGACTTGTTGGGGCGCCATCAGGATGGCGTAGCGCAGCGCAGCGCTGCCTACCAGGACAAGCAGTGCGGCAACCATCACACCGCCTTGCTGGCGTCCCAGCGGGGCCAACAGCAGGGCGAACGGCGCCACGGTGCCCGCCACGATGCCCAGGCCGACGAAAATCAGGCCCATGCTGCCGGTGGTGAGAATGATGTAGGTCAGCTCTTCTGCCGAACCGCCGTAGTGGGTGGTGCCCAGCATCGAGACCAGAATCACGCCCACCGCGCCCACCGACCAGATCAGGTACTGGCGCAGCGTGGTTTGCGCAGCGGCGTTGGCGCCCGCGAGCAGGGAACTCACGGCAGCACCGGAGGCCATGGCCAGGGCCACGAACAAAACCGGCATCACCGGGGTGTTCCACATCGGCCGCGACTGGTGTACCGACAAGTCGTAGCCTGTGTAGATCGGCAGACCCAGCGCCAACAAGGCGACCACCAGCGCCAGCCGTTTGCCGCTCTTCTCGTTGCCCTTGCGCAGCATCAGCAGGTAGGCTACGGACGCTACGCCAAAGGTCACGATGTTCAGCGAACCCCAGGCCAGGGGCGAGGTGAAGTGCAGATAGAAGGGGTTGAGCACGTTGAGAAAGCGCATGGGCTGCGAGAGGTCGCCAATGAGCAGCACGCCACCCACCGCCAGCAGCGCAAACGAAGCATAGGCAGCCGGCTTGCGCAGTCCCGCCAGCTCCGCCCGGTGCCAGGACAAAAACGAGAAAAATGAAAGGCCCGCGCAGATCCCGATGACAAAAAAGTAGATCGCGTAAGCCGAATGCCACGACACATCGTGAAACCAGACGTAGTCACCCATGATGTGATGCTCCTCAAATGTTGAAGTGACGTTTGAAGGCGGAGCGTTCCTGCTCCATCACTTCAATCTTTTGGTAACCCTCGCGGCCAAACTCGGTCTGGTTGCGGTCGGCACCGATGTAGAAGACGTGGGGCTTGGTGCCCTGTTCGGGACGCAGCACCTGGGTCGGGTTTTTCGCGATCAGGTAAGACACTTCGCTGTTCGGGTCATTGATATCCCCAAACACCCGCGAACGGCCAATGCAGGTCTGTACACAGGCCGGCACCAGGTTTTGCGTGACGCGGTGGAAGCAGAACGTGCACTTGTCCACCACGTTGGTGATGGGCGTGTAGGTGCGGTGCGAAGGCAGCATGAAACGCGCGTTGTACGGGCATGCGGCCATGCAGCTGCGGCAGCCGATGCAGCGCTCATAGCGCTGCAGTACGAAGCCACCGTCCTCCACGACGAATGTGGCTCCCACAGGGCAGTTGCGCACGCACGGCGGGTCCTCGCAGTGGTTGCACAGCCGCGGCAGGAATTTGCGCGACACGTTGGGATATTTCCCGGTCACCTTGTACGGCACCCAGGTGCGGTTGACGCCCAGCGGGGTGTCGTACTCCGCCTTGCAGGCGACCTGGCAGGCCATGCATCCGATGCATCGGCGGGTATCGATGACCATGGCATACCGCTTTCTGCCGGATTTGCCTGCCGTCGCCGGGGGCGAGACTTTTGTTGCTTCACTCATCGATTTGTCTCCTGGGGATGATGTGGGTTTCTTGTTTTATGCATGGATTGCATGAAGGATTGAGCAATATGCGTGCCATCACGTTGAAGCCGTGTTTCTTATGCACTCCCATTGGGAGCGACGCACTTTTCTCGCCACCCAAGCGGCGGCCAAGGTTACGAAAACGTAACGCTATCCGGGTTTCTACGGGGGGTAGATGTTACGGAATCGTTATTTACTTGGCGCCTGTTTCCTGCACCTTTGGACTCTTGAATGCGACGCAGAGCTTTTGTTGAATGTGGGGCCGCGCTGGGTTTGACGCTGGCCGGCGCGAGCGCCCGTGCGGCTGCGCCGCGGCTGCGCATCGGCTTGACGGCGGTGATCCTGTCTGACCAGGCGGCGTTTTTGGCCCGCTGGAGCGACTACCTGTCCTTGCGCGTGGGTGTTGAGGTTGTTTTTGTGGCGCGCGAGTCATACCAGTCCATCCTTGATCTGCTGTTTTCCGGTCAGCTTGATGCCGCGTGGATTTGTGGCTACCCCTATGTGCGCCATCAGGCACAGTTGAAATTGCTGGCAGTGCCCGTGTACCAGGGGGCGCCCCTGTACCAGTCCTACCTGATCCGCGCCCGTGACGGGGCGATCGAACTCAAGGGCTGGAGTGCCCTGAAGCACCGCGTTCTGGCTTACTCCGACCCGCTGTCGAACTCGGGCTGGCTGGTGGCCCAGGCGCAACTTCGCGCCGCCGGCTTGAGCGAACGTGATTTGAGGCGTGCGTTCTTTGCTCACGGCCATCGCAACGTGGCGGAGGCGGTGGCCACCGGCCTGGCACATGCAGGCTGCATCGATGGCTACGTATGGGAAACCATGCAATTGCAGAAAATAGCTTTGGTCGCGAAAACGCAGGTGATCTGGAAGTCCGACTTCTATGCATTCCCGCCCATCGTGGTCAGGCAGGGTGACCGGAACAATGCGCTGGCGGGACTGGGCGAGGCCCTGCTGACCATGCACGGCGAACCCCAGGGGCAGGACCTGTTGCGAGCGCTGAACCTGAGCGGCTTTTCCAAACCCGCCCCGGCGCTTTTCGACTCCATCAAGGCGCTGGCCACCAGCGTGAGCGCAGCGCGCACCTGAGCCATGCTGCCCCGTTTGCCCTATCGCATCCAGATACCGCTGGGCCTGGCGCTGGCCGTGACGCTGTCGGTACTTTTAGTGAGCGTCGTGGCGGCGCAAATATCGGCTCGCGCGGCCCGCCAGGATATCGTCACCACCGTCCAGCGCGTCATGGCGCTGTTGGTGGTGCAGGGGCGGCCCTTGCTGGCGACCGAGGACACCTGGCGCGCATTTGAGCTCTTGCGAAATACGGCGGCCCTGCTGCCGGATGCGGGCAAGGGCTATGCCCGCGCCGCTATTCTGGATGCGGATGGGCGGTTCCTGGCGGGGTCCGACCCGCAACGTTTGCCGACCGGCGAGCAGGCGCTCGGTGTTTCGGTGAACGGTCGCATGCTGCCCCTTGCCAAGGATGTGCCGTCGGCCCGGACGATGGATTCCGGAGACGGCAGCCTGGCCCTGATTCAACCGATTCGCAGCGACGATGAGAAAGTCATTGGCTTCGTATTGGCAGAAGTGGATGCCGCCGCGTTCGCGCCCGACTGGGCCGCGCTGGCCACGCCCGCATTGATAGGAGCGGCGCTGGCCGTGATCGTGCTGGTGCCGCTGGGATGGCTGGCTGGCCGCCGCATGGCGCAACCGATTGCGCAGATGGCGAACAGCATCGCGCTGATTGGTCGTGTGGATCTGGTGAAATTGCAGCAGCTTGTGCCGCAGGTGAGGGACCCGGAACTCAATCGCATTGCCGGCGCGGTGCGGCGCCTGCTGGCCGACATGTCGGTGCGGCAAGCCAATGAGCAACGCGCGCGCTCTGCCGAGCGACTGGCCGCGGTGGGCCGCATCACGGCGGCGGTAGCGCATGAAATCAACAACCCGCTGGCCGGTTTGCTGACGGCCACGCGTACGCTGCGCCTGCACGGTGACGCACCCGACACGCGGCTGCGCACGGTGGACCTGATTGAACGCGGCTTGCATCAGATTCGCACCATGACGGCCGCCCTGCTGCCCCAGGCCCGGGTGGAGGATCGCTGCATGACTGCGAGCGATCTGGACGATGTCATCACTCTGGCGCGAGCCGCCGCCACCCTGCACAGCGTCACGGTCACGTCGGTGCTTGAGAACCATGCCGACTTGTGCGTCCCGTCCACGGTATTTCGGCAGGTCATGCTCAACTTGCTGCTCAATGCCATCAAGGCCGCAGGTGACGGCGGCCAGGTCCAAGCGGCCCTGAGCTCGGACGCCCAGGCCGTGCGCTTCGTGGTGGCCAATACCGGACAAGTCATGTCCAGCGACGAGTTGCAGCAGCGTCTTCACGCCGAAGACCGCAACGACCCGCACGGCTTCGGACTGTGGATTTGCCATGAATTTGCCGTGCGCTACGGCGGCGGTTTCGCGGCCACCGAGACGGACGCCATCCCCCTGCCTTTTAGCACCAGCCTGAGCTTCTGGCTCCCCAAACATACCCATCATGACGACAAAACACTTATTGCTGATTGAAGACGACCTCATCCTGGGCGAGTCGCTGGTGCAACGGTTTGAGCTCGAAGGCGTCAAGGTCGTATGGGTTCGCCGGCTGGCGGAGGCACAGGGCCAGATGGAGGCGCCCTGGGGCGCCGTGGTCAGCGACGTGCGCCTGCCCGATGGCCTGGCGACGGAGTGGTTTAGCCAGTTGTCGCCGGCCTATCGCCTGTTGCCGTGGTTCTTCCTGACCGGCTACGGCAGCGTGAATGACGCGGTGAGCGCGCTGCATGCCGGTGCGCGCGAATACCTGACCAAGCCGTTCGACATTGAAAAACTGGTCTCCATGGTGCTCGATGCGTTGGCGACGACCGCGCAGGCACCGGCCCAGGCCATGCTCGGCATCTCGCCCGCCATGCGCCGGGTGGAGGAGTTGGTGCGCAAGCTGGCGCGACAAAAGACCTCCGTGCTCGTGACCGGGGAGTCGGGGGTGGGCAAGGAAGTCGTGGCGCAAATGATCCACAGCCTGGACCCGCGCAGCAAGGCCGGCGACTTTGTTCCGGTGAACTGTGCAGCGGTGCCCGAATCCATGATGGAAGCGGAATTTTTCGGCTACGAAAAGGGCGCGTTCACGGGCGCGCAGCGGGCCCACAAGGGGTTTGTGGAACGGGCGCACGGCGGCACCTTGTTCCTGGATGAGGTGGGGGATCTGCCCGCCAGCATGCAGGCCAAGCTGCTGCGGGTATTGCAGGAGCGATGCTTTTTCAGGCTTGGTTCAGAACGCACCACGCACAGCGACTTTCGCATCATCGCCGCCACCAACCGTGACTTGTACGCCGACATGCTGGCGGGCAGGTTTCGCGAAGACCTGTTTTATCGCCTGGCCGTGATCCGTATTGAAATACCACCCTTGCGCGAGCGACCGGAAGATGTGCGCTGGCTGACGGAACTGATCCTGCAACAGATCACGGCGGAGCAGGGCATTCCGATCTCCATGTCGGAGTTGTTCCTGCGTGACCTGATGGCGCGCAATTGGCGCGGGAACATCCGGGAGCTGCGCGCCTATCTGGAACAGGCGGTGGTCATGAGTGATGAGGGCGTTCTGGCCGTGCCCGTGTCCGCCTGCCTCGGAGCCTCCCCGGGCGCCGCTGCGGCGGATTGCCCTGCCCAAGGTTTGCTGCCGCTAAACGCCATTGTCGAGGATGCAGAGCGTGGCCACATACGCAAAGCCTTGAGCCGCTGTGAAGGAAGTGTCACCAAGACCGCCGAGGTGCTGGGTATCTCCCGTAAGACGCTGTGGGAAAAAATGAAGCGGCTTGCCATCAGTGCCTAGGGAAATATCAGAATATGCGCCAGCAGTTACAAAAATAATAGCAAAATTGCGCTGCCACATTCAACCCTTGACCGGCTCACGCATCGTCACAAATTCTTCAGCCAGCGTGGGGTGGATGCCAATGGTGCTGTCAAAGATGGCTTTGGTGGCGCCGGCCTTCATGGCCACGGCAAAACCCTGCACGACTTCGCCGGCGTCCGGCCCCACCATGTGCAGGCCTACCACGCGGTCGGTGGCGTCTTCGACCAGCAGCTTCATCAGCGTGCGCTCGGTGCTGCCGCTCAGCGTGTGCTTGAGCGCCTTGAAGTCGGTGCGGTAGACGCGGATCTTGCCGAATTTCTCGCTGGCCTCGGTTTCCGTGTAACCCACGGTGCCGATGTTCGGATGCGTAAACACCGCCGTCGGAATGAAGTCATAGCTCATGCTGCGCGGCGCCTTGCCTTCCGCCGGGCCAAACAGCTGGTCGACCACCACCATGGCTTCGCCCAGTGCCACCGGCGTGAGCTGAACCCGCGCGGTCACATCGCCCAAGGCGTAAATCGACGGCACCGAGGTTTGGTACTGCGCGTTCACCTGGATCGCGCCCGCGTCGTTTTGCTTGACGCCGGCTGCTTCCAGGCCCAGTCCGTCCACCAGCGGCACCCGGCCGGTGGCGTACAGCACGGCGTCAACGGTAACGTGGCTGCCATCGAGCAGCCGCACCTGCAGGCCTTCGCCGGTGCGCTCAATGGCGGCCACGTCGGTGTTCAGGTGCAGCGCCACGCCGGTCTTGACCATTTCGCCGGCAATGAAGGCGCGCACGTCCTCGTCAAAGCCGCGCAGTACCTGGGTTCCCCGGTACAGCTGCGTGACCTGGGCGCCCAGGCCGTTGAAGATAGAGGCAAACTCGCAGGCAATGTAGCCGCCGCCCACCACCAGCAGGCGCTGCGGAAAGGGCGACAGGTCAAAGATATCGTTGGAGGTAATGACATGCTCGCCGCCCGCCACGTCGGGCACGCTGGGCTTGCCGCCGGTGGCAATCAGGATGTTTTGGGCGCTGTAATGCTGGCCGCCCACCGCCACTGTGTGCGCATCGACCAGCGTGGCCCAGCCTTCCAGGAGGTGGACGCCCGATCCTTTGAGCAACTGCACATAGATGCCGTTGAGCCGTGAAATCTCCCGGGCGCGGTTGGTTTTGAGGGTGTTCCAGTTCAGGATGGGCGCCTCGCCGACCCAGCCAAAGCCGTGCGATTCTTCAAAGCTTTCGGCAAAGTGGGCCGCATAGCTGTAAAGTTTTTTGGGAATACAGCCCAGGTTGACGCAGGTGCCGCCCATTTCGGCCACTTCAGCCAAGGCCACGCGGGCGCCGCGCTGCGCCGCCATGCGGGCGGCGCGCACGCCGCCACTGCCGCCGCCAATGACGAAAAGGTCGAAATCAAAAGTCTGCATGGGTGTTTCTTTCGGGTCTGGAAAACGTTGTATTTTTTCAGATTACCACCGACGCTGCGCGCCAGTGGCGGCATGCGCGCATGGGGTGGCCCCCTGTGTGGGCATGGCAAACGGCTGGGCGCGCGCCCAAAGTGGCGCAGCCGTCGATAATCGGCGCATGACCTCTTCTTCTTCCGATTTCGCCTCCCTGTCCCTGCCAGCCCATGTGCTGGCCAATCTGCAACAACTCGGTTACCTCAAGATGACCCCGATTCAGGCCGCCAGCCTGCCCGTGGCCCTGCTGGGCAAAGACCTGATTGCCCAGGCCAAAACCGGCAGCGGCAAGACCGCCGCCTTTGCGCTGGCGCTGCTGGCCAACCTCAACGCGCGCCGTTTTGCGGTGCAGGCGATGGTGCTGTGCCCCACGCGTGAGCTGGCCGACCAGGTCACCACCGAAATCCGGCGCCTGGCGCGTGCCGAGGTAAACATCAAGGT
>NZ_JAUXNA010000134.1 GCF_030682935.1 Polaromonas sp.
ACCTTGATCTTGTTGATCAGCGAGTTGAAGTTGGTGTTGCCCAGCGGGTAATACTCTTCGCCGACGACCTTGCCCTTTTGGTAGGCCTCAATGTGCTTGCGCGCAATCTTCATCGACGTGCGCGGCCAGATGTAGTCCGAACCCACGAGGAAGAAGGTTTTGGCCTTCTTCTCTTTTGCGCCCCAGTCCAGGCTCCAGATAATTTGCTGCGTGGCTTCCTGGCCCGTGTAAATCACATTCTTGGACTGCTCCAGGCCTTCATAGAAGGTCGGGTAGTAGAGCAGGCCGTTTTCTTTTTCAAAGATCGGCAACACAGCCTTGCGTGAAGCCGATGTCCAGCAGCCAAACACGGCGGCGCAGTGGTCGTTGACCAGCAGCTTTTTGGATTTCTCGGCAAAGGTGGGCCAGTCGGACGCGCCGTCTTCCTTGATGACCTTGATTTTTCGGCCCAGAACGCCGCCCATGGCGTTGATCTGGTCAATGGCGAGTTGTTCGGCCTGAATGGAGCCGGTTTCGGAAATCGCCATGGTGCCGGTGGCCGAGTGCAACTGGCCTACCGTGACTTCCGTGTCCGTGACTGCCAGCTTGGTGGTGTTGACCTTGGCGGTTGGGAACTGCTGCGCCAGCACCAGCGACGGAACGCCGGCCAGCGGCGACATGGCCATCAGCTGCAGCAACCTGCGGCGCGTGGCTGAATCCGGAATATTGGAAAGCGGAGAAGACGAATCAGCTGACATGTGGGCTCCTGGAAGGTTGGGGATTTCCGCATCCCGTTATCGGGTCTGCGTTGGAGTGAAATTTATCTGCTGCACCCGCATTCCGGAATACGTCAATTAACGTAGTGCCCTGCGCACACGGCGGCGCCACACTGTCAGGCCATCCACACGACAGGAGTACAAAGATGCGACATGGTGATATTTCAAGCAGTGCTGATTGCGTCGGCGTTGCCGTCGTGAACTACAAGATGCCGCGGCTGCACACGCGGGCCGAAGTGCTGGAGAACGCCCGCAAGATTGCCGACATGCTGGTCGGCATGAAGCAGGGCCTGCCCGGCATGGACCTGGTGATCTTCCCGGAATATTCAACGCAAGGCATCATGTATGACCGCGATGAAATGTATGAAACCGCCGCCGTCATACCGGGTGAAGAGACCGCCATCTTTGCCCAGGCTTGCCGCAAGGCCAAGGTCTGGGGCGTTTTTTCACTGACCGGCGAGCGCCATGAAGAGCACCCGAACAAGGCGCCCTACAACACACTGATCCTGATGAACGACCAGGGCGAGATCGTGCAGAAGTACCGCAAGATCATGCCCTGGACGCCGATTGAAGGCTGGTATCCGGGCGACCGGACCTACATGACGGAGGGACCCAAGGGCCTGAAGATCAGCCTCATCATTTGCGATGACGGCAACTACCCCGAGATCTGGCGCGATTGCGCCATGAAGGGCGCCGAACTGATCGTGCGCTGCCAAGGCTATATGTACCCGGCCAAGGAACAGCAGGTCCTGGTGGCCAAGGCCATGGCCTGGATGAACAACGTGTATGTGGCCGTGGCCAATGCCGCCGGCTTTGACGGCGTGTACTCATATTTCGGGCATTCCGCCATCGTCGGCTTTGACGGCCGCACACTGGGCGAGTGCGGCGAGGAAGAGATGGGTATCCAGTACGCCGAACTCTCCATGGGCCTGATCCGCGACACGCGCAAGAACGGCCAGTCGCAAAACCATTTGTTCAAGTTGCTGCATCGCGGCTACACCGGCACCATCAACTCAGGCGAGGATGCCGGCGGTGTAGCAGACTGCCCCCTTGATTTTTACAAGACCTGGGTCAATGACCCGCAAAAAGCGCGCGCCATGGTGGAAGCCATCACCCGCACGACGCCGGGCACGCCCGAATGCCCGATAGAAGGCATTCCGAACGGCGCCTGACAACCAGCCGCCCCCACGCGTCAGCTCCCCGGCAAACCGGGGGTGCCACCACTGAATCAGCCTTCAGCGGTACGTTTATTGCTTGAGTCTTGCATGCCTAACTGCCAGCTCAAGCGCGCGTGACACAATCGACACAGCCCACACAAAAAATCTTCCGTATCCGGCGCGACTACAACACCTGGGTCGCCAACGAGACGATGGAGGATTTCTCGCTACGCTTCACACCGCGCGGGCGGCGCCACTGGTCCGAATTCCGTGTCGCCAATACCGCGCTGGGCGCGGTCTCGTTCCTTGCGCTGGAGGCCATCGGCGCCGCCATGGCCCTGAACTACGGTTTCACCAACACGTTCTGGGCCATCCTGATGGTGGGCCTGCTGATATTTGTGACCGCGCTGCCCATCAGCTACTACGCCACCAAACACGCCATAGACATGGACTTGCTGACGCGCGGCGCGGGGTTTGGCTATCTGGGCTCGACGATTACCTCGCTGATCTACGCCAGCTTTACCTTCATCTTCTTTGCGCTGGAGGCGGCCATCATGGCCTCGGCGCTGCAGCTGTACTTCACAGACTGGTCGCTGACCGTCTGCTACCTGCTGTCCTCGCTGATCATCATTCCGTTCGTAACCTACGGCATCACCTTCATCAGCCGGCTTCAACTCTGGACCCAGCCCTTGTGGTTGCTCCTGCTCCTCTCGCCTTACCTGGCCATCCTGATCAGGGACCCTTCGGTGCTCTCTCGGATTCGCAGCCTGTCGGGCTACGCCTCGGGCGACAGCGGCTTTGACTGGCTCATGTTCGGCTCCGCGGCCACCATGGCCTTTGCCCTGGTGGTGCAGGTGGGCGAGCAGGTCGATTTCCTGCGTTTCCTGCCGGAAAAAACGCCGGACAACCGCAGGCGCTGGTGGTTTTCGGTGCTGGCGGCCGGCCCGGGCTGGATCGTGCCCGGCATGTGCAAGATGATGGGCGGGGTGCTGCTGGCCTATCTGGTGCTGCAAGCCCAATTGCCGGTCGAAAAAGCGCTGGATCCCACACAGATGTACCTCGCCGGTTTCAGCTACGTC
Source organism: Polaromonas sp. (assembly GCF_030682935.1). GTDB lineage: Bacteria > Pseudomonadota > Gammaproteobacteria > Burkholderiales > Burkholderiaceae_C > Polaromonas. The sequence continues at coordinate 2,992 of NZ_JAUXNA010000134.1, forward strand.
TTCACCCATCCGGCCATCGCCGTTCTTGCCACCGTCGTGTTTGTCGTCGTCTCGCAGGTCAAGATCAATGTGACCAATGCCTATGCAGGCTCGCTCGCCTGGTCCAATTTCTTCGCGCGCCTGACGCACAGCCATCCGGGCCGCGTGGTCTGGCTGGTGTTCAATGTGGGCATTGCCATCTTGCTGTTGACGCTGGGTGTCTTCAAGGCGCTGGAGCAGGTGCTGGGCCTGTATGCGAATCTCGCCACCGCCTGGGTCGGCGCGCTGGTGGCCGATCTCGTCATCAACAAGCCACTGGGCCTGTCGCCAAAAGGGATTGAATTCAAGCGCGCCCACCTGTATGACATCAATCCGGTGGGCGTCGGTGCAACGCTGCTGGCAAGCCTGACCGGGATCGTCTGCTACACCGGTGGTCTGGGCGCCTGGGCGCAGGCCTTCTCGCCCATGATTGCGTTGGCTGTGGCCCTGCTGGCCTCGCCCCTGCTGGCCTGGACGAGCGGTGGGCGCTTTTATATCGCCCGCAAGAGCCCCCGCTTGTGGCAGCCGGGCCAATTGGTGCAATGCACGGTGTGCGAGAACCGTTTTGAATCCGAGGACATGGCTTTTTGCCCGGCCTATGGCGAGGCGATCTGTTCCCTGTGCTGCACGCTGGAGTCACGCTGCCATGACCGCTGCAAGAACCGCTCGCGTTCAACAGAGCAGATGCAGGACCTGCTGGGCAAGCTGCTGCCGGCCACGCTGTCATCCCGAATCAATTTTCGCGTCACTCACTACCTGGTGGTGCTGTGCTCGCTGGCGGTATTGCTCACCGCAGTAATGGGCCTGGTTTATTACCAGGAGGCCATTGCATCCGCACTGGAGCCGACGCAGCGCGCCACCGTGTGGCTGGCCTTCCAGAAAACGTACACGCTGCTCTTGCTGGTGTTAGCCGTCGGATCGTGGTGGATCGTGCTGGGCGTGGAGAGCCGCCAGGTGGCCCAGGACGAGTCCAACCACCAGAACCAGCTGCTGCTGCGTGAAATCGAGGCGCATGAGCGAACCGACGCTGCGCTGCAGCAGGCAAAAGAAGTCGCCGAGGCCGCCAATCTGGCCAAAACCCGCTACGTCACGGGCGTCAGCCATGAATTTCGCACGCCACTCAACAGCATCCTGGGATATTCGCAAGTACTGCTGCACAACGAGACCCTCACGGGCGAATTCCGGCGCCAGATCACGACGATCCAGCGCAGCGGCCAGCATCTGGCCAGCCTGATTGACGGCATGCTCGATCTGGCGCGCATCGAGGCGGGCCGCATGCAGATTGACAAAGCGGCGATTTCCTTTCGCGACTTTCTGGATGATATTGTCAAGATGGTGGAGCCGCAGGCCGTGGCCAAGGGCCTGGTGTTCAGCTTCGATGCGCCGCGGCGCCTGCCCGCCTACGTCCATACTGACGCCAAGCGCCTGCGGCAAATCCTGCTGAACCTGCTGGCCAACGCCATCAAATTTACCGAGCACGGCAGCGTCACGCTGCGCGTGCAGCACCGCATGGAGGTGGCACGCTTTGAAGTCATCGACACCGGTGTCGGCATTGACCAAAATGATCACGAGCGCATTTTTCTGCCCTTCGAGCGCAGCAGCTCGGGCCGGCGAGCCCAGGAGGCAGGCACCGGTCTGGGGCTGACCATTACCCAATTGCTGACAGAGCTCATGGGCGGTGAGATATCGCTTGAAAGCGCGATCGACCAAGGGAGTAATTTCAAGGTTCGCATGTACCTGCGCGAACTTACCGCCCTGGACAAACATGTGGTGGAAGACCACCGACGCATCACCGGTTATGAAGGCCCGCAGCGCCGCATACTGCTGGTGGATGACCAGGCCAGCCAGCGCCAATTACTGACCGCGTTGCTGCGCCCACTCGGATTCACGCTAAGCGAAGCCGCCAGCGGACTCGAATGTCTGGAGGCTGTGCATCGCGAGCCGCCCGATGCAGTGCTGCTGGACGTGAATATGGACGGTATCGATGGCTGGGAAACCTGCCAGCGCCTGCGCGCTGAAGGGCTGGCCACGCTGCCTGTCATCATGGTTTCGGCCAACGTCTTTCACGACCCGCTGCAGCTCAAGCAAAGCGGCTGCAATGGCTTTGTCAGCAAGCCGGTATCAGAGTCGGAGTTGATGGGCAAGCTCGAAACGCAGCTGCACCTGATCTGGACCTACGAATCCAGCCTGGACTTGTTCAAGTCATCCGAGGCGGTACAGCCGGTGGCACCGGTGCAGCGCTCACTCAGCAATGAAGCCGTGGCCGAACTGACCTGGCTGACGCGCATCGGCGATGTCACCTCCTTGCGCCGCAGCATTGACCGCATTGCAGCCGAAAACGGCGCAACCCAGGCCGAATGCACCTATTTTCGGGCCTTGCTGGACCGTGTTGGTCTGGAGGGACTTTTAAGATGGCTACGATAGAAATGACCACCGCACCGGTTGTTGGCACCAAAGCGCGCACGGCCCCGCAACTGGTGGTGCAGGTGATTGACGACGCACCCGATGCGCTTGGCTTTCTGATCGACGCGCTTGAGGCTGCGGGCTATTCGGTGCTGGTGGCACGCAGCGGCGAGGCTGCACTCGAAAGCCTGCAATGGGTAACGCCCGACGCGATTTTGCTCGATGCCATGATGCCCGGGCTCGATGGATTCGAGACCTGCCGGCGCATCAAGCAATTGCCTGAGCGCGCCCATATTCCGATCATCTTCATGACGGCCTTGTCAGAGACCGCGCACATCGTCACGGCCTTCGACATGGGGGGCGTGGACTATGTGGTCAAGCCTGTCAAGATCGACGAAGTCCTGGCTCGCCTGTCAGCGCATATGCGTAACGCCCGGGTATCGCGGCTGGCAAGGGAAGCCGTTGACGTGGCCGGCCTGGGCGTGCTGATGCTGGACTCGCAGTTCCGCGTCGCCTGGCAGTCGCCCAAGGCCGCCGCCTGGCTGAAGGAGTTCGTAGCGCCAGGTTCGCCAGTCGATCTTTTCAAAGCCCTGGTGAGTGGGTTGGAGGCCTCGGGTTCCACCACCTTGCCGCTCGGGCAACGCGGCGGCGAAGAACTGGTGATGCACTGGATCGGCAGTAGCGGTCTGGGCGAATCCATGACGCTGCTGCAACTACGCCCGGCAGCCGCGTCCCGCGTGCGAAGCGCGGACCTCACGCGGCGCGAGGCCGAAGTCCTGTCCTGGCTGGCCAAGGGAAAAACCAACCGCGACATCGCAGACATTCTGGGCATGAGCCCGCGGACGGTCAACAAGCATCTGGAGCATGTGTACGCCAAGCTCGGCGTGGAAACACGCACATCAGCTGCGGCGGTACTTTCGCTTGAGCTGGACTATCTCAGCCCCTCACGTTCCGAGGCGGCTGCCAGCCCTGTCCTGGCTCGCCATTACTCATAAGTCAGCAATTCAGCCGTTTATGCAGATTTATCAAGGGCTGGCAGGATAAGGCGTCTTGAACGCGCAAAATTTTCACCGCTAAAAAATCACTTCAAACCCATGCAATTGGCGTAGTAAGTGACGGTAGCGGGCCAGTCGGAAAAAATGCCCCTCACGCCCACGTCCCTGGCCAGCACATCGACGGCCAGCAGCGTGTCGCTCTCGCGCTGGATCGCCTGGTTCACGGTCTGGTAATACCAGCCGCCCTTGCCGGTGGCCAGCACGCCGGAGCGCTCCAGGCTCCAGGCAATGATGCCCAGGCCGGCCTGTTTGGCATTTTTGGCGTAGGCAGAGGCGGCCAGTTTGCCGTCTTTCACGTCCAGCAGCGCAAAAATCGGCGGCGCGACGATCTGGATGCCGTCCTGTTTGTAGCGCTTGAGCTCTTCCAGGCTGGGCAGGTCGGCGACCTTCTCTGCGTCGTCCAGGAACACGGCCTGTTTGCCAAAGGCGGGTTCGTTTTTGACCCAATACAGCACGTCATTCTTGTCAAAGGACTGGGCAAACACCTGGCTGGCGGGCACCTTGGCGGCCTTGTACTCGTCCACCATTTTCTGGGCGTAGTTGGCCTGGCTGAAGCCATCAAACGGCATGGCCACGCTGGCGGACTTGAGTTCCGGGGTCATCTTGACGCCCAGCTTCTTGAACAAGGCAATGCTCTCCCGGTGCGTCATCAAGGTGCCGCTGGTGGGGCCGCTGTACAGGTCGGTGCGCCAGTTGGCCGTGCCGCCCATGAACTCTTGCGCGGTCGTGGCCTTGGGGTTGAAGGCATCCATCTTGCCGCGCAGGGTTTTGAACTCGGCCAGGGTGATGTCGCTGGCGCGGCATTCGGCGGTAGCGGGGGTGTTTTTCTCGGCGTCAAACGGGGTGAAGGGCTGGGTGCATTTGGCCGCCAGGGGGGTGGCCAGAATGTTGGTGGTGGTGTGCAGGTCGTTTTGCGCATGGCGGCAGACCAGTTCTTTGTCCTTGGTGAACGTCACGTCGCACTCCACAATGCCTGCGCCCATGCGGGCGGCTGCCTCGTAGGACTCTTTGGTGTGCTCCGGGAACATCATCGCGGCGCCCCGGTGGCCAATCGAGAAGTCGGTTTTCCTGAACGGGCCGTTGGCGCAACTTTGCAGCCTGGCTTTGAGCGGGCTGTCAGCCATCTCGGCCACCAAAAAGAAGGGGCGTGGGCCGAGCTGGATGTTGGTGATGGCCTGGGGGCTCTGGGCCAGCGCAGACAGGCTGCATGCCATCAGCGATGCTGCGACAAGGCGTTGGGGGAAACGGTGGCGCATGGATGAGCCCTTTTCAGCGGCAGGGTTGGAAACAGCCCATGCTAGGCCCACCCCGTGACACCGCCGTGACTAGCCGCGCGGCTTTACCAAAGCCGCCATCTGCGCTACGGCCTCGCTGCCCTGCGCCTTCAGGCCGGCCACCACGCCCTGCTGATCTGCAGGCGGCCGGTTTTGGCTAACCTTCCATTTGCCGACCCAGCGCTGCACCGGGATCTCGATACCGACGATGGCCTTGAGCATGCTGCCGAGGTAGTCGGCAGGCGCATCCTGCACCTGCCAGGGCTGGGCCTGGCTGGCTTCATGCACCTGGGTCAGGCGCGTGACCAGCGCCAGCAGCCGGGCCGGGTCGTCAAACGCCTGCGGCACGCCGTGGGCGTGCACGGTGGCGTAGTTCCAGGTGGGCACGGCCTTGCCGTGCGCCTGCTTGCTCGGATACCAGCTGGGCGACACATAGGCTTGCGGCCCCATGAACACCGCCACCGATGACGCAGGCAGCGCCTGCCACACCGGATTGGCGCGGGCCACATGGCCAATCAGCGTGCCGTGCTCGCCGCGCTGGGCGTCCAGCAAAAACGGGATGTGGTTGACCAGCAGCTCGCCCTGGTGAGGCACCACCCAGGTGGCCAGCGGGTAAGCGCCCACCAGCGCGTGCAGCGTGGCGGTGTCAGTCTCTTCAAAGTGGGGGGGCAGGTAGGTCATGGGTCGGTTTATACGCTGTAAATTCAATAGCTGGTTGCACCCGTTCAACCGCTGGCCACAGTGGCGCCTGAATGCCGGTAAATGCAAAAAACTGTGCCTTGCAGGCCCGCGCCGCTAAAGCCGTTCAACCCGATTCGGGTGCGCGTCTGACATACAAAGAACGCTTTAAAGGGCTAGCATCGCGGTTTTCCCAACTCGGAGCTTCGCCCCATGTCACAAGCACACGGCTACGCCGCCAGATCGCCCAGCACCCCGCTGGCACCCTTTTCTTTCGACCGCCGCTCGCCCGGCCAACTCGATGTCGCGCTCGATGTTCTTTACTGCGGCGTTTGCCACTCTGACCTGCACACGGCGCGCAACGAGTGGCAAAACACGGTGTACCCGTCGGTGCCGGGCCACGAAATTGTGGGCCGCGTGACGGCCGTGGGCAGCCTGGTAAGCAAGTTCAAGGTCGGCGACCTGGTGGGCGTGGGCTGCATGGTCGACAGCTGCCAGCATTGCGCGCCCTGCGCCGACGGGCTGGAGCAGTACTGCGAGAACGGCTTTACCGGCACCTACAACGGTCCCGAGCAGGGCACGGGCGCCAACACCTATGGCGGTTATTCCAGCCACATGGTGGTGCGCGAATCGTTTGTGCTGGGCATCTCGCACGCTGCATCCGATCTGGCGGCCGTGGCGCCGCTGCTGTGCGCGGGCATCACCACCTATTCACCGCTGCGCCAGTGGAAGGTCGGCCCCGGCCACAAGGTGGGCATCGTGGGCCTGGGCGGGCTGGGCCACATGGGCGTGAAAATTGCCGCGGCCATGGGCGCGCATGTGGTGCTGTTCACAACCTCGGCCAACAAGCGCGAAGACGCGCTGCGGCTGGGTGCCAGGGAAGTCGTGGTGTCCAGAAACGCCGACGAAATGGCGGCGCATGCCGCCAGCTTTGACTTCATCCTGAACACCGTGGCCGCGCCACACAACCTGGACGCGTTTTTGGCGCTGCTCAAGCTCGACGGCACCATGACGCTGGTGGGCGCGCCGGCCAGCCCGCACCCGTCGCCCAGCGTGTTCAGCCTGATCATGAAACGCCGGCGCCTGGCGGGTTCGCTGATTGGCGGCATCAGGGAAACGCAGGAGATGCTGGACTTTTGCGCCCGGCACGGCATTGTTTCCGACATCGAATCGATCCGCATGGACGAGATCGAAACAGCTTACGAACGCATGCTGAAAAGCGATGTGAAATACCGCTTCGTGGTGGACATGACGACGCTGAAGGCCGCCTGGCACGCCAAAATGCTACTTAATTAATAGCTATGTTCTCCCGTATTCATTGGGCTACAACCCGATTTATCCAACAAATCTGGCGATTCAAGCCAGAGGTGGCTCAACCGCCTCTGCCTGCCGGGCCTTGGCGAAAATGTCCCACGCCGCCATGAACATGGCGGCGATCACGGGGCCAATGACAAAACCATTGAGCCCGAACAGGGACATGCCGCCAATCGTGGAAACAAGCACCACGTAATCGGGCATTTTGGTGTCCTTGCCGACCAGCACCGGGCGCAAGATGTTGTCGACCAGCCCAATCACCAGCACGCCAAAGGCAATCAGCACAACGCCCTGCCAGATGGCGCCGATGGCCAGGAAATAAATCGCCACCGGAATCCACACCAAAGCCGCCCCGACTGCAGGCAACAGCGACAGGAAAGCCATCAGCGTGCCCCACAGCACAGGCGCGTGAATGCCCAGAAACCAGAAGATCAGGCCGCCCAGCGCCCCTTGCAGCATGGCCACCGCAATATTGCCCTTGACCGTGGCGCGTATGACCGTGGTGAATTTGCTGAAGAGATTGCGCTTGATATCGGCTTCCATCGGGATGGCTTCCCGGATGCGCCTGGACAGGGCCGCCCCATCGCGCAGGAAGAAAAACAGCAGGTACAGCATGATGAAAAAGCTGACAAAAAAATCAAAGGCGTTTTGCCCGATGCCCAATGCCTGCGTGGCAATAAACTGGCTGCCCTTGGCCAGGCTGTCGGACACACGCGCCTGAATCAGCCCCAGGTTGTTCAGGCCTGAACGTTCCAGCAGTCCGGTGATCCACGCCGGAAGCGCGTCAAAAACTTGCTGAAAATACCGGCTGACGCTCAACTCGCCGGACTCAACGCGCTGGTACACGCTGGCCGCTTCCTGGGCCAGCAGGGCGCTGATAAAACCCACGGGCAAAATGACCAGCACCAGAATGATGGAGACCGTGAGCAAGGCGGCGAGCGTGCGCTTTTTCGGCATCTTCTTCAGCAGGCGCAAAAAAAGCGGTGAAAACATCAGCGCCAAAATAGCGCCCCAAAATACCGCGCCGTAAAAAGGCCAGAGCACCCACAAAAAAGCCAGCGACACGAGCAGCAGCAAAAGCAGGAAGGTCTTGTCTTCCAGGGCGGAAGACAAGGCTATTTTTGAAAGTTTCATGGACGTGCAGACATTTTTTGGCGGGCTGGAGCCGCCGATGGTAAAGGTGGTAAAGGTATCGGTCGTCAAAAAGGGGCGCGGGTGGTGTTCAGCGGCTTCACGGCGCAGCGAATCACCCGGAGATATTCACCCGTTCAGGCGGGACATACGCTCCAGCCGGACAAAGGCTGCGCCTGAAGCGGGTCTGAGTGCGTCGCCGTGCGTCCGGGGTCGCGCTGACGCTATTCAGGCTTTGCGGGACGGACCTGCCTCTTCATCGCGTTCTTCGCCTTCGTCCACTTCCAGGTCTTCGCTGTCATCGGCCAGGTCTTCAACGTCACTCAAATCGTTGGCGTCGTCGCCGGCCGTGTCATCCAGGTCGTTACCTGAACCAGCGCCGGTCACTTGTTCAATGCGGTCGGGCAGGATGTCGGCATCCGGCTGCTCGCCGACGGTGCCCACCGAAGCGCGCTCACCCGTGCCGGCGGCATCGGTGTCGCTGGCCAGTTCATCTTCCCCATAGGCGCCTACGGCATCACTGCCGCTGTCGGAGTTGTCGCTGGGGCCGAGGGCATGGACGTCTTTTCCGCTGATTTCTTCGGGCATTTGTGAACCGCCGAGAATGCTGCTGGTGGCCATGGTTGCTCCTTGTGCTTTTAAAATGCTTGACTGGTGCTCCATTGTAAAAAGATGGCGGGCTGCGCCCTGTCGGACAGTCCAGAGCCCGGCTGTCAGCCGCCACCGCATCTGGTGCCCCACCTGGCTTTGCAAAGTAATGTGTCTGGCGGTGTAAAGCCGCGAAACACCCTGCAAGCGTGCTGGAGTCATCGGGCAAACTGGCGTCCAATAGCCTGGATGTTTGACTCTCCCTTTTCAAAACCCATGAATTTTTCCAAAGCCAAACAAGGCCCATCGCTTGCTGCCCGGGCATGGACGCTCACCCTGAGCGCTGCAGCGGCCTTGTTAGCCATGGGCAGTGCCCACGCCCAAACTCCGGAAGCGCCCGCGCCGGTTGCGGCGACCGAAGCTCTCGCCCCCCGCTATACGGCCAGCAAGCTGGAGTTCGCCTTCAACTACATGGATGGCGACCATGATGGCAAGGTCAGCCGGGCAGAAGCGGCGGGCTTTCGCGGCGTGACCAGGCATTTTGAGCAGGCCGACGCCGACCGGGACAATTTCCTGTCGCGGGGCGAATTTGACGCGGCCATGAACTACGTCAAGCCCCAATAATCCCGGCGGCGCCCGGAGTTACGACTACACCTACCTCTATCCCGGCCGGCAAAAGTGGGCGGCGGCGGCGTGAGCGGCCCGAACCGGCTGCCTCGCCTTTCAGCGCATAAATTATGCCTAAAAAAGGCCTCTAGCCCAATATTATCGGGATCCAGCAGCTACCAAAAAAGGAGCAATCAAGCGGAGGGCCAAAATCCGGCCGCAGGCCGCATGGATCCTGATCAAGCGCTATTCGTTGGGGTTGTTGCCCTTCAGGCCGTGGCGCTCCTTGATGGCAAGCTGAAGCCGCTCCAGCTGGTTAATGAGCTGATCGATCTTTGGGAAATCCTTGACCGCTTCAGCCTGCAAGGCTTGCAGCTGCGCACGCAAGCGCAGGTAGTCGGATTCAAGATCAGTATTCATACCGGCAGACTCCTTTTCATGTTGGCGCTGTTGCCCACTGCTTCCCGTAACAGGGCCGCGCACGCTGAAGATATTGAAGTTTGCGTGCGGACGGCAACCCATCAGCCACCTTAAACACCGCCCTGCCAGGTTCATCCGTGCGCAATGCCTTTTTCATGTAGGACAAGGTCGATAAATTCATGTGGAGCGGGTAAATGAAATGGTTATATTGGTGGTTGTATCAAGCGACGGCATTGTGCGCCGACGCCTGAAAAACCAACCAAGACAACCCTCTCATGAAAAGCCTTTACAAGTATTTTTTTCGCGGCCTCATCACCATCTTGCCGGTGGCCTTGACGCTGTACCTGCTTTTCATGTTTCTGGCCTGGACAGAAGCTGCCGCGCTGTGGGTGTTGGACCCCCTGATTGGCGGCATCTATGTGCCGGGCATGGGCCTGGTGTTTGGGGTATTGATCATTCTGGCGATTGGTTTTCTGCTGTCCAAGCCCGGCGTGAAAAAACTGCTGTCCGTTGCCGAACTTCCGTTCACCTACCTGCCGGTGGTCAAAAGCATTTACTCGTCACTCAAGAGTTTTGCCGACTACTTCTCGCCCGCCGCCAAGCAGGGCAACCAAAGCGTGGTGATCTTGCGCATGCCCGGCCATGGCCTGGAAATCGTCGGACTCATCACGCGCCGCAGCTTTGCCGATTTGCCGCAGGGCTTTTTGCCGGGCGAGCGCGTGGCGGTGTATTTGCCCATGGGCTACATGATTGGCGGCTACACCGTGTTCGTGCCCGCCGACTGGGTGCAGGCCATCGACATGTCGGTAGAAGAAGCCATGCGTTCCTCGCTCATCGCCTGGATGGCGCGCCCGCCCGCCAGCGCGGCCGATGCCGACAATGCAGACTGAGAGGGGCTGAATCGGGGATGGGAAACTGAACGGGGCTGCGGCTGTGGGCCAACCCCGAATGGGCCCTTTTCACAGGGCTGGCATGCGCTGCTGCGCTTTGCGAGCTGCCATGCAGCAGCTCCCGGCGCTGCGTTCCGGCTTTAATTCAGCGGGGGACGACTGGGCTTAGCGCGACTGGCGCGGTGCAGGACCTGGTCCACGGCCCGCAATGTGGCGGAACGTGATGCGACCCTTGGTCAGGTCGTAGGGCGACAGTTCCAGCGACACCTGGTCGCCGGCCAGAATGCGGATGTGGTTTTTGCGCATTTTGCCGGAGGTGTAGGCGATCAGTTTGTGGCCGTTGTCCAGCGTCACGCGAAAGCGTGAATCGGGCAGCACTTCGTCTACCAGTCCATGCATTTCAATCAGTTCTTCTTTGGCCATGATGCAACTCCGTGAGAATTAAAAAAACTTGAATTTTGTCTGTCCCGGCTGGCCTCGGCGAGGCCAGCCGCTTATCAGGCGCAAGCGGGGCATGAGCGTTCGTGGATCCAGCCCATCGCGTGTTCCGTTGCGTAATGAACGGCAGCGGCTGCGCTGTCAAAAATTCCGCTGAAGCGTAACACGCGGTCATGCGTGCCACTGCCGCGACCGGAACGAATGGAAACGGAAGCAGCGTAGCGGCCTTCGCCCTGCTGCTTGGCTAGCGGAGAGACAAGGTACTTGCCGACCGCTATTTTGGTGTAATCAATATTCATAAAAGCCTGCGCCAGGTATTTTTCCCGGCTTGATAGAGAGAAGTAAGCGGCTTGCGAGCAAGCCAACGGTATTCGGTTTCCACCCGCCAGGCCCTTGAAGGGGATGGACAGGTTGAGCCATGCGTGGGCACCGTTGGAGAAAGTGCTCGACAGGAAATATAGAACAGTGCTGAGAGGGTTCAGGGCGGTTTGGGCACTGAAAACACTGTCAAAGCTCCGTGAATTCGGGCTCTGGGAAGCGCTGCATTTGAGAAGGAAGCCAAAAACAAGAAGGCTTCGAAATAAAAGGCTGATGCGCTACCGAACCCACTATTATAGCCGCGCTGTGAAAATCACGTCGTCCGTCCCTTTCTTCAGCACTCAAACTGCGGATGCAGCTGCCGGATACGGTTCATGGCCATGCCTGCCGCCGCCGTGCGGGTTTCCACACCCAGCTTGGCATACACGCGCTCCAGGTGTTTTTTGACGGTGGCCGGGCTGGCCCCCAGGATGTCGGCAATGTCCCGGTTGATCTTGCCCTTGATCACCCAATACAGCACCTCGGCTTCACGCCCGGTGAGCGTGAAGCTCAGGCGCATGGCATCAATCACGGCGTCATCCGAAATTTCACGCATGACGATGAGCCAATCCCCTGCGCCGTCCCCCTCGCCGTCCCCCGTCTGCTGGTGCAGCCGGAACGTCAGGCGGCGCGGCCCAAACTCTACCGCCAGGCGCGGCGGCTCAATCTGCCGTTCGGCATCGGCCAGATGGCGGCGCAGCCAGTTCAACACGGGTTCGGGGGTCTGCGGCGCGGATGTGCCGTAGTAGCGCATCAGCAGGTCGCGCGCCAGCGGCGTTTGCCAGATCAGCTTGCCGTCGCCACCTTGGCCATTTATTCGCACAGTCATGCTGGCATACCCAAAGGCATCCAGGGCATTGCGCGCCTGGCCTGCCTGCCGGGCCTCCTGCCGCGCACGGCGTGCGCCCTGCAGGTGCACGCCCATGCGCGCCATCACTTCCCTGGACTTGATCGGCTTGGTCACATAGTCCACGCCGCCGGCTTCCAGCGCCGCCACCAGATGCTCGGTTTCCGTGAGGCCGGTCATGAAGATGATGGGAATGTGCGCAGTTGCCGGCATGGCCTTCAGGCGCCTGGCCACTTCAAAGCCGTCCATGCCAGGCATCATGGCGTCGAGCAGCACGATGTCGGGCAAGGCCTGCTGCGCCCGCTGCAGCGCGGCCTCGCCGCTGGTGGCGACCAGCACGCTGTAGCCTGACTCATCGAGTGCATCGTGCAGCACCGAGAGGTTGTCGGGCACATCGTCAACAATCAGCACGACATCGCTGTTGGCGCGGTCCAGGGTGCGGTCCAGCATCTGGCTGGCATCAAGCGCGCGATCCATGGTCGGCCTCCGGGTGGGTAAGCTGGCAGCTCATGGCGTCGAACTGGAATTGCCGCGCCAGCAGGCGCATGTCATCGATAAAACCGCTGGTGGCGGGTTGCTGCGTTTCAATTTCTGCCAGCTTGTTCAGGATGCCGCGATAAAAGCCGAGGTTGACGAGTTCCCGCAGCGCGGCGAGCTGCGGTGCATCAGGCCACACGCGCCGCTGCGGCGCCACCACCGCCACGGCCGGCGCCGCTTCATACTGCCAGCGCAGCGCCAGCCGCAGCGCCAGCCAGTCGATCAACTCGGTGTGACGCACCGGTTTGAGAATGAAATCTTCAGGCCGAATGCCCACATCGTTGTCCAGCCCCTTGTCAAAGGCGTTGGCCGAGACAATGGCCAGGCGCACGTCGAGGTGCCCGGCGGCCCGCACGCGGCGCAGCGTTTCCCAGCCATCAATGCCGGGCATGGCCAGGTCCATGAAGATCACGTCGGGCCGCAAGCCGGCCGCCAGCAGATCCAGGCAGTCATGGCCGCTGGCGGCGGTGCGCAGTTCAAACCCCATGGGCTGGAGCAGTTGCACCAGCAATTCGCGGTCGGCCTCCTCGTTGTCCACCACCAGCAGCTTGCGCCGTTGCCCTTCGTAGCCGCGCGGCCGGCGTCGGTCGGGTTGGTTTTTGGCGCCTTGGGCGGCACCTGCGGCTACATGCACCTCGGGCAAAAACAGCCGGATGCGAAACACCGACCCTTCGCCCGGGGTGCTGAGCACCGTCATCTCGCCGCCCATCAGGTCGGTCAGCATCTTGGCAATCGTCAGGCCCAGGCCGGCGCCGGGCGTGCCGGTGGCGCTCTGGCCCGCCGTGCTGCCGCGCGCGAAGGGCTCAAAAATCCGGCTCAGTTCGGCTTCGCTCATGCCGGGGCCGGTGTCTTCAATGTCGATGTAGGCCATCTCGTGCGCATGGTGCAACCTGAACGTGACCTGCCCCACGGCCGTGAACTTGATGGCATTGCCCAGCAGGTTGATCAAAATCTGGCGCACCCGTTTTTCATCGGCCCGCACCAGTTCGGGCAGGTTGCCGCTGGCCTCAAAGCAAAAACCCAGGCCCTTGGAGGCCGCCTGCAACTCGAACATGCCGGCCATTTCATGCACGCAATCGGCAAAGTGCATGGGCCTGACATCGAGCGAGAGCTTGCCCGCTTCTATGCGCGCAATGTCGAGCGTGCCTTCAATCAGCGAGAGTAAATGCTCCCCGCCGCGCTTGATGACGCTGACCGCCTGCTTGCGGTGCGGCGGTATGGCGCTGTCTTCGCCCATCAGCTGGGCATAGCCCAGAATGCTGTTGAGCGGCGTGCGCAGTTCATGGCTGATGGCGCTGATGTAGCGGCTCTTGGCCTGGTTCGCCTGGTCGGCCAGGTGGCGCGCCTGCTCCGCTGCGAGCCTGGCCTGCTGCAGGGCTTCGTCGGTCTGGCGGTGCGACTCGATTTCCTGCATCAGCAAATGGGTCTGGCGGTTCGATTCTTCCTGGGCCACCTGCCGGCTCTTGTGCGCCAGCACCAGCCACCAGGCCACCAGCCCGGCCATCACCAGCAGCGCCATATAGGCTTTCAGAAAGCCCGAGCGCAGCGCCGATTCCGCCGCGACCCGGTCCACCAGTGCGCCCATTTCCTGGCGGTACAGCAGGCCAAACACGCTGGCCAGCAGCGGCACAATCACCCCCATCAGCAGCAAAAAGTGGCCCAGCCCGGTGTCCAGATAGGGCCAGGCCCGGCGCGGCAGCAGCCAGCGCAGCGTGGCCGACCACTGCGCCGACAGGCTGGCGTGGGGCTTGCACAGGTCGCCGCAGCGCGCGTCCAGCGTGCAGCACAGTGAACAGATCGGGCCCTGGTAGGCCGGACAATGCGCCATGTCGGGGCCTTCGTAGGCGCGCTCGCAAATCACGCACTGCTGCGTGGCGTAGCGCTTGTAAGAACCTTGATCGTTCGGCGTTTCTAACTGGCGCGCGATGTAGTAGCGGCCCTGGGTGGCCCACGCGATCAGCGGCGCAGCGACCAAGGCCGTGACCATGGCCATCACCGCCGAAAACGCCTGCGCCAGTTCGCCATACAAGCCCAGATGCGCCGTGACCGACAGCAGCGACGCCAGCGCCATGGCGCCCACGCCGACCGGGTTGATGTCGTACAGGTGCGCCCGCTTGAACTCGATGCCCGGCGGCGACAGGCCCAGCGGCTTGTTGATGACCAGGTCCGCCACCACCGCCATCATCCAGGCGATCGCAATGTTCGAATACAGCCCCAGCACATCGCCCAGCGCCTGAAACACGTTCATCTCCATCAGCATGAAGGCAATCAGCGTGTTGAACACCACCCACACCACGCGGCCCGGATGGCTGTGCGTCAGGCGCGAGAAAAAGTTGGACCAGGCCAGCGAGCCGGCATAGGCGTTGGTCACATTGATCTTGAGCTGCGACACCACCACGAACAGCGCGGTAGCCGCCACGGCCAGGCCGTAATGGGGAAACACGTATTCATAAGCCGTCAGGTACATCTGGCTCGGCTCCACGGCACGCTCCAGCGGCACCATGTTGGAAATTGCGAGGTAGGCCAGCAGTGCCCCGCCCAGCATCTTGACCACGCCCAGCAGCACCCAGCCCGGCCCGCCAGCCACCACCCCCGCCCACCAGCGCCAGCGATTGGCTTGGGTCTGCACCGGCATGAAGCGCAAGTAGTCGGCCTGCTCGCCCATTTGGGTAATCAGCGCAATGCCCACCGTCAGCGCCGCACCAAACAAGTGCAAATTGAATTCGCCACCTATGCCCTTCTCACCGCCGTAGTGCACCACTCCGAGAAAAGCACCCGGATCGCGCATCCAGACGTATGCAAAGGGCACCACCAGCATCACCAGCCACAGGGGCTGCGTCCAGACCTGCAGCCGGCTGATGGCCGACACGCCATGCGTGACCAGCGGAATCACCACCAGCGCGCAGATCAGGTAGCCCCAGCGCGGCGGAATCCCCAGCGCCAGGTCCAGCGCATAGGCCATCACGGCCGCTTCCAGCGCAAAGAATATGAAGGTGAACGAGGCGTAGATCAGCGAGGTCAGTGTGGAGCCGATGTAGCCAAAACCAGCCCCGCGCGTCAGCAAATCCATGTCGACACCATAGCGCGCGGCGTAAATGCTGATTGGCAGGCCCGCCATAAAGATGATCAGCCCGGTGGCCACAATCGCCCAGAACGCATTGGTAAAGCCGTATTTCACAAGCAGCGTGGCGCCCACCGCTTCAAGAATCAGGAACGAGGCCGCGCCAAACGCGGTGTTGGCCACCCGAAACTCCGACCACTTGCGAAAGCGCTGCGGCGTAAAGCGCAGCGCGTAGTCTTCCATGGTTTCGCTGGCGACCCAACTGTTGTAGTCGCGCCGGATCTTGATGATGCGCTGCACCGGCACGGGCGCAGCGTGGCCCGCCGCCGCTGCGGGCAGCGCGGGCTCGGTGGTGAGCAGTGAAGTCGGGACGTCCATGAATGGGCAGGCAGGACGAAGTGGGGATGGGCGCTGACTGCAGGTTCTGTGCCAAGCCGGGCCGAAGCGCTTTTGGCACCGTTCTTGCAAACCCGACAGCACGCCCCGAAAGAGCCCCATGGAACTGACGCCCCGAGAAAAAGACAAACTGCTGATTTTTACGGCTTCGCTGCTGGCCGAGCGGCGCCGCGCGCGCGGCCTCAGGCTCAACTACCCGGAAGCCGTCGCGCTGATCAGCGCTGCCGTGATGGAAGGCGCGCGCGACGGCAAAACCGTGGCGCAACTCATGAGCGAAGGCCGCACCATCCTGACCCGGGCCGATGTGATGGACGGCATCGCCGAGCTGATCCCCGACATCCAGGTCGAAGCCACCTTCCCCGACGGCACCAAGCTGGTCACGGTGCACCAGCCCATCGTCTGATGCCGCTGCCTGCCTTCAACATTGATACCTGATATCCCCGGAAAATCATGAAATTAATAGCAACAACCCTAATGACTACGCTGGCCGGAACCGCTTTTTCCCATGAAAAACATGGATTTTCAGGCACCCACTGGCACGCCACTGACGTATGGGGTTTTGTGGCCTTGGGCGGCGCCCTGGCGGTGGCCGTCTGGTTGTCACGCGGCGGCAAGTGAGGCGGCCATGATTCCCGGCGAACTGTTCACCGACGGCCCCGACCATCTCCTCAACGAGGGCCGGCACACCTTGACACTCGTGGTGCAAAACACGGCCGACCGGCCGATCC
>NZ_JAUXNA010000147.1 GCF_030682935.1 Polaromonas sp.
GCTGGACCTGTTGGACAGCCGCGCCGCCGACGCTGGCGCGCAACCCCTGATTTTTAAAGAGAAAGAGCCTGCCAGCCCTGAATTAACGGGCGCAGGAAGCTATAAAAAAGAGAGCGCTCAAAAACCAAGGCTGGCAGCAAAACCCTCTAAAGCCAAACACACGGGGCCAGCCAAGTTGTTTGTACTCGATACCAATGTCTTGATGCACGACCCGATGTGCCTGTTCCGCTTTGAAGAACACGACATCTTCTTGCCCATGATCGTGCTCGAAGAGCTCGATGGCCACAAAAAGGGCATGACCGAAGTGGCCCGCAATGCGCGCCAGACCAGCCGCTCGCTGGACGCCTTGGCAGGGTCCCAGGGTGCCGATATCGGCAAGGGCCTCAAGCTGGACACGACCGGTCACCGCGAGGCCGGTGGCAGCCTGTTTTTCCAGACCAAGCCGCTGGACTACACGCTGCCCCTGAGCCTGCCCCAGGGCAAGGCCGACAACCAGATCCTCGGTGTGGTCGAAGCCCTGCGCAAGGAATATGCGCCGCGCGAGGTGGTGCTGGTGTCCAAGGACATCAATATGCGCGTCAAGGCCAGAGCCCTCGGGCTGGCCACCGACGACTACCAAAGCGACAAAACACTGCAAGATGACGATCTGCTGTATTCGGGTTCGCTGGCACTGCCTGCCGACTTCTGGACGCGTCAAAGCAAGACCATTGAAAGCTGGCAGCAAGGCAGCCACACCTTCTACCGCATCGCGGGACCGATTGTGCCCAGCCTGCTGATTAATCAATTTGTATTCTTTGAGGCGCCGGGCGAGCCATCGCTGTATGCCCGTGTTACTGAAATTCAGGCCAAAACGGCAGTGCTGAAGACACTCAAGGATTACACGCATCTCAAGAACGCCATTTGGGGCGTGACCATGCGTAACCGTGAACAAAACTTCGCGATGAACCTGCTGATGGATCCGGAAGTTGACTTTGTCACGCTGGCAGGCACCGCCGGCACGGGAAAAACGCTGATGGCGCTGGCCAGCGGCCTGACGCAAGTGCTCGACGACCGACGCTACACCGAGATCATCATGACGCGCGCCACCGTATCGGTGGGCGAGGACATCGGCTTTCTGCCGGGCACCGAAGAGGAAAAAATGGGTCCCTGGATGGGGGCGCTGGACGACAATCTTGAAGTGCTGGGTAAAACCGACACCAGTTCCGGAGAGTGGGGGCGTGCGGCGACCAATGAGCTGATCCGCTCACGCATCAAGGTCAAAAGCATGAACTTCATGCGCGGCCGTACTTTTCTGAACAAGTACGTCATCATTGATGAGGCGCAAAACCTGACGCCCAAGCAAATGAAGACCCTGATCACCCGCGCAGGCCCGGGCACCAAGATCATCTGCATGGGCAACCTGGCGCAAATTGACACGCCCTACCTGACCGAAGGCTCCTCGGGCATGACCTTCGCCGTGGATCGCTTCAAGGGCTGGCCGCACGGCGGCCACATCACGCTGGCGCGCGGCGAGCGCTCCCGGCTGGCGGATTTCGCCAGCGAGGTGCTCTGAGCCGGAGCGAAAAATTCTCCTGCGCCTGAAATAGCGCAGGCGTAAAAAAGCCAAGTCAAACGACTTGGCTTTTTTATTCTTATTTTTCTGAAATTCTGGTGGGCGGTGGAGGCTTCGAACCTCCGACCCTTGCAGTGTGAATGCAATGCTCTACCCCTGAGCTAACCGCCCTA
>NZ_JAUXNA010000149.1 GCF_030682935.1 Polaromonas sp.
ATCGGCAGCTGCATGACCAACATCGGCCACTTCCGCGCTGCTTCCAAGCTGCTTGAAAACAAGCGCGACATTCCGGTCAAGCTCTGGATGGCGCCACCGACCAAGATGGATGCCAAGCAACTGAGCGAAGAAGGCCATTACGGCGTGTTGGGCTCGGCCGGTGCGCGTATGGAAATGCCAGGCTGCAGCCTGTGCATGGGCAACCAGGCGCAGGTCAAAGAGGGCGCGACCGTGTTCTCCACCTCGACCCGCAACTTCCCGAACCGCCTTGGCAAGAACTCCAATGTGTACCTGGGCTCCGCCGAACTGGCCGCGATCTGCTCCAAGCTGGGCCGCATTCCGACCAAGGCGGAGTACATGTCCGACATGCAAGTCCTCACGGTCGCCAGCGAACAGGTTTATCAGTACCTGAACTTTGACCAGGTCAAGGATTACACCGATATGGCTGATACCGTGAAAGATGGCGTGCCTGCATAAGAGGCTCGCCTGCTGAATAAAAAAGCGGCTTTCGGGTCGCTTTTTTATTGCTATCAATTCAGTAGCTGTTTCCGTAAATTGGGCGTGGGCTGAGTGCCTGTTCTTTATTCGAAAATCCGCGCCAGCAGCGCCCCGCCGGCCGGTGCTTCCAGCGGAATCCACACGCGCAGCGGACTGCCCGATGCCACGCTGATTTCCTCGCCATCCAGGTTCTTCATGCACGTCACCTGCACCGTTCGGTTGCCGCCGGGGTGAATGACTTCGAGCGTGTCGCCGACCTGAAAGCGGTTTTTGGTTTCGACCTCGGCCCAGCCGTCTCGGGTGGATTTGACTTCGCCGACAAACTGGCTGCGGCGCATTTCGGAACTTCCGGTTTCGTAGTTCTGGGTGTCCTGCGCCGGGCGGCGTTCCAGAAAACCGGGGGTGTAGCCGCGATTGGCCAGGCCTTCGAGTTCGGTGATCAGGGCCGGGTTGAACGGCCGGCCGGCCACCGCGTCGTCAATGGCGCGGCGGTAGACCTGCGCGGTGCGCGAGACGTAATACTGGCTCTTGGTGCGGCCCTCAATCTTCAGCGAATCGACGCCGATTTTGACCAGCCGGGCTACATGCTCGACCGCCCGCAGGTCCTTGCTGTTCATGATGTAGGTGCCATGCTCGTCTTCCATGATGGGCAACAGCTGGCCGGGGCGCTCTTTTTCTTCGAGCAGATAGACCCGCTCGGCCAGCGGGTGGCGCGGGCTGCCGCCGCAGGCCGCGAAGGCCTGTTCGGCCTCTTGCTGCGCTTCGGAAAAATTGAAGTCGTCCTCCAGCTGGAGCGGCTGGACTTCGCCCGAATCAGTGTCGTCGGTGCCAGCCTGCGTCGTGTAGTCCCAGCGGCAGGCGTTGGTGCAGGTGCCCTGGTTGGAGTCGCGCCGGTTGAAGTAGCCCGACAGCAGGCAGCGGCCCGAATACGCAATGCACAGCGCGCCATGCACGAACACTTCGAGCTCTATGTCGGGGCATTCCTGGCGGATTTTTTCGATCTCGTCCAGGCTCAGCTCGCGCGACAGGATGATGCGCGCCACGCCGATCTTTTGCCAGAACCTTACCGCAGCCCAGTTCACGGTGTTGGCCTGCACCGACAGGTGAATCGGCACCTCGGGCCATTTTTCGCGCACCATCATGATCAGGCCCGGGTCGGCCATGATCAGCGCGTCGGGCTTCATCGCAATCACCGGCTCGATGTCGCGCAGGTAGGTACGCACCTTGTCGTTGTGCGGCAGCAGGTTGCTGGTGACAAAGAATTTTTTGCCGCGCGCGTGGGCTTCTTCGATGCCGGTCTGGATCTGCTCCAGCCGGAATTCGTTGTTGCGCGCGCGCAGCGAATAGCGCGGCTGGCCGGCGTACACCGCGTCGGCGCCAAAGTCGTAGGCAGCGCGCATTTTGTCGAGCGAGCCGGCGGGTAAAAGCAGTTCGGGAGTCTGGGTCGTCATGCCGCTATTGTCCATCGCGCGCCGCGCAAAACTCGGATTGGCGCCGGGTATGTGGCAGCGCTTTGCCCGATGGGCCGGGTGAGTGCCAAAATGGCGGAGGATGTTTTAACAACAAGGAGATTGCCATGGCCAAATCACCCGCCTCCGCACGCGCCCCTTCCCGCTCGCGTTCCCACGCCTTTGCATCGACCCTCAAAAACTTCAAAACCGCCTCGGGCAAGACCGGCAAGTTTTACGCCTTGCCCGCGCTGGCCAGGCAGTTCCCGAATGTGTCGCGCCTGCCGGTGTCCTTGCGCATCGTGCTCGAATCGGTGCTGCGCAACTGCGATGGCAAAAAGGTCACGGCAGCGCATGTCGAGGAGCTGGCCAACTGGCGGCCCAATGCCGCGCGCACCGAGGAAATTCCGTTTGTCGTCTCGCGCGTGGTGCTGCAGGACTTTACCGGCGTTCCCCTGCTGGCCGATCTGGCCGCCATGCGCAGCGTGGCCCTGAAGCTGGGCAAGAACCCGAAGTCGATTGAGCCGCTGGTGCCGGTGGACCTGGTGGTGGACCACTCCATCATGGTCGACCACTTCGGCAAAAAGAATTCGCTGGACCTGAACATGAAGCTCGAATTCCAGCGCAACCGCGAACGCGACGACTTCATGAAATGGGGCATGCAGGCCTTTGACACCTTTGGCGTGGTGCCGCCCGGCTTTGGCATCGTGCACCAGGTCAATCTCGAATACCTGGCGCGCGGCGTGCACCAGACCAAAGAGAGTGTTTACTACCCCGACACCTTGGTCGGCACTGACAGCCACACCACCATGATCAACGGCATCGGGGTGGTCGGCTGGGGCGTCGGCGGTATTGAAGCGGAGGCCGCCATGCTGGGCCAGCCGGTCTACATGCTGACCCCTGACGTGGTGGGTTTTGAGTTGACCGGACGGTTGCGGGAAGGCGTCACCGCCACCGACCTGGTGCTACGCGTGACTGAAACTCTGCGCCGTGAAAAAGTGGTGGGCAAGTTTGTCGAGTTTTTCGGCGAAGGCACGCGCACGCTGGCGCTGCCCGACCGCGCCACGATTGGCAATATGGCGCCTGAGTATGGCGCCACCATGGGTTTCTTTCCGGTGGATGAGAAAACCATTGACTACTTCAAGGGCACCGGGCGAACCAAGGCAGAGATCGAGGCCTTTGAGGCTTACTTCAGGGCGCAAGGCCTGTTCGGCGTGGCCAGGGCGGGCGAGATTGATTACTCGCAGGTGGTCCAGCTCGACCTGGGCGATGTGACGCCCAGCCTGGCGGGCCCCAAGCGGCCTCAAGACCGCATTGAACTCGGTCAGGTAGCCCAACAGTTCGAGTCGCTGTTCAGCAAGCCCATCGCAGAAAACGGCTTTAACCAGCCCGCCGAACGCCTGTCGCAGCGCCATCGGGTAGGTTGCGGCGAAGGCGGCCCGGCCGAGGAGGCGCCGTCGCCGCAGCCTGGCGCCGCGCGCGATGTGGTGGAAATGGTCAGCAACCGCCCGACACTGGCCACGGCGCAAGCTGCGGGGCGCCATCCCGTGACGGTGTGCGAGTTGCCGAACGACAAGACCAAGGCCTTGACGCTCGGCAATGGCGACGTGCTGATTGCTGCCATTACCAGTTGCACCAACACCTCCAACCCCAGCGTGCTGCTGGCCGCCGGCCTGCTGGCCAAAAAAGCGGTGGAGGCCGGCCTGAAGGTACAGCCGCACATCAAGACCTCGCTGGCGCCCGGCTCACGTATCGTGACCGAATACCTGACGGAAACCGGCCTCCTGCCCTATCTGGAGAAGCTGGGCTTTGCGCTGGCCGGTGATGGTTGCACCACCTGCATCGGCAATTCCGGCGACCTGACGCCCGAGCTCAACGAAGCGATCAACAAGAGCGAGCTGGTGTGCGCTGCAGTGCTGTCAGGTAACCGCAACTTCGAAGCCCGCATTCACCCCAACCTCAAGGCCAACTTTCTGGCCAGCCCGCCGCTGGTGGTGGCCTACGCCATTGCCGGCACGGTGATGCGCGACCTGATGACCGAGCCGGTCGGCAAAGGAAAGGGTGGCAAGGATGTGTACCTCGGCGACATCTGGCCCACCAGCGAAGAGATCGAAAAGCTCATGAAGTACGCCATGAATGGCAAGGCCTTCCGGGCCAATTACGCCAAGATCAGCACCGAGCCGGGCAAGCTCTGGGAAAAAATCAGGGGCGTCAGCGGCACCAGTTACACCTGGCCGGCCAGCACCTACATCGCCGAGCCACCGTTCTTCAAGGATTTTGCTATGGAAATGGAAGCGCCTCCCGCAGGTGCGGCGGGTGCCAGTGGCCAAAATAATGCTTTTTCCGTGAAGGGCGCACGCATCATGGCGCTGTTCGGCGACTCCATCACCACCGACCATATTTCGCCCGCGGGTTCCATCAAGGCCAGCTCGCCCGCCGGCCTGTGGCTGCAGGCGCACGGCGTGCAAAAGGCTGATTTCAACAGCTACGGCGCGCGCCGCGGCAACCACGATGTGATGATGCGCGGCACTTTTGCCAATGTGCGCATCAAAAACCAGATGATTCCGGCCGGCAAGGACGGTTCGCGCGAGGAGGGCGGCGTCACGCTGTACCACCCGGCCAGTCGCATGCCCGACAGCGTCATTCAAAAGATGCCCATCTACGATGCCGCCATGAAATACATGGCCGAAGGCACGCCCACGGTGATTTTTGCCGGCGAGGAATACGGCACCGGGTCGAGCCGCGACTGGGCCGCCAAGGGCACGCAGCTGCTGGGCATCAAGGCCGTGGTGGCTGGCAGTTTCGAGCGCATTCACCGCAGCAATCTGGTCGGCATGGGCGTGCTGCCGCTGCAGTTCAAGCCGGGCGAGTCGTGGCAGACCCTCAAGCTGATTGGCTCGGAAGTCATTGACGTGATTCCGCACCCCGAACTCAAGCCGCAAAGCGAGGCCAAACTGGTCATCACGCGTGCCGACGGCTCGCGCCAGGAAGTCGCGGTGATTCTTCGTGTGGACACGCCGATTGAAGTGGACTACTACCGCAACGGCGGCATCTTGCCGTTCGTGCTCAGGCAGTTGCTGGCCCAATGATGCGGCAGGCGCTGGTGGTGGGCGGCGGCATAGGCGGGCTGGCGGCCGCCTTGTCCGCGTCACGTGCGGGCTGGGATGTACGCCTGTATGAAAGGGCGCCCGCCTTTGGCGAGGTCGGTGCCGGCATTCAGCTCGGCCCCAATGTGGTGCGGGTGCTGCATGGCTGGGGGCTGGAGGCTGGACTGGCGCGCGTGGCGGCATTCCCGGACCGGCTGCAGGTGCGCGATGCGCTGTCGGGCCAGGTGCTGGGCGTGCTGCCGCTGGGCGAGCGGGCCGTGCAAACGTACGGTGCGCCCTACGCCACCATTGCCCGCGCTGACCTGCACGGCCTGCTGCTGGACGCGGTGCAGGCGCGTGCCAACGTGTGGCTCAACCTCAGCAGCGCGGTCGCCCAGTTTACCGACAACGGATCTGTGGTGACGATCAAGACCACGGAAGGCCTGGAGGTGGAAGGCGATGCGCTCGTCGGCGCCGACGGCCTGTGGAGCCGCGTGCGCGAGCAGCTGCTGAACGACGGCCCGCCGCGCGTCACGGGACACCTGGCCTACCGCGCCATGCTGCCGCAGGCGGGCTTGCCCGAGCGGCTGCGCAGCCAGCAGGTCACGGCCTGGCTGGGCCCCAGGCTGCATGTGGTGCAGTACCCGGTGCGCGGCGGCGACTGGCTCAACGTGGTGGCCATCGTGCACGGCCAGGTCGAGCGTGATCTGCAAAGCTGGGACCACGCGGCCCACGCCGCCGGGCTGCAGGCCGCGCTGGCACACACGGCGGCGCCGCTGCGCGAACTGATCGATGCGGTGACGGCGTGCGGCGAGGCCCCGGGCGACGCCGCCGCCGTGGGCTGGCGGCTCTGGCCGCTGTGCGACCGCCCGCCCATGCGCGGCGCGCACCAGCAGGCGCAGGGCCTCGTGGCCCTGTTGGGCGATGCCGCGCACCCGATGCGCCCCTACCTGGCGCAAGGCGCGGGCATGGCGATTGAAGATGCGGCCGAGTTGGGCCGCGCCCTGGGCCAGGCGCTGGACCCGGCCTTCGAGGTGCCCGCGCTGCTGCAGCGCTACGCGCTCAGGCGCTGGCAGCGCAATGCCCGGGTGCAAGCCCGCTCGCTGCGCAACGGCCAGATCTTTCATGCCGACGGCGCGCTGCGCTGGGCGCGCAATGCCTCGCTCCAGCTGTTGGGCGAGAAGGTGCTGGACCTGCCCTGGCTTTATGGCGACAAGCCCGAGCAGGCCTGAGTCTTCGTCGCGGCCGCCATGTAAACTCCAGCGATGCAGACCCTGCGCAACGCCCACCTGATCGCCCGCTTCGTGCTGGTGTGGTTTGCGCTGTCTGTCGGGGTCGCGATTGCTTCGCCCATCGTCAAGCCGCAGGCGATGGCGCTGATCTGCTCCAGCGCCGGTGTGATGAAGGTGTTGTTCACGACCGATGACGGCAGCCAAGAGGCTGCCAGCCCGGCGCTCGATTGCCCCCTGTGCGCGGCTACCAGCGCGCCACCGCCGCCGTTTGCGCGTCTGAGCGCCGAGCCGCTTCAGCCGCTGGCCTATGTGCAGCAAAGCATTCCGGCCGCTCATCTTGCCGCGCTCACCGCGGCACCGCTGCCAGCGCGCGGGCCGCCCGCTTTCTCCTGAACTATTGAATTCATAGCACCTTGCGCCCGATGAATAAGGGCTAGAGGCTGATTTGATTGATATTTTCAGGGCGCCAAGCGCCAATCCAGCAAACCGTTCGCCCGAACGCACTGCACACCAGGGGTTGCCGCGCGGGCACGACCTGACCATCTCTTTCCGAAACCGGGCGACGCACGCCAACTTTTTGATATTTTTAAAGAAAACACCATGAAACTCAAAGCACTGACCCTGATCGCCGCCCTGTCTTGTGGCAGCGTCTACGCCCAAACCGTTGAAGTCAGGGACGCCTGGGTCCGCACCACGGTGCCGGGCCAAAATGCCACCGGCGCCTTCATGAAAATAACTGCCAAAGACGGTGCCAAACTGGTCGCGGTCGCGTCACCGGCGGCCGGCGTGACGGAAGTCCACGAAATGAAGATGGACGGCGACATCATGAAAATGCGCGCAGTTTCCGTTCTGGATATTCCCGCCGGCAAGACGCTGGAACTCAAGCCCGGTGGTTACCACATGATGCTGATGGACCTGAAGGCGCCCTTGCCCAAGGACAGCACCGTGCTGCTGACACTGGTGTTCCAGGACGCCAAGGGCGTCGAGAGCAAAGTTGAACTCAAGGTGCCGGTGGCTGCGGTCGCGCCTGGGGCCAAGGCCGGCGACATGTCCGCCATGGACCATGGCAAGCACAAACATTAAACCTGGAAAGGGTATGTGGGAAAGATAGCCGCGCTGAAAAAACCGTGGTGTCGATTATTTCCAGCACGCGCAGAAGATTTTTGAAGTCTCCAGTCCTTGTCGGTAGCGCATCCGGGTCATGCACAATTGAAATGACGGGGGCGGCTGCCAGCCTACCGTCCCCGTGCACACCGATACAAAGAGACATAGGAACACCATGATCGACAGCAATCTGAACAACCAGGCCCACCACAAAGTGGCCCTCGTGACTGGCGCAGGCACCGGCATTGGCCGGGCCGTGGCGCTGGCCTTTTTGCGCGAGGGCTACCGCGTGGTGCTGGCCGGGCGGCGCATCGAGCCGCTCAATGCCGTGGCCCAGGAGTCCGGGACAGGCCGCGCCCTGGCTGTGCCCACCGATGTGAGCCGGCCCGAATCAGTGAACGCGCTGTTTGCCAAAATCAAGGCGGTGTATGGCCGGCTCGATGTGCTCGTCAACAACGCTGGCGTGAGCGGCATTGGCGTCAATTTTGAGGACATCGCTTTTGAGCAATGGCAAAACGTCGTCAACATCAACCTGACGGGCTCGTTTCTTTGCGCGCAAGGTGCGTTCAGGTTGATGAAGGAGCAGCTGCCGCAAGGCGGCCGCATCATCAACAATGGCTCGATCTCCGCGCACGCACCCCGGCCCAACTCGGCGTCCTACACCGCGACCAAGCATGCCATCACGGGCCTGACCAAATCCCTCTCGCTCGACGGCCGCCAGCACAACATCGCTTGCGGCCAGATTGACATCGGCAACGCGCTGACCGAGCTGTCGGCGCGCATGACCCAAGGCGTGCTGCAGGCCAACGGCGAGATCGCGATTGAGCCCATGATGGATGCCAAAGAAGTGGCCGATGCGGTGGTGCACATGGCGGCGCTGCCGCTGTCGACCAACGTGCAGTTCATGACCATCATGGCCACGAAGATGCCGTTTGTCGGGCGTGGTTAAGCGCCTTGGACTAGAGGTTGCCGGCGAGGCGCTTTAACCCAACCCTGCGCTTTCGCCCGTAAGGCCGGTGGCCCGACGGAATTGAAAAGGATCAGTCGCTGGTTGTAGCATATATAATGAGAATCATTATCATTTAAAAAGAATGGATGTTGCTATGACCCAGAGGCCGGTTCCATGAGCGGCGAGTCAGACATCGGGCTCCATGAGTTGCCGCGCCGTATATCGGCGCGGGTGGTCAGGCTGATGCCTGCTGTGGACACCGAAGACGGCGAAGTGCTGCTCCGTCTGCTTGAAATCGGGTTTCTCCCAGGCGAGTTGGTGCGCGTGATGGCGCGGGGTTTTCCGGGCGGCGATCCGGTGGCGGTGCGGGTGGGACAGACGACATTTGCCCTGCGCAGCCACGAGGCGGCGCTGATCCGCGTGAGTCCGCTGGCGATGGAGGCAAGCAAGGCATGACAAACGCTGCAAACGTTATTGCCACGCCCTTGCGCGTGGCCTTGCTGGGCAATCCCAACTGCGGCAAAACCGCCCTGTTCAACCTGCTGACCGGCAGCCGCCAGAAAGTGGCCAACTATGCGGGCGTGACAGTGGAGCGCAAAGAGGGCCAGGTGCTGACCGCTTCGAGCCATCGCGTGATGGTGCTGGACCTGCCCGGCGCCTACAGCCTCAACGCCTTGAGCGCGGACGAGGCCGTTACCCGCGACATCGTCATCGGGCAGCGACCCGGCGAATCCCTGCCTGACCGGCTGGTCTGCGTGGCCGATGCCACCAACCTGCAGCTCAACCTGCGTCTGGTGCTGGAAGCGCGGGCGCTCGGTTTGCCCATGGTGCTGGCGCTCAACATGAGCGATGCGGCCCGGCGCGCCGGCATCGTGATCGACCGCGAGCTGCTGTCCCGCGAACTGGGCATGCCGGTGCTGGAAACCGTGGGCGTGCGCCACGACGGTGCCCGCGAACTGTTGCATTTCCTGGGCGACTGGCCGGCACCAACGGGAAACCCCGCCGGGTCGGTGAAGTGGCAGGCGCCGACCTTCGATCAGGTCATGGACACCCAGCTGGAGGTGCGCCGCATCCTGCGGCTGGCCGTGCAGGCACCGGCTGACAGTCTGCACGCCGACGATGCCATCGACCGGGTGGTGCTGCACCCGCTGTGGGGCATGCTGCTGCTGGCCATTATTTTGTTCATGATGTTCCAGGCGGTGTTCAGCTGGGCCACGCTACCCATGGAGGCGATCAAGTCAGCCGTCGATGGGCTGTCGGCCCTGTTGCGCACGCACATGCCCGAGGGCGTGCTCCAGAGCTTGCTGGCCGACGGAATTTTGGCGGGCGCGGGTGGCGTACTGGTGTTTTTGCCACAGATTCTGATCCTGTTCTTTTTCATTCTGCTACTGGAGGATTCGGGCTACCTGCCGCGCGCCGCGTTTTTGCTGGACCGCGTGATGGGCGGCGTGGGCCTGTCGGGGCGATCATTCATTCCGCTGCTGTCGAGCTTTGCCTGCGCGATTCCCGGCGTGATGGCCACGCGCACCATTACCCACTGGCGCGACCGGCTGGTGACCATCATGATTGCGCCGCTCATGACCTGTTCGGCCCGACTGCCGGTGTATGCGCTCTTGATTGGCGCCTTCATTCCCAGCCGCACGGTGGCGGGCGTTTTTAACCTGCAGGGACTGGTGATGTTTGCCCTCTACGCAGGCGGCATTGTGAGCGCCATGGCGGTGGCGGCGGTGTTCAAGCTGTGGCGCGGCCATGCACGGCCCACGCCGCTGATCATGGAGTTGCCGGCCTACCGGATGCCCAGCCTGCGCCAGCTCGCCATGGGCTTGCATGAGCGGGCCATGATCTTTTTAAAGCGCGTGGGCGGCATCATCCTGGCGCTCACGGTGCTGCTTTGGTTTTTGTCCACCTTCCCGGCACCGCCCGAGGGCGCCGTTGGTCCGGCGATCCAGTTCAGCCTGGCCGGGCAGCTGGGGCATGCGTTGCAAGTCATTTTTGCACCCATTGGCTTTAACTGGCAGATTTCCATCGCGCTGGTGCCGGGCCTGGCAGCGCGTGAAGTGGCGGTGGGCGCGCTGGGTACGGTGTATGCGCTCTCGGCGACGGGCACGGGCACGGACATGGCCTCAGCGCTCGGACCCGTGATTGCGCAAAGCTGGTCGATGGCGACAGCCCTGTCGCTGCTGGTCTGGTACGTGTTTGCGCCGCAATGTATTTCTACTCTGGTGACGGTGCGGCGCGAGACCAACAGCTGGCGTTATGCCCTGTTCATGGCGGGCTACCTGTTTGCGCTGGCCTATGGCGCGAGCTGGATCACCTATCGGCTGGCCTTGCTGTGGGGCGGGGCCTGATCATGTGGCAACAATGGATTGTGGGCGTCATGGTGGCCCTGGCTGCTGCGTACGCGCTGTGGTACTGGATGCCCGCAGGGCTTCGCCGCCGGCTCGGGCGCATGCAGAAGAGTCTGGGAGAAAAGCCGGGCTGCGGCGCATGCAGCAGTTGCAGCGGCTGCGCTGCGACGAGGCTGGCCAGTCCGGTTGCCGGTAGCACAGAGGGTCGCCAGCCGCTCTGGATACAGCCCCGGCCTTAGCTGCTTGCCGGGCATCCTTGAGCCTCAATCCGCAATTCAGGCGATGCGGCCTAGCAAGAGGTATTCCATCAGCGCCTTCTGCACATGCATTCTATTTTCCGCTTCGTCCCACACCACGGACTGCGGGCCGTCAATTACCTCGGCTTCGACTTCTTCTCCGCGGTGCGCCGGCAGGCAGTGCATGAAGAGCGCATCGGGTTTGGCGGCCTGCATCATCTCGCTGTCCACGCACCAGTCGGCAAAGGCCTTTTTTCGCGCTTCGTTCTCGGCCTCGTAGCCCATGCTGGTCCAGACGTCGGTGGTGACCAGGTCGGCACCGGCGCAAGCCTGCATGGGGTCCTTGAAGACTTTGTAGCTCTCGGCCGAGCGGATACCGGCGATCGACTGGTCGACCTCGTAGCCGCCTGGTGTGCTCAGGTGCACCGTGAAGCCGAGGATTTCGCTGGCCTGCAGCCAGGTGTTGGCCATGTTGTTGCCGTCGCCGACCCAGGCCACCGTCTTGCCTTTGATGGAGCCGCGGTGCTCGATGTAGGTGAAGATGTCTGCCAGGATCTGGCAGGGATGGAATTCGTTGGTCAGGCCGTTGATGACCGGCACGCGTGAATGCGCGGCAAAGCGCTCGATCTTGGTCTGCTCAAAGGTGCGGATCATCACCAGGTCGACCATGCGGCTGATGACCTTGGCGCTGTCTTCAATCGGCTCGGCGCGGCCCAGCTGGCTGCCTTCGGTGGTGAGGTTGACGACCGTGCCGCCCAGCTGGTACATGCCGGCCTCAAAGCTGACGCGGGTGCGGGTCGAGGCCTTCTCGAAAATCATGACCAGCGTGCGGTCAATCAAGGGCTGGTGCTTTTCGTAGGCCTTGAATTTTTTCTTGATGAGCGCGGCGCGTTCAAACAGGTAGGCGTAGTCGCTGGCGTTCAGGTCGCTGAACTGCAGGTAATGCTTGATGGGTTTCGGGGTGCTGGTCATGGTCATTCTTTTTCCTGCAGCAACTGCTTGATCAGGGGGCACAAAATGGCCACGATCTCATCGGCCTCTGCCGTGCTCAGGATCAGCGAAGGCACGATGCGCACCACAGTGTCGGCCGTGACACTGATCAGCAGGCCATGGTCGGCGGCGCGGTTGACCAGGTCGCCGCACGGCGTGGCCAGCTCAATGCCCAGCATGAGGCCGCGCCCGCGGATTTCCTTGAAACCCTTCAGGCCGGCGAGCGCACGGGTCAGTGCGGCCCGCAGATGGTCGCCGACCAGGGTCGCATTGGCCAGCAAGCCGTCTTCTTCCATGATGCGGATGGTTTCCACACCCGCCCGCATGGCCAGCGGATTGCCGCCAAAGGTGGTGCCGTGGTTGCCGGGCGCAAAGATATGGGCGGCTTTGGGGCCGGCCACCACGGCGCCCACCGGAACGCCTGAGCCGAGTCCTTTGGCCAGCGGCATCACATCGGGCTTGATGCCGGACCACTGGTGTGCAAACCATTTGCCGGTGCGGCCCATGCCGCACTGCACCTCGTCGATCATGAGCAGCCAGTCGCGCTCGTCGCAGAGCTGGCGCGTCTGCTGCAGGTACTCGTCGCTCATGCTGTTGACGCCGCCTTCGCCCTGAATCGCCTCAAAAAACACCGCGACCACATTCGGGTTGCCGGCGGTAGCCGCTTTAAGGGCCTCGATGTTGTTGATGGGAACGCGAATGAAACCCTCGACCAGCGGACCAAAGCCAGCTTGCACCTTGGGGTTGCCGGTGGCGCTCAGGGTGGCAATGCTGCGGCCATGAAAGGCTTTTTCGTAGACCACGATTTCGGGGCGTTCAATGCCTTTGTCATGGCCGAACTTGCGCGCCAGTTTCAGCGCTGCCTCATTCGCTTCCAGCCCGGTGGAGCAGAAAAATACGTTTTCCAGACCGGACAGCTCCACCAGCTTGGCCGCCAGCGTTTCCTGAAGCGGCACATGGTAGTAGTTGGAACAGTGAATCAGCTTGCCAATCTGGTCCTGCAGGGCGGGCACCAGTTGGGGGTGGTTGTGTCCCAGGGTGTTGACGGCGATACCGCCCAGCGCATCGAGGTAGGACTTGCCATTGACATCCCAGACGCGGCAGCCCTGGCCGTGCGAGAGCGCGATCGGCAGACGGGCATAGGTGGTCATTACGTGCGGAGACGCGGCTTCGATATGAGAGGGAAGGGCAGCGGTCATGGGGAAAGCTCCGGGGACAATAGCCAAAAAAGAGGCCGCGATAAACGGCTGCGGATCTGAGGTGATTTTAGGCGCAGTGCTTGCGGTCTTTGATCAAGGTGCTGCATCACGCCAAGCCAGGGCCGCGCAAGGCGTCCGCGCTGAAGGCGCCGGACTTCCAGTCAGCGCTGAGTCTTATATAAGATAGAATAGTTGTGCGATGCAGCATGGGACATTACCCTCGCCCCTGGCACGCTTCAAACCCTCCACCCGATGGTCTCCAACTCCGCTAAAGAAGTCTTCATTCAGGGCGTCACCCACGCTGGCAAAACCTTCCGGCCCAGCGACTGGGCCGACAGGCTGTGCGGCGTGATGAGCCAGTTCCGCCCCGGCGGTCCGCAGCCCGGCAGTCACCTGACGTACTCGCCCTGGTGTGTGCCCACGGTCGTCAACGGCATCAAGTGCGTGGTCGTCAACGCGCAATTGCGCGACGCCGAGCCTATGGCCTGGGACTTTGCGATCAACTTTGCCAAAGACAACGATTTGCAGATGGCTGAAGCCTGCCTGATTCCCGATTCGCCAGAACGCTGACGTCAAAACCCGGACATGAAAAAACCGCCAGAGCATGACACTCTGGCGGTTTTTTACTTTGCTTGCAGCGCACCCTACAAAACGGCGGACTGTATTTTTTGAAAATCCAGTCCGTGCGGTTTGCCTAATGAATCAGGCGGCTTTCGGTTCTTCAACTTTCAGTGCCAGGGCTTTGACCTTGGCAGACAGGCGGCTCTTGTCGCGCGCTGCCTTGTTCTTGTGGAAGATGCCCTTGTCGGCAACCGTGTCCACAATGCTTTGCGCTTTGGCAAACAATTCAGTGGCCTTGGTCTTGTCACCGGTGAGAACGGCTTTTTCGACGTTTTTCACAGCGGTGCGGTATTTCGAGCGCAGCGAGGTGTTCGCAGCGTTGAGTTTGACGTCCTGGCGGACGCGTTTGCGGCCGGAGGCGAGGCGGGGGTTCTTTTTCTTGGGTTTAGCGGTAGCCATAAATAATTTCCTTTAATCCTGGGAGGAGTCTGCGGATGTTGCAAGCGAAGCCCATGATTATATGACGGCTGGCAAAGTTGTCACCTAAACTCCGGTTGTGTCACTTTTCAAATCCGCCTCCACCGTCTCCCTGTTCACGCTGATTTCCCGAATCACGGGTTTGGCGCGAGAGCTCCTGATTGCATCGACCTTTGGCGCCAGCGCCATGACCGATGCCTTCAACGTGGCCTTTCGCATTCCCAACCTGTTTCGCCGGCTGTTTGCCGAGGGGGCTTTCAGCCAGGCCTTTGTCCCCGTGCTGGCGGCCAGCAAGGCAAAAAACGGCGAGGCCGCCACCAAGCTGCTGATTGACCGGGTCGCGACGCTGCTGGCGTGGGCGCTGCTGCTGACCTGCGTGGCCGGCGTGGCGGCGGCGCCTGTGCTGGTCTGGGCCATGGCCAGCGGCCTGAAACAGGACCCGCGCGGCTTTGAAGCCGCCGTGTTCATGACGCGCTGGATGTTCCCCTACATCGGCTTCATGTCACTGGTGGCGCTGTCTTCTGGCGTGCTCAATACCTGGCGGCATTTTGCGGTACCCGCCGCCACGCCGGTGCTGCTCAACCTGGCCATGATTGGCGCGGCCTGGTTCGGTGCGCCCTGGTTCCAGTCGCAGGGAATAGAGCCGGTCTACGCCCTGGGCGGCGGCGTGATGCTGGGCGGCATGCTGCAGCTGGCGGTGCAGGTACCGGCCCTGCGGCGACTCGGCATGCTGCCAAAAATCGGCTTCAGCTGGTCTGTGGTGAAGGCTGCGTGGATGGATCCAGCGACCAGGCATATCGCAAAACTGATGGTTCCGGCCTTGCTGGGCGTCAGCGTGGCGCAAATCTCCCTGTTGATCAACACCCAGATCGCCTCGCACCTCACGCCCGGCAGCGTCAGCTGGCTGACCTACGCGGACCGCCTGATGGAATTTCCCACCGCCATGCTGGGCGTCGCCATCGGGGTGGTGCTGACGCCGCAACTGGCG
This sequence comes from Polaromonas sp., assembly GCF_030682935.1. Classification (GTDB taxonomy): domain Bacteria; phylum Pseudomonadota; class Gammaproteobacteria; order Burkholderiales; family Burkholderiaceae_C; genus Polaromonas. The sequence goes on from NZ_JAUXNA010000149.1 coordinate 15,117, forward strand.
GCCGCCAAGGCGGCGGACGATGCCGCCAAATACTCGGCCATGCTGGACTGGGGCTTGCGCATCGTCGTGGTGCTGGCGGTGCCCTGCGCGGTGGCCTTGCTGACGTTTGCCGAGCCGCTGGTCGCAACGCTCTACCACTATGGCGCCTTTACCGACCGCGATGTGCTGCAGACCACGCGCGCGCTGATGGGCTATGGCGCCGGCCTGCTGGGCCTGGTGGCCATCAAGGTGCTGGCGCCGGGCTTTTATGCCAGCCAGGACATCAAGACGCCGGTACGCATCGCGGTGGTGGTGCTGGTGATCACGCAGCTGCTCAACCTGGCGCTGGTGCCGTATTTCCAGCATGCCGGGCTGGCGCTGGCGATCGGCATTGGCGCCCTGATCAATGCGCTATGGCTGCTGCTGGGCCTGATGCGGCGCGGCAGCTACAAACCGGCGCCCGGCTGGGGCGTATTTGCGCTGCAAGTCGTGGCGGCCAGTGCGCTGCTGGCGGTGTTTTTGCTGTGGGCTGAAGCGGCCGTGAACTGGGTCGGCCTGAAAGCCCAGTATTTACAGCGAATTTGGCTGCTAGCCCTTGTTCTGTGCGCGTCGGCAGCTATATATTTTGTAGTGCTTTGGGTCTCCGGGCTGAAACTGCGCCAGTTGCTGCGGCGCTGATAAAACGGGTCAGGCTCGCTTCGGATTGATCAAGGGCAAACCGCACTGCATTTCCTGGTTCACACTGTGGCTTGGTTTGTGAGAAAGTAGCACCATGCAACTAAATTTGGACGTTCCCTCCCCGCTGCAGTATTTCTCCAGTCTGGTGCAAAGCGATGAGCATTTTCCCTTGCTGGAAGCCGCCATCAGCCTGGCCCAGGACGAGTACCCGGACCTGGACGTGCAACAGGTGCTTGGCGATGTCGACCAGTTGCTGGCGCGCCTGAAGCGGCGCTTGCCGTCGGACGCACCCGCGCTGCAACGCCTGCGTGCACTCAACCAGTTTTTCTTTTACGACCTGAGCTTTGGCGGCAACGTCAATGACTACTACGACCCCGACAACAGCTACCTGAACGCGGTGCTGCGCACGCGGCGCGGCATTCCCATCACGCTGGCGGTGCTGTGGCTGGAGCTGGCTTTGGGCCTGGACCTGAACGCGCGGGGCGTGGCTTTTCCCGGGCATTTCATGGTCAAGGTGAACCTGCCCAAGGGCCAGGTGCTGATTGATCCCTTCAGTGGCCAGTCCTTGAGCCGCGAAGAGCTGGCCGAGCGGCTGGAGCCCTTCAGGCCGCGCGGCGGCATGGCCGACGAGTTTGAGGTTCCCATGGGCCTGTACCTGCAGTCGGCGCCGCCGCGCGAGATCATCAACCGCATGCTGCGCAACCTCAAAGACATTCACAGAACCCAGGAAGACTGGCAGCGCCTGATTGCGGTGCAGGACCGCCTGATCGTGCTGCAGCCCGATGCCTGGCTCGAGTACCGTGACCGCGGGCTGGCCTGGGCGGTGCAGGGCGAAGTGGCGCGCGCGGTGGCCGACCTGGAAACCTACCTGGCGCATGCCGAAGATGCGCTGGACATCGACGCCATCGGCGAGCGTCTGGCCGAGTTGCGCCGTACCTGAAACTGGAATTTTATAGAAATCGGCCTACAGCCCTTGCAGGTATTGAATTTATAGCTATTTATTCGATAGCAATTCAGGACTTGAAGGCGTGCCTGCCCCGGCAAACTGGTGCCACGCCCGGCGCAACTGGGTGTCCGAGCTGAAACCCGCCGCTTCGGCGGCCTGGGTCACATTGCAGCCCGACTGCAGGGCCGCTTGCGCTGTGGCCAGCCGGATGCGACGCAGATATTGCAGCGGTGCGATGTTGGCATGTTCAAGAAAAAGCCGTGTGAGGTGGCGCGGCGAGGTGTGGGCCACAGCGGCCATGCGTGGCACGGTCCAGCCGGTTTGGGGTGCCTGGCTCACTGCATCCTGCACGCGGTGCAGGGCGGGGTGAATGTGGTTGCGCCATGCCAGGAAGGGCGAGAACTCCGGGTCGTGCGGGCCGCGCCGCAGTGCCACCACCATGGCTTGCGCCACCTGGGCGGCCAGCACTGGGCCGCACAGGGCGCTGATGCGGTGCAGCATCAGGTCGATGCCGGTGGTGACGCCCGCGCTGCTGAAAACCGGCCCGTCTTCCACAAACACCCGGTTGGCGACCACATCGCATTGGGGCTCGACGCGTTGCAACTCGTCCAGATGCTGGTGGTGCGTGGTGGCGCGCCGCCCGGCCAGCAAACCGGCGTGGGCGGCCAGCACCGAACCGGCGCAGACGGTGACCAGTTCGATCTGGCCGGTGGCCAGACGCAGGCCGCGCAGCCAGTGCAGCACGGCGCGTGATGCATCAGAGTCCACCCCAATGGCGCCTCCTGGCTGGCCGACCAGCACCACCCAGCACGGCGGCGCCATGTTCAGCGCAGGCAAGGGCTCCAAACCCGTCAGGGCCACGCCCACCGACGTGGGCGATGTGGGTTCGGGGCTGACAAAGTGCAGCGCAAAACGCGCAGCCTGGCCTTGCGCCACCAGCCCCTGGTTGGCGATGCGCAAGGCCTCCGCGGGCCCGGCCCAGTCCAGGACCAGGCTATCGGGCAGCAGCACAAAAAAGACGTCGATCAAGCTGCCGTTGCTGTCAGGGGTCATAGTTGCATCGTCGTTGGCATCACGGTGTCGCTCCGGGCGTGGCGCGCTGCAAGGCCTGCTCAACCGTGCAAATCGTGGCGAAGCGGTCTTTCAGCACGGTGGCGGTGCGGGCCTTGATATTCGCAGCGCTCAGGGGGCTGCCGTCGGGTTGCTGCATGTCATAAGTGAGCGTGGCGTCCAGCACGTAGTCCACGGCCCAGCCCAGATCGGACGCATGGCGGGTGGTGGTTTCGCAGCACTGCTCGGTGCGGATGCCGCTGATGATGAGCCGGGCAATGCCGTTTTGCGTCAGCCACACATCGAGCCCAGTGCCGACCAGCGCGCTGTGGCGACCTTTGTGAAACGTATGGGTAGCGGTGAAATCCGTCAAACCCTTCAGCGGCGCAACATGGCCGGATTCCAGCGCAAACGGGTTGTCGGCGGTTTTGGGGCCGTCCACATGCAGCACCCGCACCACCGGCACGCCACGAGCCACGCAACCCGCGATGAGCGCGTTCTGCGCCGCCAGATAGGAGGGCATGTCGCGCTCGGTGGAATAGGGGCGATGGCGGAAGGATTCCTGCGCATCAATCACAATCAGACAAGTTTTCATAACAGGGGCTCCTTTGTAGCAGAGGTTGAAATCCTTATTTTTACTGGCTTGCGATGCCTGATCCGCTCGATGACGGCCATATTTCAATCAAATCAGGACATTTACTTCAGTGTAAGCAGCCTGGATGAAAAATCCAGCACGCCCACGCCACGGCTGTCACGGCTGCAGCAAAGGCCTGCGCCACCGCCACAGCAGCGCCAGCGCAGCCAGGCTGAAAAAGGCGCCTGCCGCGAAGGTGGCCGGTGCGCCCAGCTGGTCCCACAGCACGCCCGCCACGGTGCTGGCCAGCAGCATTGCCAGTCCGCTGACAAGATTGAAAAAGCCAAAGGCCGTGCCGCGCAGGTCAGGCGGCGCGGTGTCGGCCACCATGGTGGCGAGCAAGCCCTGGGTCATGGCCATGTGCAGCCCCCATAGCACAATGCCGGCCGCGATCCAGCCCAGGTGGCTGCTGGAGGCCAGCACCGCATCGGCGGCGATCAGCACCACCAGACCCCACGCCAGCAGCGTGCTGTGGCTGACCCTGTCCGACAGCTTGCCAAAGGGGTAAGCCCCCAGGGCATAAACGACGTTCATGGCGATAAGCACCAGCGGCGTGTAAGCGACGGGCAGGCCGCCTTGCAGCGCGCGCAGCAGTAAAAAAGCCTCGCTGAAGCGGGCCAGCGTGAACACGGCGCCAATGGCGACGACGCGCCAGTACGGCGCACGCAGGCGGCGCAGGTTGGCTTTGCTGATCGGGTTGATGCGCGGCACCCCTGCGGCTTGCTGGGCACGCTCAGGTTCCTGCACGCCGAACAGCAGCAGCGCCACCGCCATGAAGCCCGGAACCATGGCGACCCAGAAAATCGCCCGGAAGTCGTTGGCCCAGAGCAGCATCAAGCCCATGGCGAGCAAGGGGCCGACGAAAGCGCCCACGGTGTCGAGCGACTGGCGCAAGCCAAACGCCGCGCCGCGCATGTCGGGCGGTGCCAGGTCGGCCACCAGCGCATCGCGCGGCGCACCGCGCAGGCCTTTGCCGACACGGTCGATCAGGCGGGCGGACAACACCATGCCGGACGTGGTCGCCAGCGCAAAGAGCGGCTTCGACGCCGCGCCCAAACCATAGCCGAGCAGGGCCAGTGGCTTGCGCTTGCCCCAGTAATCACTGAGCACACCCGAAAACACCTTGACAACGAGGGCCGTGGCCTCGGCCGCGCCTTCGATCAGGCCAACCGCCCACATGCTGGTGCCCAGCACGGTGACCATGAAAACCGGCAGCAGGCTGTGGATCATCTCGGAAGAAATGTCCATCAGCAGGCTGACAAAGCCCAGCGCCCAGATGGCGGCCGGCAGGCGCCGGGGAGGCGTGCTGGAGTGCTTGGGCATGAGGCGTTACCTTGGAGTGTTGCCCTGAGCCGCGACGCTGTTTGGCCTAGTCGACGATGACGGCGGCGCCGGCGCCGAGTGGCGCAATCACGCCGATCTCGTAAACCTGTTCACCCGCCGCACGCAGCATGTCAGCGCACGCTGCGGCGCTGGCCGCATCCACCACCACCACCATGCCAATGCCGTTGTTGAAGGTGCGGTTCATTTCAAAGTCGGAAATCGCGGCGGTGCTTTGCAGCCAGGCAAACAGCTCGGTTTGCGGCCAGCTGCCTTTCTTCAAATGAGCCGCCGTGCCTTCGGGCAGCACGCGGGGAATGTTTTCCAGCAGGCCGCCGCCGGTGATGTGGGCCAGCGCCTTGATCGGATGAAGGGCCAACGCCGCGAGCACGATTTTGACATACAGGCGGGTCGGCTCCATCAGGGCCTCCTTGAAGGGCTTGCCGTCCAGCGTGGCGGGCAGGTCGGCAGCCGCGCGTTCGATGCATTTGCGCACCAGGCTGAAACCGTTGGAATGCACGCCGCTGCTGGCCAGGCCCAGCACCACGTCGCCGGGCTGGACCTCTTTGCCGGTCAGGATTTTCGATTTTTCCACGGCACCCACGGCAAAACCGGCCAGGTCGTATTCGCCCTCGGGGTACATGCCGGGCATTTCGGCGGTTTCGCCGCCAATCAGCGCGC
>NZ_JAUXNA010000156.1 GCF_030682935.1 Polaromonas sp.
GGCAGCGGCTCTGGCAGCCAGACCTTTGGCGGCGGTTTTACTCAGCAGCAATCTACCGGTTCTGGCCCGCTTTCCTCCAATCCTTCGAACCCCGGCACTGGCTCCGGACCGACGTTAACCAGTCCTTCGAACCCCGGCTCCGGATCGACGTTGACCAGTCCTACGGCACCCGCCACCGGCTCCGGAACGATACGTTGACCAATCCGTACTAAGGGCCGCAATAACCCTAGGGCTGCCACCTTATCTTGCGCAATCTGGCGGATTTTCGGATCGGAATGTGATGCCGAATAGCGGTATTGTGCTCGTCAGGCATGGGGCGGATAAGTGAATCGTTCCGAGTGATCCACATTCTGCGGCAGACATTGCTTGACGTAGCGCATTCTTGCACTAACGCCAGCTCGCTCACTGCGCGCAGCTCCCTGCCCCCGAGGGGCCGTGCTTTCCTTGCCTTCTGGTTCAGGGTTTGACGGTCTGCGACAAGGCACTGGCGTGCAGGCAAATGGCCGCAGCGGCCGCTACATTGAGCGACTCTTCGCCCCCGGGCTGGTCAATACGCACCGACAGGCTGGCCCTGGCCATCAGATCGTCACTGACGCCCTGCCCTTCATGGCCCATGGCCCAGGCGCAGGGCATAGGCAGTGGCTGCTGATGCAGAAAACTGCCGTGGTGCGAGCTGGTGACCACGATGGGAATGGTCAGCGCAGCCAGCGCAGCCGGTTCTACACCCTCCACCAGCTGCAAGGAAAAATGGGCCCCCATGCCCGCACGCAGCACTTTGGGCGACCAGAGTGCGGCCGTGCCTTTGAGCGCAATGATCTGCCTGAAACCAAACGCCGCCGCACTGCGCAAGATGGAGCCGACATTGCCGGCGTCCTGCACGCGGTCCAGGATGACCGAGGCAGCACCCGGCAGCCATGCCGGCGCAGCGGGCAGATCAAGTACAAATCCCATGCGGGCCGGGGACTCCAGGCCACTTATTTCGGGCAACAGCGCGTCTGGAATTACTATGTTTTTAATAGCTACTTGCGTCCATTCAACGGGCGCTAGAGGCCAAAAAGATGCCGAAAATACAGCCATGACCGGTTTGAAACCGCGTGCCAGCGCGGCACGGCACAGGTGGTCCCCCTCCAGCCATACCCGCTGCTGTTTTCGGTACGCCGTGCTGTCCTGCGAAAGCTTGCGCAACTCCTTGATCAGCGGGTTGTCGCGTGACGTGATCTGGATGACGGGTACGGAAAAACCGCTGCTCACCGCAGAACCTCGGCCACAGGCGCAAACGACCTTCGGTGCTGCGGACAGGCGCCATGCTCACGCAGCGCGGCCAGGTGCTTGACCGTGCCGTAACCCTTGTGGCCGGAAAAACCATACTGCGGGTATTCGAGGTGGAACTCGGCACACCAGCGGTCCCGGTACACCTTGGCCAAAATGGAGGCAGCAGAGATGCACGGCACGAGGGCGTCTCCCTTGACAATAGCTTCAGCCAGAATGCTCAGCGTCGGCAGACGGTTGCCGTCCACCAGCACCTTATTGGGTTTGAGCCGCAAGCCCTCGACCGCACGCTTCATGGCGAGCATGGTGGCCTGCAAAATATTCAAGGTGTCAATTTCTTCCACGCTGGCTTGCCCAATCGAGCAGCACAACGCCTTGGCGCGGATTTCGTCGTAGAGCTTTTCCCGCCGCAGTGCGGTAAGTTTTTTGGAATCAGCCAGTCCCTTGATGGGGTTGAGGTCGTCCAGGATGACCGCCGCCGCCACCACGGGCCCCGCCAGCGGCCCGCGCCCCGCTTCATCCACCCCGGCGATCAGTCCCGGAACGTACCAGGACAGGGGTGTTTGCTCAGGCTTCAAGTATTTTCTGGATTGCATTGCTGGCCAATTGTGAAGTGTCGCGCTGCAGCTCGGCATGCAGCGTTGTGAATCGTTGTTCAACCGTCGCTATTTTTTCGGGTGCTGAATATTTTGCGTCCACCCACGCCAGCAGCGCAGCCGCCAGCGCTTCGGGCGTGGCCGCTTCCTGCAGCAATTCGGGCACGACAAAATCCCGGCAGAGAATATTGGGCAAGCCCACCCAGGGCTGCAGCTTTTTACGCCGCATGATCTGCCACGACAGCCAGTTCATGTTGTAGGCAATCACCATGGGCCGCTTGAACAAGGCGGCTTCCAGCGTGGCGGTGCCACTGGCAATCAGCGTGACATCGCAGGCGGCCAGCGCCGTGTGCGACTGGCCCTCGAGAATCTGCAGATCAGCCCGCACACCGGCTTCATCGGCCAGCCGCTCAATCTGGCGTTTCAGCAAGGGAATTGCAGGAACTATGAATTTGATAGCTGGCCGCGCCCGTTTAACAAGGCCCGCAGCCTTGAAGAACCTGCTGGCGAGGTACTTTATTTCGGATTCGCGGCTGCCCGGCAAAATGGCAATGACCGTATCGTCAACCTGCAGGCCCAGCTTGCGTCTGGCCGCCAGCCGGTCGGGCCGCATGGGAATCACATTGGCCAGCGGGTGCCCCACATAGGTCGCTGCAATCCCGTGGGCGGCCAGCAAGGCGGGCTCAAACGGAAAAATGCACAGCACATGGTCCACACTGCGCCTGATTTTCTCAACGCGGTCCGCCCGCCAGGCCCAAACGGCGGGGCTGACAAAATGGACGGTCTTGATACCGTGGCTTTTGAGCGCGGCCTCAAGATCGAGGTTGAAATCGGGGGCATCCACACCGATGAAAATGTCGGGACGCGGGTCTTGCCCGCCCAGCAGCCGCTGTTTCAGCCGTTCCCGGATGCCGACGATTTCACGGTAGTGGCGCAGCACCTCGACATAACCCCGCACCGCCAGCTTGTCACTGGGCCACCAGGCCTGAAACCCACGGCGCGCCATCTGCGGCCCGCCTATGCCGCTGCAGGTCAGGGCCGGCCAGCGCGCTTTGAGGCCATCGAGCAGCAAGCCCGCCAGCAAGTCACCGGAAGTTTCGCCCGCAACCATGGCCACGTTGGGCGCGGACTGCGTGGCGGCAGGCCCACCGGCCTCGCTCCGGGGGGGCAGAGGGGGTGGCGCAAACGACATCAGCGCCTAGCGGACGATACCGCGCTGCGGAGCGGTTTTTTGTAAAAAGGAGAGCATCATCTGCACATCTGGCAATGACTCCGGATACTTTTCAGTCAACCCGGCAATTCGAACTTGCGCCTGCACCAGCGTGAGGTCGTCGCGGTACAAGGCCTTGTGCATGGCTTTGACGGCAGAAATCCGTTCGGAAGAAAAGCCCCGGCGCCGCAGCCCTTCAAAATTCATGGAGCGGGCCTGGGCCGGCTGGCCTTGCGACATCACGAAAGGCGGCAAATCTGCCAGCAGCAGCGAACACATGGCCGTCATGCTGTGCGCACCCAGACGGACAAACTGGTGCACCACCGTGAACCCGCCCAGTATGACCCAATCATCCACCGTCACATGGCCTGCCAGCTGGGAGTTGTTGGCAAAAATGGTGTGGTTGCCTACCATGCAGTCGTGCGCCAGGTGCACATACGCCATGATCCAGTTGTCATCGCCCACGCGCGTCACGCCACTGTCGCCCGGCGAGCCGATGTTGAAGGTGCAAAACTCGCGAACGGTATTGCGGTCACCGATCACCAGCTCGCAGGGCTCGCCCGCGTACTTTTTGTCCTGCGGAATCGCGCCCAGCGAATTGAACTGAAAAATCCGGTTGTCGCGGCCTATCGTGGTGTGGCCCTCGATCACGCAATGCGCGCCGATGCGGGTGCCGGCCCCCACCCGCACGTGCGGGCCAATCACGGTGTAAGGCCCGACGCTCACGGAACTGTCGAGCTGGGCCGCTGGATCAACCAGCGCCGTGGCATGAATGCCGGGCATGGCAGCAGGCAGCGTCATGTCGCCGCGCTCAGGCAAGGGTGCGCATGGTGCACATCAACTCGGCCTCGCAAGCGACGTTCTCGCCGACCCGCGTGACACCCTTGAACTTGAAAATGCCGGACTTCATGCGCGTCAACTCCACGTCCATGATCAACTGGTCGCCCGGCTCCACGGGCCGCTTGAAACGGGCGCCGTCAATGCCGGCAAAGTAATACACCGTCTTGTCGTCGAGCGTCACGTCCAGGGTGTCAAAGGCCAGCAAGGCCGCCGCCTGCGCCATGGCTTCGAGCATCAGCACGCCGGGCATGACCGGATGGTGGGGGAAATGCCCCACAAAAAAAGGCTCGTTGATCGTGACGTTCTTGAGCGCCTTGATTCTTTTGCCTTTTTCGATTTCAAGCACACGGTCAACCAGCAAAAACGGGTAGCGATGCGGCAACTTTTTAAGGATTTGGTGAATGTCCATCATGATTTTTCTTGAATGTGCCTTGGATCTGCAATATGGATTTTTCAGCCTGCCGGAGTCTTTCACGCAAAACGTGAAGCTGCTTGAGCGTTGCGGCATTTTTTTCCCAGGCCGCATTGTCGTCGATAGGAAAGAGGCCGGTATAGTGCCCAGGCTTCAGAATTGAGCGTGTCACCACGGAAGCCGCCGAAACATGCACATGGTCGGCCAGGCGCAAGTGGCCCAGCACGACGGCGCCGCCGCCCACCGTGCAATGCGCGCCAATCGTTGCGCTGCCCGCCACACCGGCGCAACCGGCCAGGGCGGTATGCTTGCCGATCCGGACGTTGTGACCAATCTGCACCAGGTTATCGAGCTTGACGCCGTCGTCCAGCACGGTGTCCTGCAAAGCGCCCCGGTCAATACAGGTGTTGGCACCAATTTCCACATCATTGCCGATCTGTACCGCACCGAGCTGCTCGATCTTGACCCACTGGCCCTCGTGCGCCGCAAAGCCGAAGCCATCAGCGCCGATCACCGCGCCAGAATGAACGATGCAGCGCTCGCCGATACGGCAGCCGTCGGCCACGGTGACCCGGGCTGACAGGCGGCTGTCGGCGCCAATGAACACCTGCCGCCCAATCACGCAATGCTCCGCAATGCGCGCGCCCGAACCAATCACGGCACCCGCCGCGACACATGCGAACGCCCCGATCGAAACGCCCGCACCGAGTTTGGCATCAGGATCAATAAAGGCGCTGGGATGAATCTGCGGCGTTGATGCCGGAAAATGCTGGCGCTTCCAGAGTTGCGTGAGGAGCGCGAAGTAATGGTAGGGATCGTCCACCACGATGCAGGCACCGCGGCCTACGGCGGCTTCGCGGGCAGCAGGCCCCACCACCACACAGCCCGCAGCAGACTGTGCAAGCTGGCCAAGGTACTTGGGGTGACTAAGGAAGGTCAGATCACGTGGACCGGCCGCCTCCAGCGTGGACAGCCGCTCAATCAGCAGTTCCGGATTGCCCACCAGTTCGCCCTGCGCCTTGTCAGCCAGGGACTGGACAATATCAGCAAGCCGAAGCGTCACGGGGCGTCTGCCATTTCTACGCTCATGCGTGTGCTGGCCGCCCGCAATTAACGGGAAGCGTTCAGCGCCTTGATCACCTTGTCGGTGATGTCATGCTTGGGATTCACATACACCGACTCCTGAAGAATCAGGTCGTACTTCTCGGTTTCAGCCAGCGTTTTAACCACTTTGTTGGCACGTTCGATGACCTGCTGGAGTTCTTCGTTTTTACGGGCGTTCAGATCTTCCTGAAATTCGCGGCGCTTGGTCTGAAAGGTTCGGTCCTGATCGACCAGCTGCCTCTGGCGTGTCGTGCGCTGGCTTTCCGCAAGCGTGGGCGCCTCGCGCTCGAACTTGTCGGACAGCGTTTTGAGCTGGGTCGCAAGATCGCCCAGCTCTTTTTCGCGCTTGCTAAACTCCTGCTCCAGTTTGGTCTGGGCCGTTTTAGCTGAGTTGGCTTCGCGAAAAATCCGGTCCAGATTCACCACACCGACCTTGAACTCCTGCGCACTGGCGGTGAAGCCAACCAACGCAATGGCAAGACCCAGGAAAATTTTGCTTGAAAAATGCTTCATTAGAAAGATGTACCAATTTGAAATTGCAAGCGTTCGATTTTATCTTGCGCCTGTTTACGTAGGGGCACCGCATAAGCGATGCGCAAAGGACCTACAGGAGAAATCCAGCTGATGCCGATCCCGCTGGAAACTCTCAGATCGTTGAAGTTATAGCTCTCTTTTTCACCAAACACGTTGCCTGCATCTACAAACCCGTAGAGGCGAAGGGTGCGGTCATTCCCGGCACCCGGGAATGGCGCCAGCACTTCGGCATTGAGTGTGAGCTTTTTGGGGCCGCCAAGCGCCAAGGTGGGATCCAGGAGATCGCGCGGTCCCAAAGAGCCCTGCTGAAATCCGCGCACCGAACCCAGTCCGCCGGAGTAGTAATTCTTGAAAATCGAGAAAGTTTGGCCGCTCAGGCCTTTACCCCAGCCCAATTCCCCATTCAGCGCCACCGTGAACTGCTTGTTGATCGGTATGTATTGCTGGATCTGGTAATTGGCGCGCACAAACCTGACATCGCCTGCCACGCCCCAGTCGCCATACAGTCGCTGGTAGCGCCCAGTCGTCGGTACCAGCGCACTGTCCCTGTTGTCACGCGACCAGCCCACGGTCAAGGGCACGGAGTTGGTCTTGTAGCCGCGCTCCTCAGCGTACAGACGGTAAGGATTGGGAAGACCGGTGCCCGGCACAATCGTCAACGACTCGTATCCCGTGCCGAAATAAACCGTATCGTTCTCGGTGAAGGGAACGCCGAAACGAATACTGGCGCCCCGGGTCTTCAGGCTGTAGTCGCCGCCCTGGCCAGACAGCGGCTTGGAGGTGCGGTCATAGACGTCAATGGTGCGCGAAATGCCATCGGCCGTGAAATACGGGTCAATCGTGCTCAGGACAAGCTGACGGTTTGACTTGCTGGTATTGAGTTCAATGCCCAGGTAGTTGCCCGAACCAAAAACGTTTTCTTGCCGGATGCCAAACATCAGGGAAAGTTTGTCGGCACTGGAAAAACCCGCACCCAATTGCAGGTTGCCGGTGGGTTTTTCAGCCACGGCCACCGTCAGGTCTACCTGGTCCGCCGTGCCCGTAACTTCCTGGGTCTCCACATTCACATCGGTAAAGAAGCCCAAACGGTCTACGCGATCACGAGAAAGGCGAATTTTGTCGCCGTCGTACCAGGACGATTCGAACTGGCGGAACTCCCGCCTGACGACCTCGTCGCGCGTGCGGTTGTTGCCCGTCACATTGATGCGCCGTACATAGGCCCGGCGCGAAGGCTCGGCCTGCAGCACAAAAGCCACCCGGTTGTTAACCCGGTCAATTTCGGGTGTGGCCTCGACCTTGGCAAAAGCAAATCCAAAAGTACCGAAGTAGTCGGTAAAGGCCTTGGTCGTTTCAGCCACCGAATCGGCGTTGTAAGGCTCGCCAGGCTTGATGGACACCAGGGATTTGAATTCTTCCTCCTTGCCCAGGTAATTGCCTTCGAGCTTGACACCCGACACCACGAAACGCGCGCCCTCAGTCACATTGACGGTGACCGCGATGCTCTGCTTATCGGGAGAAATCGCAACCTGGGTTGAATCCACCCTGAACTCAAGATACCCACGCGACAGGTAGTAGGAACGCAAGGTCTCGATATCCGCATTGAGCTTGGACCGCGAATAGCGGTCGGACTTGGTGTACCAGCTCAGCCAGCCACCGGTATCCTGGTCAAACAACCCCAACAGCGTGGATTCGCTGAAAGCCTTGTTACCCGTGATGTGAATTTCCTTGATTTTGGCCACATCGCCTTCGACAACGCTGAAAGTCAGGTTCACGCGGTTGCGCTCAATCGGCGTCACTGTCGTGATCACCTCGACACCGTACAGACTCTTGTTGATGTACTGACGTTTGAGCTCCTGCTCGGCCTTGTCGGCAAGCGCCTTGTCAAAAGGCTGGCCATCGGAAATACCGGCGTCACGAAGCGCCTTTTTAAGCACGTCCTTATCGAATTCCTTGGTCCCGACAAAGTCTACATCGGCGACGGTGGGACGCTCTTCAACAATGACAACCAGCACGTCACCGCTGACTTCAAGCCGCACGTCCTTGAACAAACCCAAACCAAACAGCGCGCGAATGGCCGTGGAGCCCTTGTCGTCGTTGTAGGTTTCACCCACGCGAAAAGGCAGCGAGGCGAAAATCGTCCCCGGCTCGACGCGCTGCAAGCCCTCAACCCGGATGTCACGAACCGTAAATGGATCAACGGCCCACGCGGCATTGACCATGAACAAACCGGCGGCAATAGCGCAGACTGCACGAACTTTGAATCGATTGAATTGTTTTTGCATGAAATGTTGGAATTAGCCCAAAAGTCGGGCGACATCATTAAACAGGGCGACAGACATCATGCCTAACAGGATAGCAACGCCACCGCGCTGAAACCGGTCCATCCAGACGTCAGACACGCCTCGGCCGGTAATTCCCTCCCAAAGATAATACATCAGGTGCCCACCGTCCAAAACCGGCAGCGGCAGCAAGTTCAGCACACCCAGACTGACGCTGATCAGTGCAAGAAAAAGCAGATAGGAAGACCAGCCCAGACTGGCCGATTTCCCGGCGTAGTCCGCAATGGTGAGCGGTCCACTCAGGTTCTTGAGCGAGGCTTCTCCAATCACCATTTTCCCCATCATCTTCAGCGTGAGAAGCGACACTTCCCAGGTGCGAACAGCCCCCTGCCACAAGCCATCCAGAGGCCCGTAACGCACAGTCACAAATTCGGGGGGCTCGCCCACGTAGGCGCCTATCCGGGCCACGGCTACGCCACCCTCCTGCTTGACCTGCGGACTCACCTGCAGCACCAGGGGCTGGCCCGAGCGCAGAATTTGCCAGCGCTGCGGCGCAGCAGCGGCAGAATTTTCGCCCGATGAAGGCGCGGAACCCCGTATGGTTTCACGCAACTGCTGACCATCGACTATGGCGCGATCGTCCACACGCTGGACCACATCGCCCGCACGCAGGCCGGACTTTTCGGCTGCGCCGCCCGCCATCACCTCGCCAATCACGGGCCTGGTCCATGGCCCGAGAATGCCGATTTTCCGGAATAGCTGGGCATCCGCTTCGGGCGCATCGAGCTTGCTGAGCGCCAGCAGCACCGTTCGCGACACCGGTGCGGAATCATCGCCCAGCACCAGCGTCAGATCGCGGCCATCGAGCGCGCCCTGCGTGAGGCGCCAGCGAAGATCCTCAAACGAGCGGACCGTTTCCAGCGCATCCCCCTCGAAAGCCGCCTGCTGGACAGTTTCCTGGCCACGCAGACCTGCCTGCTCGGCCAGGGAGCCCGCCACAGGACTGGCCAGGACGGCCTTGGGCTCCTGCAAGCCACTCCAGTTGACGATGGCGTAGAGCAGCACGGCGAGCAGCAAATTGGCCGCAGGACCGGCGGCCACAACGGCCGCGCGGGACTTCAGGGGCTGCGCGTTGAACGCCAGATGGCGCTCGGCGGGGTCGACCGGGGCCTCGCGCTCGTCGAGCATCTTGACGTAGCCGCCCAAGGGCAGCATGCCAATGGCAAACTCCGTGGGTTTATTTTTGAGTCGCCAGGTGTAAATGGGCTTGCCAAAGCCAATGGAGAACTTGAGAACCTTGATGCCGCAGGCAACCGCGACCCGGTAATGGCCATACTCGTGGACAGCTATCAGGATGCCCAGCGTGACGACAAAAGAAATCAGTGTCAGCATGTCAGGGCTCCAGACGTTCAGCGAATTGACCGGCCACCCGGCGCGCTCGCGCATCCAGCGCAAGCAAACCTTCGATATCGTTGACCTCAGAGACCGCGACGGCCTCCAAAGTTGCATGATTTACATGGTGGATTTGGTCGAAGCGGATTTGCTTGCCCAAAAAGGCCGCCACTGCCACCTCGTTGGCAGCATTGAGCACTGCCGTGCTACCCACAGGCGCGTTAAGGACGTCCCAGGCCAGCGGCAAGCCCGGAAACCGCGCGTGGTCAGGCACCTCAAACGTCATGTTGGCCAGACAGGCAAAGTCCAGGGCCTTGGCGCCCGAGATGATCCGGTCCGGCCACGCCAGGCCATAGGCAATTGGTACCCGCATGTCGGGCGTTCCTAATTGGGCCACCACTGACGCATCGTGGTACTGGACCATCGAATGAATGATGCTTTGAGGATGGATCACCACCTCAATTTGTTGCGGCGCCAAGCCAAACAGGTATTTGGCTTCGATGACCTCCAGGGCCTTGTTCATCATGGTCGCCGAATCCACTGAAATCTTGCGCCCCATGACCCAGTTGGGATGCGCACAGGCTTCATCGGGCGTGACATGTCGAAGGCTGCCGGGCTCGCGGGTACGAAATGGTCCGCCCGATGCGGTCAGGATGATTTTTTCAACGCGCTGGGGCCAGCTTGCTGCATCCTCGGGCAAAGACTGAAAAATGGCGGAATGCTCGCTGTCAATAGGCAGCAGATGCGCGCCGCCTGCGCGCACCGCCTGCATGAACACGTCCCCACCGACCACCAGCGCTTCCTTGTTGGCCAGCAACAGGCGCTTGCCCGCTTTGGCGGCCGCCATGCACGCCTTCAAGCCCGCAGCCCCGACAATGGCGGCCATCACGGTATCCACGAGCTCGTGAGACGCTATCATTTCAAGAGCATCTACCGCCCATAAAACCTGGACAGGAAGCTGATTTTCCTTTACTTTTTGAGCCAGGAGGCGGGCATGCGGCTCGCTCACCATGACGGCATACCTGGGCTTGAACTGTGCGCACTGCGCCAGTAGCAGGTCAGTCTGGGTCGCCGCACTGAGGGCGAATACCTCAAAACGCTCGGGATGACGTGCAATGACGTCCAGGGTATTGACACCGATGGACCCTGTGGAGCCCAACACCGTAACGCGCTGCTTTTTGAAGGTCATGAGGTGTGCAAAAAATAAGCCTAAAAAGTGGCCAGCATCATGGCCAGCGGCAAGGTCGGCAGCAAGGCATCGACGCGGTCCAGCACACCGCCGTGGCCAGGCAGCAGGCCGCTGGAGTCTTTCACGCCTGCGCTGCGCTTGATCAGGGACTCGACCAAATCACCCACGACGCTCATGGCTGCCAGAAAGATAACCGCGAGCAACATCATGGCGATGCCGTGGCGTTGGGCCAATTGGCTGTAAAGCGTCTCGCCGCCCAGAGAAACCCAGACCAGCGACAACACCACCACACCGGCCATGCCGCCCCACACCCCTTCCCAGCTTTTACCCGGACTGATGGAAGGCGCGAGCTTGCCTTTGCTGAAGCGTCCACCAAAGGTGCGGCCGGCGAAGTAAGCAAAGATGTCGGCGACCCAGACCAGCAGCAGCACCGACAGCAAGAATTGGATACCGATCACACGCGCCTGCGCAATCGCGAGCCAAGCCAGCCATAGCACGACCAGGCCGCCCGCCAGACGCAGCATCTTGGGAATGCGTGGCCAGCCAGCGACACCAGAGCGCAACAGCCAGCCACCCACCAGCACCCAGATGGCCCCCGCGGCAGCCCACAGCATGGGCAAGGGCTTTTCAAGCAGCCCTCCATACCAGGACAGACCGCATGCCAGCACGCACGCCACAGAAAGTCCGACCGACCTGGCATGCGTCAACCCATTCAGACGTCCCCACTCCCAAGCCCCGGCAGCTATCATCAGCAAGGCAATGGCGCTGAAAGGAAAAGGCGTCTTGTAAAACAGCGCAGGCAATAAAATCGCCAGCAAGACCATCGCAGTAATCACACGCTGCTTAAGCATCAGACGACCCTTGCATCTTGGTTTTTGTCATGCCCGCTGACCTGCGCCGAGGTCTGGCCGAACCGGCGCTCGCGGGTGTTGAAAAATGCGATCGCTTCATCCAGCGCCGCATCATCAAACTCGGGCCATAGCTTGCTGGAAAAATGCAGTTCTGAATACGCCGCTTGCCACAGTAAAAAGTTGCTGAGGCGCAACTCGCCGCCAGTGCGAATCAGCAGATCAGGATCGGGCACGTGCGCCATCGCCATCGCCCGGTCCAGCGACAGCTCGGTGATGGCCTCGCCCCGGCTGGCCAGCTTGTGGGCCGCCTGGGCAATGTCCCAGCGTCCGCCATAGTTGAAGCACACGTTGAAGATCAGGCGCTGGTTGCCGGCCGTACTGAGTTCTGCCTGCGCCAGCCCCGCCTGGACCTTTTCGGACAGTCGCTGGCGAGCCCCTACAAAATGAATCCTGACCCCTTGGGCGTTCAGGCTGGGGACTTCCCTGGACAGCGACAGCGCCAGCAACTCCATCAGGCCGGACACCTCTTCGGGAGGACGATTCCAGTTTTCGGATGAAAAAGCAAAGACCGTCAGAACCCCAATGCCGCGCTCCAGGCAAGCCCGGACACAGCGGTTCAGCGAATCGACGCCCTGCTTGTGGCCGGCGATACGGGGCAGGAAGCGCTGGCTCGCCCAGCGGCCATTGCCGTCCATGACGATGGCCACGTGGTGCGGAACGGTGAGACGGGAAGAGGCCATAAGTCAGTTCAGGCCAAACGTGATTTGATCAAACCGCCATGATGTCTTGTTCCTTGCCAGTGACCAGTTTGTCAACTTCGGCAATGAAACGGTCCGTGAACTTCTGGATTTCATCCTGCGAACGGCGCTCGTCATCTTCGGAGGCCAGCTTGTCCTTGACCAGCTTCTTGACGCCGTCGTTGGCATCGCGTCGCAGGTTGCGAATGGCCACCTTGGCGTGCTCGCCTTCGGCGCGCACGACCTTGGTGAGCTCCTTGCGGCGCTCCTCGGTCATCGCGGGCATGGGAACGCGAATCAGCTCGCCCTGAGAGGCCGGGTTAAGGCCCAGATCGGAATCCCGGATGGCCTTTTCTATTTTCGCCGCCATCCCTTTTTCCCAAGGAGAGACGCTGATGGTACGCGCGTCAAGCAGCGACACATTGGCCACCTGACTGATGGGCACCATGGAGCCGTAGTAATCCACATGCACCGTGTCGAGTAAACCCGGATTGGCACGACCCGTACGGATTTTTGTCAGACTGACTTTGAACGAGTCCACGGACTGCTGCATTTTTTGCTCTGCATGCTGCTTGATTTCAACAACGCTCATGGTCAACTCTCCGGATTATTAGGTTCAAAAAAAGTACAAAGTGAGGCGCAGAACTGGCGTCAGACGTGAACCAGAGTCCCTTCGTCTGCGCCCTGCACCACGCGCTTGAGTGCACCGTGCTTGAAAATGCTGAACACCTTGATGGGCAGCTTCTGGTCGCGGCACAGCGCAAAGGCGGTGGCATCCATGACTTCTAGGTTTCTGCCCATGGCTTCATCGAAAGTGATGCTGGTGTAGCGCGTGGCCGTCGGGTCCTTCTTGGGGTCAGCACTGTACACGCCATCGACCTTGGTGGCCTTCAGGACGATTTCAGCCCCAATTTCAGCACCGCGCAAAGCGGCTGCCGTGTCGGTGGTAAAGAAAGGGTTGCCGGTGCCGGCCGCAAAAATAACGACCTTGCCTTCTTCCAGGTACTGAAGCGCCTTGGGCCGCACGTAAGGCTCGACCACGCGCTCAATGCCAATCGCTGACATGACGCGAGGCACCAGCCCGGCCTTGTCCATGGTGTCACCCAATGCCAGCGCGTTCATCACGGTCGCCAGCATGCCCATGTAATCGGCGGTGGCACGGTCCATGCCGACAGCCCCGCCTGCCACACCCCGGAAAATATTGCCGCCACCAATCACCACCGCCACCTCGACACCCATGCGGGTGACTTCGGCAATCTCCTCGACCATGCGAACGATGGTGGCGTGATTGATACCAAAGGCATCATCCCCCATCAAGGCCTCACCTGACAGTTTTAACAAGATCCGCTTGTAGGCTGGCATGTGTGGGCTTTCTAAGAGGGATTGAATAGGACGTTGAGCCGCTTTCCGGCTGGACTGACGACAAAGCCGCTTGCGCAGCCTTGACCGTTCAGGCCGCTTTGGCAGCAGCGATCTGGGCAGCGACTTCAGCAGCGAAATCGTCAACCTTTTTCTCGATGCCCTCACCCACCACGTACAACGTGAAGGACTTGATCGTGGTGCTGCGCTCTTTCAGCATCTGCTCAACCGTCTGCTTGTCGTTTTTGACGAAGGTCTGATTGTGCAGGCTGACTTCCTTCAGGTACTTTTGAACGCCGCCATCAATACGCTTTGCAACGATTTCGGCAGATTGCACAGGCTTGCCTTCGGCCTGGGCCTTGGCCGCATCTTCAGCCGCTTTTGCAGCAGCGACCGAGCGCTCTTTGGCGACCAGTTCCGCAGGCACATCCGCGCTGGACAGCGCCACGGGCTTCATCGCGGCCACATGCATGGCCACATCCTTGGCGGCGGTTTCGTCGCCCTCAAACTCCACCACCACGCCAATGCGCGTGCCGTGCAGGTAAGCCGCGAGCGGGCTACCGGAAAAGCGCTTGAAGCGACGCACGCTCATGTTCTCGCCGATCTTGCCGATCAGGCCTTTGCGAACATCTTCCACCGTCGGGCCAAAACCGTCCAGCGACAGGGGCATGGCGCCAATGGCCGCCACATCGGCCGGGTTGTTCTTGACGATGCCTTCTGCAACGGCTTTGGTGAAAGCCAGGAAGCTGTCGTTCTTGGTGACAAAGTCAGTTTCGCAATTGATTTCAACCAGGGAACCGACATCGCCTTCGCGGTGCGTGGCGACCACGCCTTCGGCCGTGATACGGGATGCAGCCTTGCCGGCCTTGTTGCCCAGCTTGACGCGCAGAATTTCTTCGGCCTTCTCGAAATTGCCTTCAGCTTCTGTGAGTGCTTTTTTGCACTCCATCATGGGCGCGTCGGTTTTTGCGCGCAGTTCAGCGACCATGCTTGCGGTAATTGCCATTTTTTTCTCCGTTTAACGTATTGACTTTGATAGCGGGCGCCAAGTTCACGCCGGGCACATTTGTCGTATATCTATTCAAATTGTGAAAAAGGGGCTACGCGAGCCCCTTTTTCGCGTCTGGCGTAGCGCCAAAACTAACAGGCACCTTTATCAGGCAGCTGCGTTCTGAACTTCCACAAATTCGTCCGAGCTCTCAGCCGACACGGCCTTGACGAGCTCGTTGCCGGCGCTGGCACG
The DNA here is from genome assembly GCF_030682935.1 of Polaromonas sp. Classification (GTDB taxonomy): domain Bacteria; phylum Pseudomonadota; class Gammaproteobacteria; order Burkholderiales; family Burkholderiaceae_C; genus Polaromonas. The sequence continues at coordinate 15,016 of NZ_JAUXNA010000156.1, forward strand.
GCCTTCAATGACTGCATCAGCGATACCGCGGGCGTACAAGGCAACCGCTTTGGACGAGTCGTCGTTACCGGGAATCACGTAATCAATGCCGATGGGGGAGTGGTTGGAATCGACCACGCCGATCAGCGGAATGCCCAGCTTCTTGGCTTCCAGAACCGCGATTTTGTGGAAACCCACGTCAATCACGAAAATGGCATCCGGCAACGCATTCATGTCCTGAATGCCGCCAATGTCTTTTTCAAGCTTGTCGATCTCGCGCTTGAAGGTCAGTTGTTCTTTTTTGCTGATGGAGTCAAGGCCGGCTTCTTGCTGGGCTTTCAACTCTTTCAGGCGCTTGATCGAGGTCTTGACCGTCTTGAAGTTGGTGAGCATGCCGCCCAACCAGCGCTGGTCAACGTAAGGAATGCCAGCACGCTTGGCTTCCATGGCGACGGTTTCGCGCGCGGTGCGCTTGGTGCCGACCATCAGGATGGTGCCGCGGTTGGCAGCGAGCTGCTTCGCGAACTTCATCGCATCCTGGTACATCGGCAGCGATTTTTCCAGGTTGATGATGTGAATACGGTTGCGATGGCCGAAAATGTACGGGGCCATCTTCGGGTTCCAGAAGCGGGTTTGGTGACCAAAATGGACGCCGGCTTCGAGCATTTCACGCATGTTTGTGGACATAATTAACTCCAAAGGTTGTGTCTAAAATCAGCGCTTATCGCCCAGAAACTATGAATACAGTGACTGGCCAACACCTTGAGTGGCTGATTTGCGATTTTCCCTGCAGACAACAAGATCGTCATCTGCAGAGCCCGCTGAGTATAACATCCCCCACCCCATGAACCAGCCGAACCAGATGCCTTCCACGGGCGACCTTCATGCCACTCGCCAGGCCCTGCAAGCGGGCCAGACCAGCCCCCGGGAAGTCCTTGAGCGCGCAGCCGCCATCGGCCGAAGCGAAGCCTGCCGTCACGTTTTTATGCCGGCCACGGCAGAAAACCCGTCTTCCAGCATCAAAGGGCTGCCGAAAGACGACTTCAGCCCTTCGGCGCTGCCTCTGGCGGGGCTTCCGGTGTCTGTCAAGGACCTGTTTGATGTCGCAGGCCAAACCACCTCAGCGGGATCAACGGTGCTTGCCGGTGCAGCGCCTGCCAACGCCGACTGCCCCGCCGTGGCGCGGCTGCGTGCGGCGGGTGCGGTGCTGATCGGGCGTAGCAACATGGTGGAGTTTGCTTTTTCCGGCGTCGGCATCAATCCACACTATGGCACGCCCATCAACCCGGCCGACCGCAGCACAGACCGGATTCCGGGCGGCTCTTCGTCGGGTGCGGCGGTGTCGGTCGCCACGGGTGCCGCACTGGTGGGTCTCGGCTCGGATACGGGCGGCTCCCTCCGCATCCCTGCAGCCTTGTGCGGGATTGTCGGGTTTAAAAGCACGGCCCGCCTGGTCCCCACCGCCGGGGTGCTGCCGCTGTCGACCAGCCTGGACACGGTAGGCGCCCTGACCCGCTCGGTGCGCGACGCGGTCACCGTGCATGAGGTGCTGGCGGCCCGCCGTGTGCGGATGGGGGGCAAACCCCTGTCAGCCTGCCGCCTTGCAGTAGCGCAAACGCAGATGCTGGACGGGATGGACCCTACCGTGGCCCAGGCATTCGAGCGCAGCCTGCAGGTGCTGCGTCAAGCCGGTGCCCGTATTGAAGAAGTCACCCTTGCAGAAATCAATGATCTGGCCGCCATCAATGCCAGCGGTGGCTTGTCGGCGGCCGAAAGCTATGCCTGGCACCGGACCCTGATTGCCGGACATGAGGCCGAGTACGACCCACGGGTGGCGCAGCGTATTTTGCGCGGCGCCCGAATGAGTGCGGCCGACTACATCGATTTGCTGGCGGCACGCAAGCAGTGGATTTCACGCATGGAGGCGCGCCTGGACGGCTTTGACGCCGTGCTGTCGCCCACCGTGCCCATCGTGGCACCGCCGATTGCCAGCGTGCTGAGCGATGATGCCGAGTTCTTCCGGATCAACGGGCTTTTGCTGCGCAACACGGCGGTGGTTAACATGCTCGACGGTTGCGCGATTTCGCTGCCCTGCCACGCGCCTGACCAATTGCCTGTTGGCCTGATGCTCTGGCACGCGGCGCTGCACGACGACACGGTGCTGGACCTGGCGCTCCAGGTTGAAACAGCACTGGCCCATTCACTACACCACCAATCGCTGCCTGCACCCGCCAATCATGGGTCAACAGCCTTTTTTATCTATAAAAACAATGAACAGCACCATGTCCTTCCGCTCCGTCACCGCCCTGCCCGATACCACCGCATGAGGGTGGCGATCATTGGCGCCGGCATCATCGGCATCACCACCGCCTATGAGCTGGCTGCGGACGGTCACGAAGTCACCGTTTTTGAGCGTCGGGGCGCTGCGGCAGAAGAAACCAGCTTTGCCAACGCGGGCATCGTCGCACCCGGCTATGTCACGCCATGGGCCGCGCCCGGCATGCCGGGCAAGGTGCTCAGCTACCTTTTCAGCCGCCATGCGCCGGTCAAGCTGAGCCTGCCATTGTCAGGCCGGGAGCTGGCATGGACGTGGAAATGGCTGCGCGCCTGCAAGCTTGCGCCCTATCTGGCCAATCGCTCGCGCCTGCAGCGCCTGGCGTTTTACAGCCGGGAAAGACTCCACCACCTGACCGCTGAGCTGCAACTGGACTACGAGCGCAGCCCGGGCTACATGGTGCTCCTTCGCTCCGAAAAAGACAGCCGGCTGATTGAGCCCAGCCTGCAGGTGCTGCGGGATGCAGGGGTGGCATTCAGGCAAATCAGTCCCGATGCGGTCCGCCAGATCGAGCCCGCACTCAACCCCGACACCGCGTTTTTGGGGGCCGTGCACCTGCCCGACGATGAAGTGGCCAATTGCCGGCAGTTTGCGCTGCTGCTGAAAAATGAAGCGCAGCGCCTGGGCGTCAATTTTGAGCTAAATACGACTGTGGCGCAGTTAGAACGGTCGCAAGCAGCTAGCATTTCAATAGCAGGTGAAGATAAACCGCGCGCCTTTGACCGCGTGGTGGTGTGCGCCGGCCTGGCCTCCGCGCAACTCCTGAGGCCGCTGGGCCTGAAGATCCCGATGGCTGCCGTGTATGGCTACTCCATCAGCGCCACCATTCGCGAACCGCTCAACGCACCGCGCAGCGCGCTGATGGACGAACGCTACAAGGTCGCGATTACCCGCCTCGGTAACCGCGTGCGTGTGGCCGGCGGCGCAGAAATTGGCGGCTCGCTTGAAAGCAGGCGCGCCTCCTCCCTTCAGACGCTGTACAAGGTGCTGCACGACTGGTTTCCCGGTGCTGCGCAGCATTCCAACACCCACGGCAGCGTGCAGGAGTGGAAAGGTGCGCGTCCGATGCTGCCCGACGGGCCGCCGATCATTGGCGACAGCGGCCTGCCCGGTGTCTGGCTCAATATCGGCCACGGCTCCAGCGGCTGGGCACTGAGCTGCGGCAGTGCGCGCGCGCTGGCCGACCTGATGGCCGGCAGGCCCACAGAGATCGACATGGAAGGGCTGGACATCAGCCGCCTGGGCTGAGCACATCGCTTGGCGGGCCACGTCATAAGCCCTCACAATCCGCTGATGCACAGAATCTCCAGCACCTTGAGCCAGCCGCTTTACAGCATTGCGGCCACGCGCCAGATTGAACGACAGGCCGCAGCCAGCCTGCCGCCGCACACGCTGATGCAGCGCGCAGGACTCTCGGTTGCCCGTCTGGCGCTGGCGCTGGCGCCACATGCCCGCTGCATCTGGGTCGCCTGCGGACCTGGCAACAACGGCGGCGACGGCTTCGAAGCGGCGCTGCACCTGCACCAGTGGGGCAAAACGGTGCGCGTGACCTGGACCGGACTGCCGTCTGACAACGCCAAGTTACCCCCGGATGCCCACGCCGCACGCGCTCGCGCCCTGGCTGCAGGTGTGCCCATGGCAACTGAGCCGCCGCCGGATTTTGATTTCTGCATCGATGCCCTGCTGGGCATTGGCGCCACGCTAAATCCCCAGCGGGCGGGCAACGATCTGATGCAGCAGTGGCTGGAGCGGATGCAGGCCAGCGGGGCGCCGCGACTGGCCGTCGATGTACCGAGCGGACTGGATGCAGACACGGGCCTCGCAAGCGCTACAATATTAATAGCAGCCACCGCTCGTGGAGCAAGCGCTACAGGCATTTTTACCTTAAGTTTATTGACGCTTAAACCGGGGCTATTCACCGCCAGCGGCCGCGATAGCGCGGGCCAGGTGTGGTTTGATGATCTCGGCATCAAGCCCGAGGACACCGTGCCCTGCGCCTGGCTGCTGGGCACCGACCGCGCCAGCCAGCCGCAGCGTGCGCGCGCCTCACACACCAGCCACAAAGGCAGCTTTGGCGATGTCGCCGTGGTCGGCGGCCAGTCCGACGCTGGCACTGCGACCCACATGACGGGTGCAGCCCTGCTGGCGGCCCGATCGGCACTGCACGCAGGTGCGGGCCGCGTGTTTGTCGCCTTGCTGGGCAACGCGGGGCCGACCGTCGATACCATGCAACCGGAACTGATGTTTCGCGCGCCTGACGCCCTGGACTTGAAGCAGCAGGTCGTGGTGTGCGGCTGCGGTGGCGGTGAAGCGGTCAAAACCGTGATCGCGACCATCCTGTCAACGGCGACGCGCCTGGTGCTGGATGCGGATGCGCTCAATGCCATTGCGGCAGACCCGCGGTTGCAAACCCTGCTGGCGGCCCGCCAGCAAGACGGGTACAGCACGGTGCTGACGCCCCATCCGCTCGAAGCGGCGCGCCTGGCAGGCATGACCGCCGCCGAGGTGCAAGCCGACCGTCTGGCGGCAGCCCAGCGTCTGGCGGAACGATTTCAGTGTGTGGTGGTACTCAAGGGCTCAGGCACCGTTGTGGCGGCTCCGGGCCAACAAACCGTCATCAACAGCACCGGCAACGCTCTGCTGGCGACAGCCGGCACCGGTGATGTGCTGGCCGGCATGCTCGGGGCCAACCTGGCCCACGGGCAAAACGCTTTTGAGGCGGCTTGCAGCGCGGTGTTTACGCACGGGCGGGCCGCTGACGCATGGGCCGCCGAGCAGCCCAACCAGACACTGACCGCATCGGCGCTGGCCGCCGCACCAAGGGCTTGAGACTAGCCCAGCACCATCAGGCCGATCTGCAGTAGCACCAGCAGCGCAAGCGCCGACAGATCGACGCCGCCAATCATCGGAACCACGCGCCGCAGCGGGCTCAAGAGGGGCTCCGTCAAGCGCGCCAGCAAGCCATAGGCGGGCGAGCCGGGCTGGATCCATGACAGGATGGCGTAACCCAGCACCAGAATAAGCAGCGTTTGCAGGGCCACACGAAGCAGCATCTTGAGGGCAAACAGCAGCAGCCCCCCCAAAGCCATGGGTGAAAAACCCAGGCCAGACAGCAGGCCCCATAACAAGGCATAAGCCAAGGCCAACACCGCAGCAGCCACCACGCTGGCCCAATCGAGCCGGGACTGCGTCAGCGCCTTGGGCAAAGTGCGCCGCAGCGGCTTGACCAGCCAGTCGGTCAAGGCCATCACGAAGCTGCCTGGCTGCACACGCAGGTTGACGCGAACCCAGTTCATCCAGGCGCGCAACAGCGCAGCCGCAATCAGTACGAAGAATACCGTTTCAAGTAAAAAGGCCAAAATCCGAATCAGCATAAATTCCCGGCAATATGAAGCAAATTAAACGAAAGCATCATGGGATACCTCAGCGCCTGGGCTTTTTCCCCTGCTTGCGGCTTGGATTACTGGCTGATTTTTTGACTGCGGCCTTGAGCGCCTGAATCGGCGATCTGCCCGCCGCATTTTCTGCAGGCGCATCGCCACCGGCCGAAGCGGCACCACGGCCACCAGCGCGCGACTCCGAACGTTTTCCCGACCCCTTGCCGCCGGCATGACGCGGTGAACCCCGCTCCTGTGCAGGCAGTTCTGCGGCACGGCTCCCGCTCTTGTCCTTCGTTGCCCGGCCCGGCAGCTCTTCGCCTTCATGCACAAGACGAAAGTCAATCTTGCGGCCATCCAGGTCCACGCGGCTGACCTGCACCCTGACCCGCGTTCCGATGGCGTAGCGCATGCCGGAGCGCTCTCCGCGCAATTCCTGCCGGGCTTCGTCAAAGCGGAAATACTCGGTGCCCAGTTCGGTGATGTGCACCAGACCCTCCACATACATGGCGTCCAGCGTCACAAACACGCCAAAGCCGGTGGCCGCCGTGACCACGCCACCAAATTCTTCGCCCAGATGCTCGCGCATGTACTTGCACTTGAGCCAGGCTTCCACGTCCCGGCTGGCTTCGTCGGCCCGGCGTTCGTTGGCACTGCAATGCAGGCCGGCCGCTTGCCACGCCAGCTGATCGACGCTGGTTTTTACGGGCTTTTCGCCAGGCTCCTTGACCCGGGAGGCAAGCCGCTTGGAGAGCTTGGCCTCGGCCTCGCCCGGCGTGGGCAAGGCCGGTAGCTGGTATTTGGCCTTGTTCAGAACCGCCTTGATGACGCGGTGCACGAGCAAGTCCGGATAACGGCGGATCGGGCTGGTGAAGTGCGTGTAGGCCTCGTAAGCCAGACCAAAATGTCCCTCGTTCATGGGTGTGTAGATGGCCTGCTGCATCGAGCGCAGCAGCATCGAATGAATTTGCGGCGCATCCGGCCGGTCTTTCGTGGCCATGGCGATTTGCTGAAATTCCCCCGGTGTCGGGTCGTCACTGATGGTCATGCCCACGCCGGCCGTCTTCAGGTAGGTGCGCAGCATCTCCTTTTTCTCGAGCGTCGGGCCTTCGTGCACGCGGAACAGGCCAATGTGCTTGCTCTGCGCAATGTAGTCAGCCGAGCACACGTTGGCGGCCAGCATGGATTCCTCCACGATGCGGTGGGCCACATTGCGGGTACGCGGCACAATTTTCTCAATGCGGCCCGCGTCATCGCAGACGATCTGGGTTTCAGTGGTCTCAAAGTCCACCGCGCCGCGTACGCTGCGCTCTTTGAGCAGCACCTGGTAGACCTCGTGCAGGTCGAGCAGATGCGGCACCAGTTCCTTGCGCTGCAGCGCCTCGGGCCCGCGCGTATTGGCCAGAATGGCGGCCACCTCGGTGTAGGTGAAGCGGGCGTGGCTGAACATCACGGCCGGATAAAACTGGTAGGCGTGCACCTCACCTTTGGCATTGACCAGCATGTCACACACCATGCACAGGCGTTCGACCGCGGGATTGAGCGAGCACAAGCCATTGGACAGCTTTTCCGGCAGCATGGGAATCACGCGGCGCGGAAAGTACACGCTGGTGGCCCGGTCGTAGGCGTCAATATCGATGGCGCTGCCGGTTTCAACGTAATGGCTGACGTCTGCAATGGCGACCAGCAGGCGCCAGCCCTTGCCGCGCCCCACCTTGGCAGGTTCACAGTAGATGGCGTCATCGAAGTCCCTGGCGTCCTCGCCGTCTATGGTGACGAGCGGGATGTCGGTCAGGTCAACGCGATGTTTTTTATCGCCGGGTCGCACGGCGTCCGGCAAGGTCCGGGCCAAGGCCAGCGCCTCGTCGCTGAATTCGTGCGGCACGCCGTATTTGCGCACGGCAATCTCGATTTCCATGCCCGGGTCGTCCATCTCGCCCAGTACTTCCGCGACGCGGCCCACAGGCTGGCCAAACAGGGCCGGGGGTTCAGTCAGCTGAACCACCACGACCTGCCCCGTTTTGGCGGAACCGGTAGCGCCCTTGGGAATCAGCACGTCCTGACCGTAGCGCTTGTCCTCGGGCGCGACCAGCCAGACGCCGCTTTCCTGCAGCAGCCGACCGATGATGGGGTTGGACGACCGCTCGATAATTTCGGTCACGCGGCCTTCGGGCCGGTTTTTGCGGTCATACCGGACGATGCGCGCCTTGACCCGGTCCATGTGCAGCACTGCGCGCATTTCGTTGGGCGGCAGGTAAATGTCAGCCTCGCCATCATCACGCAAGACAAAGCCGTGGCCATCGCGATGACCAGAAACGGTACCTTCGAATTCAGCGAGGAGTCCGGACGACGCACCGGAAGCTTGATAAGTTGTTTTGATAAGAATTTCCTTTTGTGAAATGCCGCTGGCGCCGTATAGGTGAAGCAGGGACTTAAAAATAATAGGCTTGGCGACGTAGCGCGATAGGCTTTTGTATCAGTTTTTACACCAAATACTAGCCCCGTTCCATGAAAAGCCGGTGACTCACTTGCGCGATGTCTCGGTGTTGCCAAAAATTTTGACAAATCCCCGGATCGCCTGCCGCCCTTGCCATGGTGGAGCCGCGCGTTTTCACAGAACAATGAAATATTTCAGCGATGTAAGCGATTAAGCCACAAAGGTGATGGTAAACTGCCTTCTGTGCCCGGGTGGCGGAATTGGTAGACGCGCACGGTTCAGGTCCGTGTATCGCAAGATGTGGAGATTCGAGTTCTCTCCCGGGCACCACAGATACACCACTCACTAAATATTTTTAGTGAAGTCAGAAAAAAGCCACTGCAAAACAGTGGCTTTTTTGTTTTCCAGGATCGCCGCAGCAAATTGTCCTGCGCAATCACCTCGCCGACATCAGCTTTGCCACAGTCATTGTGCTGCGGCCCGAACAGCCATTCGGGCCAGCAAACCTCACATGCGGCAAAAACCAATCAGACGGGAACCGCAACCAGATCGTGGCCCTGGGTTCCGACAATGCGGGCCTTGGTGAACGTGCCGACCTTCAGCGTTTTGCTGATTTTTTCGGGCGGCAGCAGTTTGACCACGCCATCAATCTCGGGCGCGTCGGCATAGGAACGGCCCGTTCCACCCTTGCGGCCCAGCGCTGGCGCAGAGTCCACCAGGACCTGCATCGTGGCTCCGATGCGCAGTTGCAGCTTCTGGCTCGAGACCGCTTCAGCCACTGCCATGAAACGCGCTCGCCGCTCTTCACGCAATTCCAGCGGCAGCATGCCGGGAATGTCGTTGGCGGTGGCGCCCTGCACTGCGCTGTAGGCAAAGCAGCCTGCGCGGTCGATTTTGGCCTCGCGCATGAAATCCAGCAGATGCTCGAACTCAGCTTCGGTTTCCCCCGGAAAACCCGCGATAAAAGTGCTGCGAATGACGATTTCAGGGCAAAGCTCGCGCCAGCGGGAAATACGCTCCAGGTTTTTTTCGCCGCTGGCAGGTCGTTTCATACGTTTGAGCACATCCGGATGGCTGTGCTGCAAAGGCACATCCAGGTAAGGCAGCACCTTGCCCGTCGCCATCAGCGGCAGCACTGCATCAACGCTCGGGTAGGGATACACGTAATGCAGGCGCACCCAGGCACCATAGGGCTCGGCGATGTCACCGAGCGCCTGGACCAGCTCCAGCATGCGGGTCTTGACCGGCTTGCCGTCAAAAAAGCCCGTGCGGTATTTCACATCCACGCCATAGGCAGAGGTATCCTGGCTGATCACCAGCAACTCCTTCACGCCGCCTTCGAACAGGGCACGCGCTTCGTTCAGCACATCGCCAATAGGCCGCGACACCAGATCGCCGCGCATGGACGGAATAATGCAAAAGGTACAGCGATGGTTGCAGCCTTCACTGATCTTGAGATAGGCATAGTGTCGGGGCGTGAGCTTGATGCCGGCAATACCAAAGCTGTTGGGCACCAGGTCCACAAACGGGTCGAGCGGCTTGGGCAGGTACAGAAGCACCGCATCCATCACCACATGTGTGGCATGCGGGCCAGTCACTGCCAGCACGCTGGGGTGCATCTGGCGCACCAGATTGCCGCCGCTTTCATCAGACTTGGCCCCGAGACAGCCCGTGACAATGACCTTGCCGTTTGCGGCCAGGGCCTCACCGATGGTGTCCAGGCTTTCCCTGACGGCATCGTCAATAAAGCCGCAGGTGTTGACGATCACCAGGTCCGCACCCTCAAAGGTTTTGGAAGTCTGGTAGCCCTCCGCACTCAGTTGCGTGAGGATCAGTTCGGAGTCGGTCAACGCCTTGGGACAACCCAGACTGACAAAACCGACGCGCGGTGCGGGTTTGAGGCTGGGAGAAGGCGTCGCTGCATGGGGGGTAGGGGAGAAAACTTCACTCATAGCCCCTATTGTCTCAGAGCAGGCCGGACAGGGAGCGCAAATCCTCTTGATGACCCCCCATGGGATTCAGGCAAAAAACTTGGGGTTCAGCGTTTCAGACCCAAAGCCGCGAGCATCTGCTCGCTTTGCAGTTGCATTTGCGCCTGCAACTGCGTAAAAACATCTTTGGACTGCTCAACGTAATTCCCCATCATGCCTTGCATCATGGGCGATTTTGCGTTCATGAACTGCGCCCACATTTCGGGGCTCATGCCCTTGGATTGCTCGGCCATCTTGACCTGAAGATCCATGAACGCCTGGAGGTTTTTCTCAAGATAAGCCCCCATGAATCCCTGCATCGCGTTACCGTAGAAACGGATGATGTTGCCCAGCACGGCCTCGGTAAACATCGGGGCGCCGCCCGCCTCTTCCTCAAGAATAATCTGAAGCAGGATGCTGCGCGTGAGGTCTTCATTGGTTTTTGCATCACGCACAACAAACTGCGCGCCGTCCATCACCAATTGCCGAACGTCGGCAAGCGTGATGTAAGTCGACGTTTCAGTATCGTAGAGCCGCCGATTCGGGTATTTCTTGACGACACGGATTGTTGCCGCTTGGCCATCCAGCTTCTTGTCGCTTTTTGCGCCGCGAATGCCTCCCGCAGCGGGCTTTTCTTGCGACGAAGAAGCGCCGGATTTCAGGCTGGTGGGATTGCTTTTTTGCACTGCTTGCTCCTGTGATGACGGCCTGCGTTAAAGCGCTGCGACAGCCTGCTCCACGCTGTTTATGGCTTTTCAAACACAATCGGACAAAAGAAAAGGACTTAGCAGCAATGCTAAGTCCTTCATTCTGAACAGATTTTGGTAGGCGCGATTGGACTCGAACCAACGACCCCCACCATGTCAAGGTGGTGCTCTAACCAGCTGAGCTACGCGCCTAAATGCTGTTCGATCTCGTTATTGTAGCAGGGCAAAACACCGGTCTTGCGCTGCTGCAAAAAATTGCAAAAATAAATGCATCGGCCTCACCGCCTCCGGGCCGATCGAACCCCGGCCACGTCCGCGACGATACCCAGCACCTGATTGAGCCGGCCTGATTGGGCCACCTCCACGGTGAAGGTCATGCGCGCCGTACCCCCGCGGTTGTCTTTGACCGACTGCGTTTGCACGCCAATCACGTTCATTTTTTCCTTGGCAAAGACCTCGGAAATATCGCGCAACAAGCCCTGCCTGTCGGCTGCTTCCACCGCGACATCTACCGGGTAAACCGAGCCGTCCGGCGTTTTGGGCGAACTCCATTCGACTTCAATCACGCGGTCCGGGCTGCCGCTGGCCATGTTGCGAAAATTGCTGCAGTCGCTGCGGTGAATACTCACACCCTTGCCCTTGGTCACAAAGCCAAGAATCTCGTCGGGCGGTGCGGGTTTGCAGCACTTGGCAAGCTGGGTCAGCAGCGAATCAAGACCGACCACGAGGACATTGCCCTTGCCGCGTTTGCTGGACTTGTCAGACGGGCGTATTTTTTTGGCCAGTACATAGTCGTCCTGCGACAGCGCGGGCTCCTGGGGCCTCAGCATGTTTTCAATGGTGCGCAAAGACAACTCGTCTTTACCGACGACTTCAAACAGGTCGTCGGCCGCCTTGAAACCCAGTTGAGCCGCCAGGTCGTCCAGCTTCATGGCGGTTTTGCCTTCGCGCTGAAGCAGCTTTTCAACGGCTTCCCGGCCCTTCGCCACGGTTTGTTCCATGGCCAATGCATTGAACCAGGCGCGCACCTTTGATTTTGCACGGTGGCTGGACAGGAAGCCCAGCTCGGGATTGAGCCAGTCGCGGGAAGGCCCACCCTCTTTGGCGGTGATCACCTCGACCGTCTGGCCGTTTTGCAGCGGCGTGTTGAGCGGCACCATGGCGCCATCAATACGGGCGCCGCGGCAGCGGTGTCCCAGGCTGGTGTGCACGCTGTAGGCAAAATCCACGGTCGTGGCGCCTTGGGGCAGCTCCACAATGGCGGCATCGGGCGTCAGCACGTAAATACGGTCTTCAAACAAGCCTTTATTGGCTTCACGCGCGCGCGCTGAGGCAGGGCCCGACAGATCGCGCTCCCATGCCAGCAACTGCCGGAGTACGGCAATCTTGGCATCGTAGTCACTGCTGGCTGAAACGCCGCTGTAGCCCTTGGTGCCGGCCTCCTTGTAAGCCCAGTGCGCTGCCACGCCGTGCTCGGCGTGATCGTGCATGGCTTGCGTGCGTATCTGGATTTCGACCGCCCGACCCGCTTCATCGCGCACCACGGTGTGCAAGGATTGATAGCCATTGGATTTGGGCTTGGCGATGTAGTCATCAAACTCGCCCTCAATGGGCGTAAAGCGCGAATGCACAAACCCCAAGGCCGCGTAGCAACCTTTCACATCGGCGGCGATCACGCGCAAGGCACGGATGTCAAACACCTGCTCAAAGTCGAGCGACTTGCCGCGCATTTTCTTGACAATGCTGTAGATGTGCTTGGGCCTGCCCTGCACCAGCGCGGCAATGCCATTGTGGTTCAGCTCGCCCTCCAGCTTCGCCCGCAAAGCCTCCATGAATTCTTCGCGCTCGACGCGTTTTTCGTCGAGCAGGCGAGCTGTTTTCTGGTAGGTCTCGGGTTCAAAAAAACGGAAAGCCAGGTCTTCCATTTCCCATTTGATCTGCCATATTCCCAGCCGGTTGGCCAGCGGCGCAAACACATGCAGCGACTCATGCGCCAGCGATGCGGGCGCCGCCTGCTTGACCGCCGCGAAGTAGCGCAAGGTCTGCAGGCGCGAGGCCAGCCGCAGCATGACCACGCGCAAATCGCGCGAAAACGCCAGCAGCATCTTGCGCACATTCTCCGTCTGGGCCGCAGCATCGTCGTGCAGCTGCGCATGAGCGCCTGCACTGCGCGCCTGACGCTGCACCAGGACCAGCTTGGTGGTCTCAACGGCGAGCGCGGCATAGTTGGCGCCGAAGGCCTTGGTAATCACTTCTAGCGGCTTGTTGAGATGCTGGCACGCATGCACCAGATAGGTGGCGGCCTGCATGGCCTCCGAGCCGCCAATCACTTTCAGGATAGCCGCCACCGCATCGGCGTGTGCCAGGATGTTTTCGCCAGTGTCCAGCGTTTCGCTGGCGATCAGCGGCTCGGCAAACGCCCGCGCCCGCGCCAAAGCCTGCGGCTGGTCCGGCAGGCTGTCAGCCGTCGCCGTCACGATGGAGGCCGTGTTGCCATGAGAGGCCGATGCCCCCCCCGTCGTGCCTGCGTTAGCTTGACTGTTCGGCCCCACAGCATGGCTTTTCATAAAAATCCAGTCACATCGTTACCCCACATCAAGCCAGCAAAAAACCCGTCACGGCAGCGAGTTGGTCTTGCGCGATCAGCGTGGGCGCGTGCCCCACACCGTCAAACGCCACCAGTGCGGCCTGCGGGCCGCGTTGCGTCATGGCCTGGGCGGTTTCCTGGCTCAGTAAATCCGACTGCGCGCCGCGCACCACAAGGGTCGCGGCCGTGATGTTGTCGTAAAGCGGCCAAAGCATTTTTTCGTCCTGCTGCGCCGACGCTTCGGTCGCGAGCTTGAAGGGCACGGCAATGGCCGGATCGTAGTGCAGCCGAAACTTGCCGTCAGCCGCGCCAGACGCCGGCTTGACCATGGGGTGCGACAACGCCAGCCATTGCGCCGGGGTGTGCGGGCCAAAGCTTTCGGAAATCACCCACATCGCGTCGGCCGCTTCCTGCACGGAACTGAAATGCCCAGCCGCCCCCAGGTAGGCGCCAATCCGCGCAATCGCCTGCCACTGCAGGGTCGGCCCAACGTCGTTCAGCACCAGCTTGCGTACCGGGACCGGGAGCGGCAAGCCGGGCTGACCGCAGACCACCATGCCGATCAGCCCGCCCATGCTGGTGCCCACCCAGTCCAGCGCGGTGATGGGCGACTGGGCGTGCAAATGGGCCAGCAACACCAGCATGTCCGCCGCATAGGCGGGCACCTGGTAACCCATGGGGTCTGTCAGCCAGTCACTTTCGCCGCGGCCCACGACATCGGGGCAGACCACGCGAATGCCGCCCGGCTGCTGCGCCGCCTGTGCACACAAGGCCTGCGCCAGCGCATCAAAATCCCGCCCCTGGCGCGTCAGCCCATGCACACAGAGCACGACATGCGGGCTGTCGGGCTGCCCCCACTGCCAGTAGGCCATGCGGTGGCTGCCTTCGGCATCCGGGCAATTTACGTAGTTCAGGCTGGGTTCAGTCATGGTGCAGGCAGTCCGCGGATGAGGCTTGATAATGTATTTGAAACTTTTGTGGCGCCTGAACTGCAGGCGCTCTTCAAAGCTCGTTTCAATTATCGTAAACCATACGGAGAATCATCATGCTCAAAGGTAAAACAGCGCTCGTCACCGGCTCGACCAGCGGCATTGGTCTGGGCATCGCCAAATGCCTGGCCGCCCAGGGCGCCAACATCATCCTCAACGGGTTTGGTGATGTGGACGGCCCCAAGGCGGAGATCGCTGCGCTGGGCGTGCAGGTGGCCTACCACGGCGCTGACATGAGCCAGCCCGCCGAAATTGAAGACATGATGAAGTTTGCGGCCGCCCAATTTGGCCAGGTCGACATTCTGGTCAACAACGCGGGCATTCAACATGTGGCCAGAATCGAGAATTTTCCGGTTGAAAAATGGGACGCCATCATTGCGATCAATCTGAGCAGCGCCTTTCATGCGACCCGCCTGGCGCTGCCCGCCATGCTGGCCGCCAACCAGGGCAAGGGCTGGGGCCGCATCATCAACGTGGCCTCGATTCACGGTCTCGTTGGTTCCGCAGAAAAATCGGCCTATGTGGCTGCCAAGCACGGCATTGTGGGCTTGACCAAAGTCACCGCGCTCGAAAACGCTACGACCGGTGTTACCTGCAACGCCATCTGTCCGGGCTGGGTGCTGACGCCTCTGGTACAAAAACAGGTGGATGCCAGGGCCCAGGCGAGCGGCATCAGCAATGAACTGGCAACGCAGCAACTGCTGGGCGAAAAAGAGCCCTCACTGCAGTTCACCACGCCCGAAGAACTGGGCGCGCTGGCCGTGTTTTTCTGCTCCCCTGCGGGCAACAACGTGCGCGGCGTTGCCTGGAACATGGATGGCGGCTGGACCGCGCAATAAATTCAGGGCAGCAATCGGCGAACGTGCTCGCCGATGGCCAGCGCGCTGGTCAGGCCAGGCGACTCCATTCCGAAGAGGTTGACGAGCCCGGCCACGCCATGTACAGCGGGGCCCTGGATCAAAAAGTCCCTGGCCGGCTCGCCAGGCCCCTGAATTTTGGGGCGGATGCCGGCATAGCCCGGTATCAGCGCGCCGTCTTGCAACTCGGGCCAGTATTTGCGCACTTCCGCATAAAACGCATCACCGCGCGCCGGGTCCACCACCAGATCATCGGGCGAGCTGACCCACTGCACATCCGGGCCGAACTTGGCCTGCCCACCCAAATCAATCGTGAGATGCACGCCCAGGCCTGCGGCCTCGGGGACGGGATAGATGAGCCGGGCAAACGGCGAGCGTCCGGCCAGCGTGAAATAGCTGCCTTTGGCGTAATGGCTGGGCGGCACAAATTCCGCAGCCAAGCCCGCAAAACGCCTGGCCAGGGCCTGGGCCTGCAGGCCAGCGGCGTTAACCACGGCATTGGCCTGCAACTCCGTGCCGTCTTTCGCAACCAAAACAATAGCGTCTTGCGCAAATTCCGCGTGCGCCAGAGCCGAATTGAGCACTACCAGACCGCCTGCGTTCTCCAGATCACCCTGCAGCGCCAACATCAGGGCATGGCTGTCCACAATGCCGGTGCTCGGCGAGTGCACGGCCGCCACACACTCCAGCTGCGGCTCCAGCGCTCTGGCCTGCTCACGCGTCAGAAGCACCAGGTCATGCACGCCGTTGGCGGCGGCCTTCGCCATCATGACGTGCAGCTGGGCCACCTGCGCGTCGCTGGTCGCCACGATCAGCTTGCCGCAGCGGCTAAAACCAATGCCGCGCTCGGCGCAGTAGGCGTACAGCAGGTCTTTGCCTTGCACACACAGCCCGGCCTTCAGGGAGCCTTCGCCGTAGTAGATGCCTGCATGGATCACCTCGCTGTTGCGCGAACTGGTACCCGTACCTATGGCGTCAGCCGCTTCCAGCACCATCACCTCCCTGCCCTGCAGCGCCAGGGCACGGGCCACCGCCAGTCCCACCACGCCGGCCCCAATCACCACGCAATCGATCTGATCCATTTATAGCGTCCGTGGGTCGGTTTTCAGCAGCACATCCACCAGACCGCGCAGCGTGGTCTTGAGGGACTCAAACCCCGGCAGTATTGCCAGCGTTTCTTCGTTCATATAGAGCTTGCGGTTGATCTCCAGCTGCAGGCTGTGCCGGTGCTGGGCCGGGTTACCGTAGCGCCGCACCAGCTCCACGCCCTTGTAGGGGTGGTTGTAAGCCACGCTGTAGCCGAGCGTGCGCAAATGCTCGCAGACCAGGCTTGACAGGGCCGAACTGGCGGTGCTGCCGTCCCGGTCTCCGACCACAAAGTCGGCGTGCGCTTCGCCCGGAAAATCAGTGGCATGGCTGGAGGCCATGGCGGGCATCGAGTGGCAGTTGATATGAATGCTGTAGCCATGCGCCTGGCGCGCGGCATCAATAGCCTGCGCCACGGCCGCGTGGTAGGGCTTCCAGCAGCGTTCGATGCGCGCCTGAACCTCCGCCACACTGAGCGTGCGCGCGTAAATCGGCGCGCCGTCGTCCATGGTGCGCCAGACCAGTCCCTTGCCCAGGCGAACCTTTGAAAGCACTTTCGGGTCGGTCTCTACCGGGTCAGGCCAGGGCGCATCCAGCAGCGAGACATCAATCTCGGTGGTGTTGCGGTTGGCATCGAGGTAACTGCGCGGAAAGTGCGCTTCTATCCAGTGCACGCCCAGGGCCGGAGCAAAGTCGTAGAGTTTTTCGACATGCGTGTCCTCGGCCCCGCGCAGTGTTGCCGTTGCACACGCGTACAAAAAGTCCGGCGGATAAGCGGTCCCGCTGTGCGGGGAATCGAGAACCAGAGCGCTGCTTCCTGGCAGATGGGTAATGGGCTGCATGACCCGACTTTAGCAGCAGGATTTGGACCGGAACAGATTCATCATTTCCAGCAAATGGCAAACCGTGCAGGCCGCGCTCGGCGCACCAAACACTCACCGCCTCCGGCGCCTCATGCACTTGGCAAGCCTCGGTTTGCCCTACAAACCTTTACTTTTTGCGCCGATAAAAACGTCCACTCCGCCCTTTTAAAGTGAACTTTCAAACAAAAAAAAGCTCTTTTATAAGGGCAGCCTCTTTCACCTTATTTACGACAGGAAACACCATGCGTTCATTGACACGAAGTTTTTCAGCCACCGTTCTGGCCGTAGCCGCACTGGCCGCCGGCACAGTCGCGCATGCGCAAGGCAGCAATTACTCCCTTTACGGGCCAGGCGCCAGCTACGTTGGGCTGAACGCCGGGAAATCAGACTTTTCAGTGGGCAACGGAACCGGCGTTTTTGCGTCCGAGAACAAGGACACGGCCTACAACATTTACGGCGGCAGCTATTTCAACAACAACCTGGGCATGGAACTGGGCTTTACCGACTTTGGCAAGGTCAACCGCGCGGGTGGCACCACCAAGGCACAAGGCTTTAATCTGAGTCTGGTTGGCCGGCTGCCGCTGAGCCCCTCGTTCAATCTGCTCGGGAAACTGGGCACCACCTATGGCCGAACCGACGTTTCCGCCGCACCCGCGTCCGGTGTTGCTTCCGGCAGTGAGAGCGGCTTTGGCGTGTCCTACGGTTTGGGCGCCGAATATGCGTTCAACCCCCAGTTGTCAGCCGTCTTGCAGTACGACTCGCATGACCTGAAATTTGCCGGCAGTGGCCGCGACCGCGTCAGCGCCACCACGGCGGGCTTGCGCTACAAATTCTAAGTCGGCGGGGGCGCACAGCGCCTTCAAGCCCAGCCTGCCAGCCTTTGGGCTCGCAGGCTTTTTGCATGGGCAAACACCTGCATGTATGCCATACAAATAATAGCTAACTATTCCCGTACTTATTGGGAAAAACTTCGATTTAGCTCGCGGATTCAAGAACAAAGTGCGACTCCGATAAAACGGGCGGGCCCAGCGTCGCTTGGATTTTCAGCGGACGCTGGGCGCCCGCGCCGTTCATGCCGTATTGTTTGAAATCGGCCTGGTCATGGCCATGGTGCCACTGGCCGCCTGGTGGCTGGACATCGCGATTGTGCTGTTTTTCCTGCCCTACACCTTTGCCTTCAACTGGACTTACGACCACTTGCGGTCCAGCAGCAGCGCGCTGACATCGACAAGCTCAAAACGCCCGGCCACTGACAGGTAATCCCAGCGCTCCAACTGGCACTGCAGCGGATCACCGGCTGCGTCGTAGCGCAACAGGTTGACCGAATTGGGCGCCTCCCAGCGCACCCGTGACGACAGCGCCGTGCCGGCCTGCACGCACCAAAGGCGCCGGCCCAGGCCTGCTACGCGGGATGACAGCTCGCAGACATACGGCAGGTGAATGTGGCCGCCGATCACAAGGTCGGCCCCCGCCGCCGCCCAGGCGCGCACCGCCGGCTCCCAGCCGCGCAGGCGGTCGTGCTCGTCTTCGGCCCGCATCACATACACAGGCTGGTGAACCACGACCACGCGCAACTGCGCCGGTCCGGCCGACTGAAGCTGCGCCACCACCCGGTCGATCTGTGCAGCCGACACCTCGCCGTTTTTATGCCGCCAGCGCCGCGTGGTGTTCACGCCCACCACCCGCAGCTGTGGCGTGTCCAGACAGGTTTCCAGCGCGGGCCCAAAGGCGTGCAGATAGCGCGCATAGGGCGTAAATAACCGCTGATACAGATTGAACAAGGGAATGTCGTGGTTGCCCGGCAGCGCCATCAGGCGCGCAATCGCCAGGCGGTCACAAAACGCCTGCGCCTCCTTGAACTGCGACGCGCGCGCGCGCTGGGTGATGTCCCCCGACAGCACCAGCACATCGGGGCGCTGCGCCTGCGCCAGGCGCACCAGTGCCTCCAGCACAGGCTGCTGTGCGGTGCCGAAATGCGGGTCGGACATGTGCAGCAGCAATGTCATGCCACTTCAACCCGGTCCGCAGGCGCGGGCACCATCAGCAGCAAGGGCTCGGCTGCCACCTCAAAGACCAGCGGCGCCTGCATCCAGGCGACCTCGCCGTCGGTCGCAACCTTGATGCGTTTACGGCCTTTCGGCGTGATGGTCAGGCGGCGAAACGAAAAGCTGTCCACGCTGTCGGCATCGCCCAGGCGCCCGGCCAGGCCGCGCAGCAGCAATCCGAAGAGCGCCAGCGTGCCTATCGGCCTGACCAGGACGCCTGCCAACTCGCCTGCATCGACCGAATCGACCTGCTTTTCGTCAATGCCGACGCGCGCGAGCTGCAAATGGTTGTTGCCGACGAACAGCGTGGGTGTGCGTAACGCGACCACCCGCCCGGCCGACTCGACCAGCAGATGGAGCTGCTTGCGGGCCTGCAAAAGTGTGGCAATGCCTGACATAAAGGCCACAAAACGGCTGCGCCCAAAGCGCTGCTTCCATGCTTCGCGGTCTTCCAGCAATTGCGGGTACAGCCCGACGCTGGCATTGACCAGAAAAATCCGTCCGTTCACCTGCCCGACCTGAACCGGCGAAATACTGGCACCCACCAGTGCGGTGGCCGCCGCTTCGGAGTCCTGCGAAATGGCGTTGGCGCGACCAAAGTAATTGAACGTGCCTTGCGGCAAGACGCCGAACGGGCAACCGCTACTGAGCACGGCGCTGGCCACAGCATTGATGGTGCCGTCGCCACCGGCCGCCACCACCACACCCTGGCGGGCCTGCGCCAACGCCACGGCGCGGCGGGCGACGACGCTGATCGGCTCGGTTTTTCCGATTGGCAAAAATTCGAACGTGCGCCCGGCTTGCCTGAAAACACGCGCCATGACCTGCTGCGCGTCGTCGACGTTGTGGTGGCCCGAGCCCGCATTGATGACGACAAAAAAAGGCCCGGAGCGCGCGGCGTTCTGGGCTGAAGCATCGGGAAAAGTCATGCGACAAGCATATGCACCGCACGGCAGGAGGTCTGTCAGCCAATGCCTCTTTCAGTCCGGGCGTTGCGGGGGCCCTCCGCTTGTTTTCGGCATTTCATCCGAGGCACATCACTTCATCTGGACCGAACCGGACACATTGACCAGAACCGTGCTCTTGCCGGCTTCCACCGCAATCGGCGAGTCCGACATTTCGGACTTGGCCTGCATGGCCATCACGCGGGGACGGGGCGTGTAACCCTGCTCGTTGGCGTTGACGGAAACTTCGCGCAAGGCATAGCCGGCAAAACCAAAGCTCCTGGAGATCTCGCCGGCTTTGGCCTTGAAGCGCTCAATCGCCTGGGTTTGGGCTTCGCCCTCCACCCTCGTGCGCTGCTCGCGGCTCAATGCAAAGCTGACGTTGCCCATGGTGAGGGTCTGGATTTTTCCGGCGGTGCTGGTGATGCGCGCAAAGTCCCTGCCTTCCAGCACCAGCTCGATCGAGCCTTGCCAGCCATTGATCTTGCCGTCCTTGCCATAGCGCGGGTACAGGCTGAAATTGCCGGTACGCACGTCCATCTGGCCGGGGGCAGCAGCCTGCTTGGCCTGAGTCAGCGCGGTATCGAGTGCCTGCTTGAGCTGGGCTTGCACCGTACCGGCGTCCGTGCCGTCGCGCGTGGTATTCATCGAAATGGACAGCAGGTCCTGCTGCACCTCTACCGAACCGCTGGCTGACAGCTGGGCCACATTCTGCAGCGGTTCACGTTGAATATTTTGAGCAAATACACCTGCAGCACTCGCCAGCAGGGCGCAAGAAACTATTAATTTTGTAGTACGCATCATGTCGTTTACCTTTTGGACAATGAAAAATTAATGAGCAGGCTCTGGCGCCGGTGGCGCAGAGATGACAAAAACGGGGCCGGCGTGCGCATTTTGCGTGCAGTTCACACTCTGAGCGACGCCTGCCATGAAAAGTACCGGCCAAAATAGCAAAACATCAGACCGACCTGTCAAGACGTTCATGCCGGGCTGGGCTGGCACAAGGCCCGTCCAGACCACAAAATACCGGGTTTTAACTGCAAAAAGCGGCGTTGATACCGCCCTTCCAGCGGGTGCGGCAGCGCGAATGTCACGCAGCGAAGGCAAAGGATTCAAGCGCACTCAAAAAGGTTTCTTGCGTGTTTTTCAGACGAAGAGGGGGGTAATTTCAGCCGCCCATCAACGAGGGGCGAATGACTTTTTTCATCATCTTCCGACAAGCTTAAACGAGGAATACGTCCACCGCATGCACTATCTGCACACATTAGAAACTTTTGTAATAGTGTGTCAGAGTGATTAAAAAAAGAGACACTTTTGGCATTTAGCACTCAAAATGGCGCTGTTACAAATTTGAAGTCCAACATGAATCCCTCTTTGACAAGCACTCGCGCCGACAAAATCCTGATTGTTGACGACGACGCCCGCATCCGCGACCTGTTGCGCCGCTACCTGGCCCAAGAGGGTTTTGAAGTCATCCTGGCCGAAGACAGCAAGGCCCTGAACCGCATCATGCTGCGTGACGCCGTCGACCTGATCGTGCTCGACTTGATGATGCCCGGCGAAGATGGCCTTTCGGTCTGCCGACGCCTGCGTGCGGCCAATGACCGCACCCCCATCATCATGCTGACCGCAAAGGGTGAAGACGTGGACCGCATCGTCGGTCTGGAGGTGGGCGCCGACGACTACCTGGCCAAGCCGTTCAACCCGCGTGAACTGCTGGCCCGCATTCATGCCGTGCTGCGTCGCCGCCCCACCGCTGAAGTGCCGGGCGCACCGTCCAGCGATCAGGAAGTGATCACTTTCGGCCCGTTTTCGTTTGACATGGGCCTGCGCACCCTGCATAAAAACGGTGAAGAATTGCCCCTGACGACCGGCGAATTTGCAATGCTGAAAACCCTCGTGCGTCACCCACGCCAGCCGCTTTCGCGCGAAAAACTGGCGCAGCTGGCGCGCGGCCGGGAATTCGAGCCCTTTGACCGCAGCCTCGATGTGCAGGTTTCGCGCCTGCGAAAGCTGATTGAGACGGACGCTGCGGTGCCGCGCTACATTCAGACGGTGTGGGGCGTTGGCTATGTTTTTGTACCAGACGGAAACAGCTAAGCCCCATTGCACCCGCGGCCATAACAGCACGCCGACCTAACAGGCTGCGCGGCGGCCTTCTGCCCCCATCAAGGGGTTCGTGGGCTCCGCAGCAAGCCTGTTTCAGATCGGCGACGTCCATCTTTCGCTCCGAACTTACACTGCGCCCATGGACGATACCAGCCCAATGCCCCTTGAAACAGCTCCAGCAGCGCTGGAGATACGCCCGCGCCGGGGTGTCAATCTGTTTTGGCGAACCTTCTTCTTTTTGGCGTTGCTGCTGCTTGGCTCCATCGTGGCCTGGCTGCAAACCTTTCGCGCGCTGGAATCCGAGCCACGCGCGATTCAAAGCGCGCAACAACTGGCATCTCTGGTCAACCTGAGCCGTGCGGCGCTTCGTTACTCCGACGCCATCGCCCGGGTTTCGCTGATTAAAACGCTGGCCGACGAGGAACAGGTCCGCATCACGCCGCGTGAACCGATGGACAAGGTCGACGTGTTCGAGCGCGACAAACTGAGCGAACGCATCGCCGAAAAACTCAAGGCCAAGTTAGGCAGCGACACCGTCGTGGCCAGCAGCGTTAACGGGCAAAAGGGCTTGTGGATAGGCTTTGCCATTGACGGCGACTCCTACTGGCTGATCACCGACCCCTCCAAGGTCGGACCCTCGCGCAACAGCACCTGGGTGATCTGGCTCATGACCGCCGGTGCCTTGTCCCTGGCCGGCGCCGCGTTCATTGCGCGCCTGATCAACCGCCCGCTCAAGGACCTTTCGTTTGCGGCCAGCCGCATGCGCGACGGGGATTTCGATGCCAGCCGACTCGACGAGAAAGTGGCAACCAGCGAAATCCGGGAGGTCAACATTGGCTTTAACCGCATGGCCCAGCAGCTGTCCAAAATTGAACAAGACCGCGTCATCATGCTGGCCGGTATTTCCCATGATTTGCGAACACCGCTGGCGCGCCTGCGCCTGGAAACCGAAATGAGCGTGTCAGACCCCGATGCGCGCGAGCACATGGCTGCCGACATCACCCAGCTCGACGCCATCATTGACAAATTTCTGGACTACGCGCGCCCCGAGCCGCAGCAGCTCGCACCGGTATCGCTCAATACCGTGGTCGATGCCGCGGTGTATGCCGTTGCCGACTATGAAGACATGCGCGTGACGGTGAACATCCCTGACAACACGGTCGTCCTGGCCGATGAAGTCGAGCTGTCCCGCGTCATTTCCAACCTGCTTGAAAACGCCAGACGTTACGGCAAATCGCCCGAAACAGGCATTACCCTGGTCGAAATTACCGCCAGGACCCGGGACCAGTGGGTGCTGATCAAGGTGCGCGACCACGGCCAGGGTGTGCCGCCTGAGACCCTGCCCAAGCTCACCGGCCCGTTTTTTCGGGGGGATGCGGCACGCACGGCGGCGTCCGGTGCTGGACTGGGCCTGGCGATTGTTGAAAAAACCCTTCAGCGCATGGGCGGCGTATTCAGTCTGGCCAATGCCAGCTCGGGCGGACTGGCCGCGCACATCAGGCTGCGCAGAAGTTAGGACGGCCGTCAGATGCCAAGGGCTTCCGTGGACCGCCTCTGGACTCATGACAAAATACGGCTTTGGCTCAGCAACTACGGGCGCCATAAGCTACTAATATAATAGCGCCACAGCGCGGGCTTCCATGCTCAAGCCCTGCCCCACCGGACCGAGCTTTTCCGCGGTCTTGGCCTTGACATTGACTTGGGCCCCGTCCAGACCCAGCGCCTCGGCGATCCGCGCGCGCATCGCCGGAATGTGCGGAGCAAGCTTGGGGGCTTGCGCGATCACGGTGCTGTCGATGTTGCCGATTCTGTGACCCCGCCCGGCCAGCAGGTGGCCAACCGCCCGCAGCAGCGCCATCGAATCGGCCGCCTTGAAGCGCGCATCGGTATCCGGAAAATGGGACCCAATGTCGCCCAGCCCTGCTGCACCAAGCAAGGCGTCGATGATGGCATGGAGCAACACGTCGGCATCCGAATGCCCGAGCAGCCCCAGGGTGTGGGCAATCTCGACGCCGCCCACGATCAGCTTGCGCCCGGGCACCAGCGCATGCGTGTCCCAGCCCTCGCCAATCCGGAAGGGTGGAATCAAAGGGCTGGGAGTGGGATTCATGACGGGGTCTTTCACGTGGATTTAAAGAATTGCTTTTTTGCGCAGATGCACCGCCCGGTGCAGCGCACATCAGCCTGCGCAGCGCCGCGCAAGCAACATCGCCTCGGCCAGGGCAAAGTCCTCGGGGTACGTGACCTTGAAATTTTGAGCGCTGCCCGCTACCAGTTTGGGGGCCAAGCCCAGCGCTTCGATGGCGCTGGATTCGTCCGTCACGGCACTGCCTGCAGCATCAAGCGCCTGCATCAGGGTGCCAATGCGGAACATCTGCGGTGTTTGTGCCAACCACTTGTCGCTGCGGTCCAGGGTGGCGACCACACGCCCGCCCGCCTCGCGCTTGAGGGTGTCAGGAAGTTTGTGCGCCAGCAGCCCGCCCACCGCATCGTGTTCACAGGCATCGATCAACTGATTGATTTGCGCGGCGCTCACCAGGCAACGGGCCGCGTCGTGTACCAGCACCCAGTCGTGGGGGGCAGCCCCGGCATGGAGCAGCGCGTCCAGTCCGTTGCGCACACTGGCCGCCCGGCTGGCACCGCCACAGGCGGCGACCTCAAACGAGCGTTCTGGCAACTGCTCAAAAAACGGGTCGCCCGGCGCCACCACCACCAGCGTGCCGGCCAGGCGCGTCACCGCCAAAAAGGCCGCCAGCGTGTGCAGCACCATCGCCTGGCCTGCAATCACCTGGTATTGCTTGGCCAAGCCGGAAACAGATACCCCGGCCCGGCTACCCTGCCCGGCGCACGGCAGCAGTGCAAAAAAGCGGGTGTGGCAGGTATCACGGCTGTCACGGCTGTCACGGGTATTGGCGCTGTATTTCGTCATCGCTTCATCATAGATTCTAAAATCAGCAATGAGCCCGGCGACTGAAAGCCAGAAAGCACCCCACTCCGAATGGTTTGGGGGCTTTTGTCGCGTGCTTTTGACTGTTTTTCTGATCCTTGACCTGACCTTCACGGCGCACTGATTAATGCTTTTACCTTCACTCGTTTCCGGCAAACGCTACACCCTGCCCCAGCCCGCTGGCTCTGCCGATGCTTTGCTGCTGGCCCGTCTGGGGCAACGCGAAAAGGCCGCCGGCAAAGTCACGGCCATCATCACCTCGGACGCCACCACCGCCCAGCGCCTGATGGACGAGATCGCGTTTTTTGCACCCGACTTGCGCTGCGCCCTGTTTCCCGATTGGGAGACGCTGCCCTACGACACCTTTTCGCCGCACCAGGACCTGATCAGCGAACGGCTGGCAACCCTGTGGCGCATCCAGCAGCGCGACAAGGAAACCGGCGCGGATGTGGTCATCATGCCGGCCACCACCGCCCTCTACCGGCTGGCGCCGCCCAGCTTTCTGGCGGGCTACACCTTCGAGTTCAAGGTCAAGCAAAAGCTCGACGAAGCACGCCTGAAGGCCCAATTAACGCTGGCAGGCTACAGCCATGTCACGCAGGTGGTCAGCCCGGGCGAATACGCGGTGCGCGGCGGGCTGATTGACCTCTTTCCCATGGGCTCGCTGGTGCCGTACCGGGTTGACTTGTTTGACGACGAGATTGACAGCATCCGCACCTTTGACCCTGACAGCCAGCGCAGCCTGTACCCCGTGCCCGAAGTGCGGCTGCTACCGGGCCGCGAATTCCCGATGGACGACGACGCGCGCGCCAAATTTCGCAGCCGCTGGCGCGAACTGCTGGCGGGCGACCCGACCAAAAGCCGCATCTATAAAGACGTGGGCAATGGCGTGGCCACCGCTGGCATCGAGTATTACCTTCCGCTGTTTTTTGAAGAAACCGCCACGGTGTTTGACTACCTCGGCCAGGACGCGTCGCGCGCCACGGTGGTCCTGCACGGCGACCTCGAACCGGCGTTTCAGCGCTTCTGGCAAGACACCAAAGACCGCTACCGGCTGGTGAAGGACGCGCCCGACCGCCCGGCGCTGCCGCCCGAGTCGCTGTTTTTAAGCACCGAGCAGTTCTACGCGCGCGCCAACGACTACGCCCAACTGGCGCTGCGCGGCAGCATCGAAGACGTGGCCGACAACGCCCAGTTCCAGAAACTCGGTGAAATGGCCGTGGTGCGCGGCGCCGAAGACCCGCTGGCCCGCTTCAAGAGCCATGCGCGCAATAGCGCCCACCGCGTGCTGCTGCTGGCCGAAAGCGATGGCCGGCGCGAAAGCCTGCTTGACTTTCTGCGCGCCAGCAACGTCAGCCCGCCCGCGTTTGATTCACTGGAGGACTTTCAGAAGAGCCGCGAGCCGCTGGGCATTGCCACGTCTTCCCTGAACACCGGCTTTAGCTGGCTGGAAGAAGGCATTGACTTTGTCACCGAGACCGAACTGTTCGCCGCCGGCGTCACGCTGCGCCGCCGCAACAAAAAGCAGGAACGCGTCAGCGACGTCGAAGCGCTGATCAAGGACCTGTCCGAACTCAACGTGGGCGACCCGGTGGTTCACAGCGCCCACGGCATTGGCCGCTACCGGGGTTTGGTCAACCTGGACCTGGGCGAGAAAAATGCCGACGGCACGCCGTCGTTGCAGGAATTTCTGCACCTCGAATATGCCGACAAAGCCACGCTGTACGTGCCAGTCAGCCAGCTGCATTTAATCAGCCGCTACACCGGCGTGAGTGCCGAAGAGGCCCCGCTGCACCGGCTCGGCAGCGGCCAGTGGGAAAAAGCCAAGCGCAAGGCCGCCGAGCAGATCCGCGACTCCGCCGCCGAACTGCTCAATATCTACGCCCGCCGCGCAGCGCGCGAAGGCCATGCGTTTCGCTACTCCCCTGGCGACTACGAAACCTTTGCCAACGATTTCGGCTTTGATGAAACCGCCGACCAGCTGGCCGCCATTCATGCGGTGATCCAGGACATGATCAGCCCGCGCCCGATGGACCGTCTGATCTGCGGCGACGTGGGTTTCGGCAAAACCGAAGTCGCCCTGCGAGCCGCCTTCATTGCCATCACCGGCGGCAAGCAGGTCGCCTTGCTGGCGCCCACCACGCTGCTGGCCGAGCAGCATTACCAGACGCTGGTGGACCGATTTGCCAAGTGGCCCGTCAAGGTGGCCGAGATGAGCCGCTTCCGATCCGGCAAGGAAATCAGCGCCGCCATCAAGGGCCTGGCTGACGGCACCGTGGACATCGTGGTCGGCACGCACAAGCTGCTGAGCAAGGACGTGAAGTTCCAGCGGCTGGGCCTCTTGATCATTGACGAGGAGCACCGCTTTGGCGTGCGCCATAAAGAGGCCATGAAAGCCATGCGCGCCGAAGTCGATGTGCTGACGCTGACCGCCACGCCTATTCCGCGCACGCTGGGCATGGCGCTGGAAGGCCTGCGCGACCTCAGCGTGATTGCCACCGCACCGCAGCGCCGGCTGGCCATCAAGACCTTTGTGCGCAGCGAAAGCAACGGCGTGATCCGCGAAGCCGTGCTGCGCGAATTGAAACGCGGCGGGCAGGTTTATTTTCTGCACAACGAAGTCGAAACCATTCAAAACCGGCGCCAGAAGCTCGAAGAACTGCTGCCCGAAGCCCGCATTGCCGTGGCCCACGGGCAGATGCCCGAGCGCGAACTGGAGCGCGTGATGAAGGACTTCGTGGCCCAGCGCTACAACCTGCTGCTGTGCTCCACCATCATTGAAACCGGCATTGACGTGCCGAC
>NZ_JAUXNA010000173.1 GCF_030682935.1 Polaromonas sp.
TCAAGTTGCTTTGCCCTGCCATCACATGGATCTGATTGCCAACGCGGGTGGAGCCGGTAAAAGCAATGCAATCCACATCCATGTGCAGCGCAAGCGGCGAGCCCGCCTCCGGCCCGTAACCGGGAACGACATTAAAAACCCCGGGCGGAATGCCCGCCGCCAGCGCCAGTTCAGCCAGACGCAAGGCCGTCAGCGGCGACTTCTCGCTGGGTTTCAAAACCACCGAGTTGCCTGCCGCCAGCGCCGGCGCGATCTTCCAGGCCGCCATGATCATCGGGTAGTTCCACGGCACGATCACGCCGACCACGCCCACCGGCTCGCGCGTGATCAGCGCCAGCGCCGTGGACGCGGTGGGCGCGATCTCGTCATAGACCTTGTCCACGGCTTCGCCGTACCAGCGAATGCAGTTGGCCGCGCTGTTCACATCCACCGAGCGCGCGTACTGGAGCGGCTTGCCCATGTCGAGCGTTTCCGTCAGCGCCAGCTCATCGGCATGCGCCAGCAACTGGTCGGCGAACTTGACCATGACGCGCTTACGCTGGGCCGGGCTCATGCCCCGCCAGCGGCCATCGTCAAAGGCCGTACGGGCGGCGGCCACAGCCGCATCTATGTCGGCTTCGCCGCAGCGGGCCACCGGTGTCAGCAGGCGGCCATCGACCGGAGAAATGCAGTCAAACGTCTGGCCGTTGCGCGCCGCCACGCGGTCGCCATTGATGAAAGCACGGCCATCAAATGTCACATCCGTCATAGTCACCTCGCATCAAAAAAAAGAAACTCTGCGCCGACTTGTCGCCGCCCGCCACCGGTCAGGCGCTCAGGGCGTGCCCAGCGCCGTCAGTTCAGCGCGGGTGGCGACTGCAATCTCGCGCTCCCGCTTGCGGGTTTGCCGCGCCACCCAGAGGCTGTAGGCCACGATGACCACGGTCACCGTCATGATCAACAGCGTGGCCGCCGCGTAAATCGTCGGGTTGATGCCGCGCCGTGCATAGCCAAAGATCACCTGCGGCAAGGTGTTGACGCCGGGGCCGGACAAAAATTCGGCAATCACCACATCGTCAAACGACAAGGTGAACGACAACAAAAAGGCCGCGAGAATCGCCTGAAAAATATTGGGCAGCGTGATCAGGAAAAACACCTGGTGCGGCCGCGCGCCCAGGTCCATGGCGGCCTCCTCGATGGCGCGGTTCATTTCGAGCAGGCGCGACTGGATCACCACCATGCCGTAGGCCATGCCGAGCAGGGTGTGGCCCAAAATGATGGTGAGCATGCCGCGCTGCGGCCAGCCAAAGAAGTTCTGCACCCCCACCATCAGCAGCAGCAGCGACAGGCCAATGACCACTTCGGGCATCACCAGCGGCGCGTTGACCATGCCGGAAAAAATCGTTCGTCCGGTAAAGCGGCGGTAACGCACCAGCACAAAGGCGGCGAACGTGCCCAGTACCGCAGACAGCACGCCCGAAACCGTCGCGACCTTCAGCGACAGCCAGAAGCCTTCAACAATCTTGGTGTCGCGGGTCAGGGCCTCGTACCAGCGCAGCGAAAAGCCTGTGAATTGGGCGTCCTGGCGCGTGCTATTGAACGAAAACACCACCATGAAGATCAGCGGCAGGTATAAAA
This sequence comes from Polaromonas sp., assembly GCF_030682935.1. Lineage (GTDB taxonomy): Bacteria > Pseudomonadota > Gammaproteobacteria > Burkholderiales > Burkholderiaceae_C > Polaromonas. The sequence continues at coordinate 1,618 of NZ_JAUXNA010000173.1, forward strand.
ACAGAAACACCAGCCCCAGCCACAGCTTGCCGAAGTTTTTTTCCAGAAAGGTTTTCATGGCCTTGCTCCTTACTTTCCGGGCTCGGCGCGCTCTTTCGCATCGCCGGTGTAGTGGTAGTAAATGGCCAGCGGAACCACAATCAGCGCGATCATGAGCACGGCCAGGGCAGTGGCCCGAGGCCAGTTGTTGCTGGTAAACATTTCGTCCCACACCACGCGGCCAATCATGACGTTCTCGGGGCCGCCAAGCAGCGAAGGAATGACGAACTCGCCCACGCAAGGAATGAACACCAGCATGAAGCCGGCAATGATGCCCGCCCTGGACAAAGGCACCGTGACCAGCCAGAACGCCTTGAACGGCGAAGCGCCCAAGTCATGGGCCGCCTCCAGCAGGCGGAAATCCATCTTCACCAGGTTGGCGTACAGCGGCAGCACCATGAAGGGTAAATACACATAGGTCATGCCCACC
>NZ_JAUXNA010000177.1 GCF_030682935.1 Polaromonas sp.
TGGTGGTTTCCTCGGTCACGCCGACGATGTTTTTCAGGCGGCGGCTGTACCAGGTCGGGTCTTGCGCGAGCTTGGCCTTGATGGCGTTGAACAGGCAGATTTCCTCTTCGCTGCCGGGCTTGGAGATCAGGCTGGCGTCGGTTTCAGCCTGGGCACCCAGGTGCATCAGCAACGTGGCATCGCCGCCGTCGTCGAGGATCATGTTCGGGCCTTCTTCGGGCGTGCCTTTGGCGCCGGTGAATTCGAAGATGCGGTGCGTGTAGTCCCAGTAGTCGGCCAGGGTTTCGCCCTTGATGGCGAATACCGGCGTGCCTTGCGCGGCAATCGCGGCGGCGGCATGGTCCTGCGTCGAGAAGATGTTGCACGAAGCCCAGCGCACGTCGGCGCCCAGGGCCTGCAGCGTCTCGATCAGCACGCCGGTCTGGATCGTCATGTGCAGCGAGCCGGTGATGCGCGCGCCGCTCAAAGGCTGGGCTTGCGCGAACTCCTGGCGAATCGCCATCAGGCCGGGCATTTCGGTTTCGGCGATTTTGAGCTCTTTGCGGCCCCAGTCGGCGAGCGACAGGTCGGCAATCACAGAGTCGGAATTTTGTACGGTGTTCAATACGGCGTTCATTGGGGGCATCTCCAAAATCGAGGGTCAAGCAGGGCAAAATGGCCACGGCCGCAGGCGTCAATCGAAGGGAATGTGGTCTCACTCACCCGGCTTAAGAGCACATGCGGGTGAGCGTGGTTGCAAATAAAAGTCCTGAGCCTAGACCACATGCCGTGGGTTGCAACGCTCCTCAGGAACCGCGTATTGTACCGAAGCCACCACAACGCAGGCCAGGCGCGCCAGCGGCGTGCGAAAATTTCCCCGATGCAGGCACTGAACCACTGGAATCTCCTGGCCCGTCGCGGCGTCACCGGCGTCTTGACCGACATCGACGACACCCTGACCACCGACGGCGCCATCACGGCCGACGCGCTGGCCGCGCTGGCGGCCCTGACAGCGGCCGGGCTGCATGTCATTCCCATCACCGGCCGCCCGGTCGGCTGGAGCCTGCCCTTCGCGCGGGACTGGCCGGTCGACGCGATCGTTGCTGAAAACGGCGCCGTAGCCATTTTCTCAAGCAAAAAAGGCCTCCGCCCCAATCAGGACGGGCGCGAGCAGCTATCAAAACTATATCAACAGGATGACGCCACGCGTGCCGCCAACTACGCCCGCATGCAGCGGGTGGCCAGGCGCGTGACGCAGGAAGTCGCTGGCGCGGTCTTGGCGCAGGACAGCCCGGGGCGCGAGACCGACATCGCGATTGACCACAGCGAATTTGCGCAGCTGCCGCCCGAGCGCATTGCGCAGGCGATACAGATCATGCAGAGCGAGGGCATGAATGCCACCGTGAGCTCCATCCACATCAACGGCTGGTTTGGCGCGCACAACAAGCTGGCAGGCGCGCGCTGGATTGTGCGCGAGCTGCTGGGCCGCGACCTGGACGCCGAACTGGCGCGCTGGGTCTATGTGGGCGACTCGACCAACGACCAGCTGATGTTTGAAGCCTTCGACAACTCGGTGGGCGTCGCCAATGTGCGCCGTTTTGAAGCGCAGCTGACGCACAAGCCGCGCTACATCACCCACGGTGAACGCGGCGCGGGCTTTGCGGAAGTGGCGGCGGCCCTGCTGGCCGCGCGCTGACTGGCAGCGCGCCGGGTCAGGACGGTTTAGCCAGTCCCAGCTTGTCGACCAGCGCCTTTTCACGCAAGAAAGTGTCCTGGGCAAATTTGGTGTACCCCGCGCTGCTCATGTACATGGGCACCATGTCATAGCGGGCCAGCGCCGTTTTGTAATTGTCCTGCTCCATGGCCTGCTTGAAGGCGTCGTGCAGGCGTTTGACCACGGCGGGCGGCGTATCGCGCGGCGCACCGATGCCAAACGGCGAGTTTTGCACCAGGTCCAGCCCCAGTTCCTTGAGCGTGGGCGCGTCCGGAAACTTGGCCAGCCGCTGCTCGCCCCAGGTATTGAGCACGCGAAGCTTGCCCGCTTCCACTTGCGGCGCAAAGCCGGTTGAATCGGCCGCTGCCATGATGTTGCCGCCCAAAATCGACTGCATCAGGTCGGCACTGCCCTTGTAGGGAACATGCAGCAGGTCGAGGCCCAGCTTCTGTGCAATCAGCTCCATCGTCAGGTGCGGGCTGGTCATGGTGCCGGTCGAGCCATAGCTCAGCTTGCCGGGATTGGCCTTGGCCCAGGCGACAAAGTGGGTCCAGGTCTTGAGCGGCGAATCCGCCGGCACGACCAGGCCAAACGCGTAGCCCGTCACATTGAGCACATAGGCAATGTCCTTGACCGGGTCCCAGCTGATTTTGGTGGTGTAGGGCAGGCGAAACACGCCCAGCGGGATCTGCGCCAGGGTGTAGCCATCGGGTGCCGCGGTCTGCAACTGCTGCGCGGGCAGCGTGCCACCGGCACCGGGCTTGTTTTCCACAATGACCGGCTGGCCCAGAATTTTGGAGGCGTTGTCAGCCAGCGACCGCATGGTGATGTCGGTGGGCCCGCCTGCCGGAAAGGCGATGACGAGCTTGATGGGCCGGGTCGGGAAGCTTTGCGCGTGCGCGGCGCCCAGCGGGCCCAGCAGAGGCACAGCCAGCGCAGCGGCAGATTGCAGTAAGTGTCGGCGTTGCATGAAAATCTCCTGATGTGGTGGCGTGATGTTCAAATCCGAATCTTGCATCAGGCCAGCGCGCGCCACATCAGGGCAACACCTGACGGCCTGTCGCGTCGGCGTCAGGCGGTTTCCAGCGCCAGCACGGTGTTGATGATCTGCCAGGACAGGTCCAGCTCGCCATTGCCGTGCGCACTGCTGGCTGCACGCCCCGCGCGAAGCCGTGGTAACGCCAGCGCTGGCCGGGGCCACCCCGTCCGCCTGGCGCAGCCGCCCCCGGCTAAAACCCCTCGGTATCCACTTCGCGGTTGCCCTGCTCGTTGTAGCGGCTGCCCGCCACGGTCTTTTCGTTGACCAGGGCCTCCAGTTGGACCATCACCTCGGTGCCGAGCTTCACATCCACGGCGCCCAGGTCGTCCAGCAG
>NZ_JAUXNA010000180.1 GCF_030682935.1 Polaromonas sp.
TACTGCATCAGCGAGGGCTGGATCAAGGTGCCCGCAGGCAAGACGCTGGACCGCAAAGGCCATCCGCTGCTCATCAAGTTGAAGGGTAAGGTCGAAGCGTTTTATCGGTAGATGGCTTCTGGTCGCCATGGCCGGCCATGGGTCTGCGCGGCTGTCCGGGCACGAAAATAGTAGCGGTTGACCCCCCGCTTCGAGCCCAGCGAGGAGCTTTCAAAAGGAGAGCACCCAGCTCAAACTATCCCGGCCGCTATCCACCCCCGCAAGCTGTTCACAAACGCCCAGCCCTGCACGCGCGGCAGGTCTTGCACCCGCACTACCGCCTCGGTCAGCTTGCCATCCCGCAGCGCCAGCGCCCTCCCCACACCCGGCAACAAGCCGCACGACAGCGGCGGCGTCAGCCAGCGGCCCTCCACCAGCATCGCCACGTTGCCGCGCGTGCATTCCGTGATTTCGCCTTCGGCGTTCCACAGCACGGTGTCGAACACCCCGGGCTCGGTGGGCGTGAAGGCGTCGTAGTGGGCGCGGCGGGTGGTCTTGAAGCGCACGAACTCGCCGTGGGCCTCCATCAGCGGGCGGTCGGCCAGTTGCAGCCGCACCAAGGCGGGGGATGGGTCCATGGCAAAGACCTGGGCGCTCGCCTGGCCTTGGACATCAAGCAGCAGGCGCACGCGCCACAGCCCTTGCGGGTGGGCTTGCGCCAGTTCGTTCAGGCAATGCTGCACTTTGGCTGCATCCCACGGGGTGCCAAAATGCGCGGCGGCGGCAGCCAGGCGCTGCAGGTGCTCGGCGGCGTGGCGCAGCTGGCCATCTTGCAGCGCCAGGGTTTCCAGCAGGTCAAACGGCAGACTGGCCCGCTCCAGAAACTGGCGCTTGTTGCGCCATTCCTGCCATTCGGCATCCGGCGCGGCGCCCGAGGTGATGCCGCTGCCAATGCCGCAGCGGAGCAGCCCGGCCTGCACGGTGACGGTGCGGATCGGCACGTTGAAGGTGGCCCTGATTCCATGGCCCTGCTCGCCGGGCCGCACCACGCCGATGGCGCCGCAGTAAACGCCGCGCGGCTGGGGCTCCAGCGTGCGGATCATCTGCATGGCGCGCACCTTGGGCGCGCCGGTCACGGAGCCGCAGGGGAACAGCGCGGCAAACACATCGGCCAGCGTGGTGCCGGCACGGGTGCGGGCCTGCACGTCGGACGTCATTTGCCACACGGTGGGCAGCGCCTCGGTATGGAAAAGGCGCGGCACCTGCACGCTGAAGGGCTCGGCAATGCGCGAGATGTCGTTGCGCAGCAGGTCCACGATCATGACGTTTTCGGCGCGCTCCTTGGGCGAGGCGCGCAGGGTTTCGGCCTGGGCGGCGTCGTCCTGCGGCGTGGCGCCGCGCGCGGCCGTGCCTTTCATGGGCCGCGCCAGAATCTGGCCGCCCTGCCAGTCAAAAAAAAGTTCGGGCGAGACCGACAGCACCTGGGCGTCGCCAGTGTTGCCGGTGTCGATGAAGGCCGCGTAGCCGCCCGGCTGGGCGCGCTGCAGGGCGGCAAACAGGGCTGGGGCCGCGCCTTCTGGCGGCTCGCCCACCCACGCACCTTCCAGCGGTGCGGTGAAGTTGACCTGGTACAGCTCGCCGGCTGCAATGGCGCGCTGGATCTGGTCCATGGCGGCGCCAAACGCAGGGCGCAGGCAGGTCTCAGCCCACTGCACCTGCGCGGGGCTGGCACTGGCGTCATCGGGCCAGGGCAAGGCTTCGTCATAGACGGCAAACCAGGCCAGCGGGCCGCCGGGCGCATGCACGGCCAGGGCGGCGTCAAAAGCGGGTGCCGCTTCGTAGCGCACATAACCCACGCACCAGCGTCCCTGCAGACCAGCGGCCTGCACGGCGTCGAGCACGGGGCGCACCTCGGCCAGCTGGTGCGCCACCAGCACCTCGCGCGGCGTGCCGAAGGCGTGGCGCAGGCGGGGCGCGGCGCTGTCGTTCGGATCAGAAAAGTCTATGCGTGAAGTGATGGTCATATGGGGCTCTGGCGCTTGTCAGGCTTGCGCTGGCAGCTATCAAAACAGGGGTATTTTTGGCACATGCGCCGGCTGGCCCTCACCCCTACCCTCTCCCAGAGGGAGAGGGAGCCATACCAGCGCTCCAGCGTTACGCCGCGCCGATGTGCGGCACCAGTCCGGCGGTGGGCTGGCCGTTTTTGAGGGCGGCCGTGAAGGCCAGCATGCGGTCAATCGGCAAGCGGGCGCGCAGGCCCAGCGCCGCATCAACATGCACCTCGTTGGCGCCGGTTTCCAGCACCTGCGCCACGCCGGCCAGGCTGTTCATGGCCATCCAGGGGCAGTGCGCGCAGCTTTTGCAGGTCGCGCTGTTGCCGGCGGTGGGCGCTTCAATGAAGGTTTTGCCGGGGTTCAGCGTGCGCAGCTTGTGCATCATGCCGTTGTCGGTGGCGACGATGAATTCGGGCACATCCATCTCGCGCGCGGCCTTCAGGATGCCTGAGGTCGAGCCCACCGAATCGGCCAGCGCCACCACGTCGGCGGGCGCTTCGGGGTGCACCAGTACCTTGGCCAGCGGGTGCTGTTTCATCAGGGCCTGCAGTTCAAAGGCCTTGAATTCATCGTGCACGATGCAGGCGCCGTTCCACATCACCATGTCGGCGCCGGTTTGGCGCTGGATGTAGCCGCCCAGGTGCCGGTCGGGCGCCCAGAGGATTTTCTGGCCCTTTTCTTTGAGTGCGCGTACGATGTCGAGCGCGCAGCTCGACGTGACGACCCAGTCGGCCCGCGCCTTCACGGCCGCGCTGGTGTTGGCATAGACCACCACGGTGCGGTCGGGGTGGGCGTCGCAAAAGGCGCTGAAGTCGGCTATGGGGCAGCCCAGGTCGAGCGAGCAGGTGGCGTCCAGGTCGGGCATCAGCACGCGCTTTTCAGGCGACAGTATCTTGGCGGTTTCGCCCATGAAGCGCACGCCCGACACCACCAGCGTCCGGGCGGCATGGTCGCGGCCAAAACGCGCCATTTCCAGCGAATCAGACACCAGCCCGCCGGTTTCTTCGGCCAAGTCCTGCAGATCGGGGTGAACGTAGTAGTGCGACACCATCACCGCATTTTTGGCTTTAAGCAGGCTGCGGATGCGCTCTTTCAGCGCGGCGCGTTCGGGCGGCGTCGGCTCGGCCGGCACGCGCGCCCAGGCGTGGCGCGTGGAGCAGCTGCCCGCCATTTCGGGCTGCTCGTAGTCCACGTTGATCCGGGACAGAATTGAATTCATCATTGCCCTCCTTGCGGCGCGTCAAAGCGCATCGAAAAATCTATGGCCTGCACATCCTTGGTCAACGTGCCTATGGAAATGCGGTCCACGCCGGTTTCGGCCAGCGCGCGCAGTCCGGCCAGCGTCACGCCGCCCGAAATTTCCAGCACCGCCCGTCCGGCGTTGATGCGCACGGCTTCGCGAAGCGTGGCCAGGTCCATGTTGTCGAGCAGCACCATGGTGGCGCCCGCATTCAGCGCCTCTGCCAGCTGCGCCAGCGTTTCGACTTCAATTTCCACAAAGTCAGCCTGGGCCGCGATGGGCGCGGCGCGCTGCAGCACCTGCGCAATGCCGCCGGCAGCGGCAATGTGGTTTTCCTTGATCAGCACCGCGTCGTACAAACCGACCCGGTGGTTGGTGCCGCCGCCGCAGCGCACCGCGTATTTTTGCGCCAGGCGCAGGCCCGGCAGGGTTTTGCGGGTGTCCACAATCTGCGCGGACGTGCCTGCCACCACGGCAACATAAGCCGCCGTTTTGCTGGCAACGGCGCTTAACGTCTGCAAAAAGTTCAGCGCCGTGCGCTCGGCCGTCAGCAGCGCCCGGGCCTGGCCCCGCACTTCAAACACCAGCTGGTTGGCCGCGCAACGCTCGCCGTCCTTGACATGCCAGACCAGCCGGGCCTGCGGGTCGAGCTGCTTGAGCGCCGCCTCAACCCAGGCGCTGCCGCAGACCACGGCGCTCTCGCGGGCGAGCACCCGCGCGCGCGCCTGGGTGGCGGGGTCGATCAGGGCGGCGGTCAGGTCGCCGGCGCCCACATCTTCGGCCAGCGCACGCGCCACATCGCTCTGGGCCAACTGGGCCAGCGCCTCAGCAGAAAAATTAAATGACTTTTTCATAAGCAATCTGAATAAAGAACCGTGCGGAAAGCGCACTGTACAGTGGCCTAAACTACGGACAAACCCGCAGCGGCGGTCGCAAATGTTACAGCCGTATGAAAACCGCCACATCCAGCGGGGCCTGACCGCAGGCCTTGCGCCCTACCATCCACTGACTTCAACGTCTTCTCGCCATGTTCAGAACCCTGCTCAAATCGAAAATTCACCG
>NZ_JAUXNA010000182.1 GCF_030682935.1 Polaromonas sp.
ATCAAACCGCAGCGTGTGTACGAAGAAATGAACGCCGCCTTTGGCCGCGACACGGTGTATGTGTCCACCATCGGCCTGAGCCAGATTGCGGGCGCGCAGTTTCTGCATGTGTACGGCCCACGCCAGTGGATCAACTGCGGCCAGGCCGGCCCCCTGGGCTGGACAATTCCTGCCGCGCTCGGCGTCGTTGCCGCAGACCCGACGCGTACCGTCGTGGGCCTGTCGGGCGACTACGACTTTCAGTTCCTGATCGAGGAACTGGCCGTGGGCGCGCAGTTTCGCCTGCCTTATGTGCAGGTGCTGGTAAACAATAGCTACCTGGGCCTGATTCGCCAGAGCCAGCGCGGCTTCGACATGGACTACTGCGTGCAGCTGGCCTTCGACAACCAGAACATTCCGGAAAGCGACGGCGACCTGCGCAGCTTCGGCGTCGATCACCAGGCCGTCGTGAAGGGGCTGGGCTGCAAGTCGTTGCGGGTGACCAACCCCGAAATGATCAAAACAGCCCTGATTGAGGCGCAGGCCATGGCGCGCAAGTACAGAGTACCTGTGGTCGTGGAAGTGATCCTGGAGAAAATAACCAACATCGCGATGGGCACCGAGATCGACAAGATCAACGAGTTCGAAGACATCGACTGCCGCCATCCGGAGGGGCTGAAGGGGCTGGAACTGGCTGGCTTGCTCGAGTAATCACATAGCCATATCAACAAAGGAGATAACCATGCCCCGCTTCGCCGCCAACCTCACCATGCTGTTCACCGAGGTTCCATTTCTCGACCGCTTCGAGCGCGCCGCCAAGGCGGGCTTCAAGGCGGTGGAATTCCTCTTCCCCTATGCCTACAACGCCAAAGAGATCAAACAACGGCTCGACGACAACGGGCTGAGCCTGGTCCTGCACAATCTGCCTGCGGGCGACTGGGAACGCGGCGAGCGCGGCATTGCCTGCCATCCGGACCGTGTGGACGAGTTCCGCGCCGGTGTGGGCCATGGCATCGACTACGCCCAGACGCTCGGCGTCGGGCAACTCAACTGTCTGGCCGGCAAAGCACCGGACGGTGTGTCCGAGGCCGTGCTGCTCCAGACCTTCGTCAGCAACCTGCGCTTCGCCGCCGCCGCGTTGAAGAGGGCAGGACTGAAGCTGCTGATCGAGCCGATCAACACCTTTGACATTCCGGGTTTCTACCTCAACCGCACCACGCAGGCAGTGGCCATCCTGGAGGAGGTCGGAGCCGACAACGCTTTCGTGCAGTACGACATTTACCACGCGCAACGCATGGAAGGCGAGCTGGCCGCAACCCTGCAGAAGTACCTGCCACGCATCGGCCACATCCAACTGGCGGACAACCCCGGGCGCAATGAGCCGGGCACAGGCGAGATCAACTACCCCTTCCTGTTTGCGCACCTCGACCGCATCGGCTACGAAGGCTGGATAGGCTGCGAGTACAAGCCCCGCACGACCACCGAGGACGGACTCGGCTGGCGCCAGCGCCTCACGCAGTGATCTCCCGGCATCCACAAGAAAAATCCTATGAAATCACATCCTCTCCAAATCGGCTTCGTCGGTCTCGGCATCATGGGCGCGCCAATGGCCCACCATCTGATCAGCGCCGGGCACCAGCTGTTTGTCTTCACCCGTGGCAAGATTCCCGAAGCGATCGCCACCAGCTCCGCCACGCAGTGCACCCACGCACGCGGCGTGGCTGAGCGCGCCGACATCATCTTTACGATGGTGCCTGATACCCCGGATGTCGAAGCGGTGCTGTTCGGCCAGGCCGGTATCGCCGCGGGGCTGACCAGGAATAAAACGGTAGTGGACATGAGTTCGATCGATCCGCTCGCTACCAGGAAATTCGCGCGGAAGATCAATGCGCTCGGCTGCGACTACCTCGATGCGCCGGTGTCCGGCGGCGAAGTGGGTGCCAAGGCCGCCAGCCTGACCATCATGGTCGGTGGCGAGCAAGCGGCGTTCGACCGTGTCAAGCCGCTGTTTGACCTGATGGGCAAGAACATCACACTGATAGGCGGCAACGGTGACGGGCAGATTTGCAAAGTAGCCAATCAAATTATCGTGGCACTCAACATTGCCGCCGTGGGCGAGGCCCTGGTCTTTGCCTCCAAAGCCGGTGCCGACCCGGCCAGGGTACGCGAGGCCTTGATGGGGGGATTCGCCTCTTCGCGCATCCTCGAAGTACATGGCGAGCGCATGATCAAGCGCGCGTTTGCGCCGGGATTTCGCATAGGCTTGCACCAGAAAGACCTGAACCTGGCGCTGCAAGGTGCGCGCGCGCTGGGCGTGGCGCTACCGCAGACCGCGAATGTGGCCCAGCTTATGCAGTCTTGCGTGGCCCTCGGCTACGGGGAGGCCGATCACTCGGCGCTGGTCCGTGCGATAGAGTCAATGGCACAACACCAAGTGGCACCTGACGCCTGAATCTGCCTGAACGCCGTGCCGGGATCATGCCGCGAAACCGAGCAATACACCTCACCTTGAGCGTCCGCTTGGCGGCCGCGTTGTCAAAGAAAGCGCTCCAGCAGCTTGCGTGACGCGCGGTCGAGCGCGCTCATGTCAGGCACGCTGTACTGCACGCCCTCGCCGCCCGCAATCATCAAGGCGGTGCGCCCCAGGCGGCGTATGTCTTCTTCACCCTTGAGCACAAACGTGGTGTCGCCCCGGTCGGTTTCCACCGCCCAGATGCTGGGCGTGGCAAAGGTCGACACGCTTTTTAGCCGAAGAATTTGAGGCACGAAATCACGCAGCGCCAACTCATCCTGCAGCAGGGTGCGCTCGGCGGGGGGCAAGTCCTGCAGCAGCGCGATCCAGGCCACTTCGCGGCCCTCGGTGCTGACCAGCGAAATGCCTTCATCCGGCGCGGCGATGGGAAAAGCCCGCACCGGCACCACGCCCGCATGCTGCTCGCCCTGGGCGCCTGTAAACAGCAACTGCCCGGAAGCCTGGCGCTCCAGCTTGAAGCCGGGGCAAGAAACCGGATCGGATTCGATAGGGGGAGTCGTCATCTGCATCGCTTCACTCATGGGGTACCTGCCTGTTGGGCCGCGTGCTGGGCCACGTGGGCCAGCTGCGCGGTGGCCACGGCAATATGGCCGGCCTCAATATCGTTGTCAGCGCCGTCACTGTCCACTTGCCGGGCCTGGGCCTGGTACAGCCGCCAGTAAGCGCCCTGCTTGGCCATCAGCTCATCATGCGGCCCCACTTCGACCACCTGCCCGCGGTCCATCACCACGAGCCGGTCGGCCTTGCGCAAGGTGGACAGGCGGTGGGCAATGGCGATGGTGGTGCGGCCCTGCACCAGGTTGTCGAGCGCATGCTGGATCTCTTTTTCGGTTTCGGTGTCCACTGACGATGTGGCTTCGTCCAGGATCAAAATGCGCGGGTCGATCAGCAAGGCGCGCGCAATCGAGATGCGCTGGCGCTCCCCGCCCGACAGGCCCTGGCCCCGCTCACCCACCAGCGAGTCATACCCTTGGGGCAGGCGCAGGATGAACTCATGCGCATGGGCGGCGCGCGCCGCCGCCACAATCTCGGCCCGGGTGGCGCCGGACTTGCCGTAAGCGATGTTTTCTGCAATCGTGCCAAAAAACAAAAAGGGCTCCTGCAGCACCAGACCGATGTTGCGCCGGTAGTCGGCCACCGCGAAACGCCGGATATCGGTGCCGTCCACATGAATGGCGCCGTCGCTCACATCGTAAAAACGGCACAGCAGGTTGACCAGCGTGCTTTTTCCCGAGCCGCTGTGGCCGACCAGGCCAATCATTTCGCCGGGCTGAATCTGCAGGTCCAGACCCCGAATGACGGAACGGTTGCCGTAGCGAAACCCCAGACCCTTCATTTCGATGCGACCGGCAAGCGCGCCGATTTTGACCGGATGGGCCGGCTCGGGCACATTGGACACATGGTCCAGGATGTCAAAAATACGCTTGGCGCCCGCCGCTGCTTTTTGCGTCACCGACACAATGCGGCTCATGGAATCGAGCCGGCCATAAAAGCGGCCAATATAGGCAATAAAGGCCGTCAGCACACCGACGGTTATTTCCTGCCGTGACACCAGCCAGATGCCAAATGCCCACACCACCAGCAGGCCGACTTCCGTCAGCAGGGACACCGTGGGCGTGAACAGCGACCAGGTCTTGTTGAGCTTGTCGTTGGCCGCCAGGTTGTGCTGGTTGACCTCGCGAAAACGCTGTGCCTCGCGCTTTTCCTGGGCAAAGGCCTTGACCACGCGGATGCCGGGAATCGTGTCGGCCAGCACATTGGTCACATCCGACCAGACGCGGTCGATTTTTTCAAAGCCGGTGCGCAGCCGGTCACGCACCACATGAATCATCCAGCCAATGAAAGGCAGCGGCAAAAAGGTCACCAGTGCCAGCCACGGGTTGACCGAAAACAAAATGACGGCGGTCATCACGATCATCAGCACATCGGTGGCAAAGTCCAGCGCGTGCAAGGACAGAAACACGCAAATCCGGTCGGTTTCCGAGCCAATCCGCGACATCAGATCGCCGGTGCGCTTGCCGCCAAAATAATCGAGTGACAGCTCCAGCAGGTGGTCAAACGTGGCGGTCCGCAGGTCGGCGCCTATGCGTTCGGACACCAGCGCCAGCACGTAGGTGCGGGCCCAGTTCAGCCCCCAGCCCAGCACCGCAGCCCCCAGCAGGCTGCCCAGAATCAGCCCGACTTTCCCGGATTCGATCTGCTGACCGTTCTGAAAGGGAATCAGAATGTCGTCCATCAGCGGAATGGTCAGGTAAGGTGGCACCAGCGTGGCCGCCGTGGAAGCCAGTGTCAGCAAAAAACCGGCCAGCAACTGGTAGCGGTAAGGATGGGCAAAACGCCACAGCCGCAGCAGCACCCAGGTCGAGGGCGGCGTGTGCAGCGCGCGGGCGCAAGCCGGGCATTCCTCGCTGTCCGGGGGCAGCGGCAAATCGCACTCCGGGCACAGCGCGGCCTCGTCGGTCAGCCCGGATGCCGGGATGGCCGCGCCAGCCGGGCCCCGGGCTTGCTGCTGCACAAACAGGCGAATCAGGCGCAAGGCCTGCACGTTGCCCTTGAGGGTGAAGCGCCAGCTGGCGAGCCGCTGGGGTGCGCCAGTTGGCGCGGCCACCAGCTCGAGCGTTCCCACGCCGGCATGGTCAAAATGGCGAAGTTCCAGGTCTTGCCCCGAGGCGCCCGCGTCATCCCGGGTAACCCAGCTGCTCCAGCGGCCATCGGGGTCACGCGCCAGCAGGCGGCGATCCGTCAGGACCAGCAGGCCCTGGGCAAAACGAAGTTGCGCGTCCAAGTCAACCGCCAGGGTACACAAAACGTTCTCATGGGCTGAAAGTTGAGAACGGAGCCCTGCCAGTGCAGGGTCGGAGTGGCGGGAGTCGTCCAACGGGTGCTTATGTTGCATGGTGTGCTTATGAATTCCTGGGATCCGGTACTTGGCGCGGCTTGGCAGCAGCTGGCAGGTCCGGCTTGTGGACCGACTCAGGCAGCGCGCGGCGGCCCTAAATATCGATTTTCGCCGAAGCCGGCCACCTATCCGCTTTTGTTTACGCTTTTCCAATTTTTAAAACGGCGCAAGCGGCACAATTCAAGTTTGGAAAACTTGTCGCCTCTTCGTGTGACTCCTGTGAATTAAAAACCAAAAAAAACCGGCCGAGCCTTCCCTAAAAACCCGTTACCGGCATTGCCTGACACCCGCATCTCCGGCCCAGCATCGAAACGTTTCACCGGCCACACCGGTTGACCCGAAAATTTTGCAAAACATGAGCAAACAGGACGACATCAAGCTACTGCGCATCAATTACCTGCGCGGTCCCAACATCTGGACCTATCGGCCCGTACTGGAGGTATGGCTGGACCTGGGAAGTCTGGAAGACTTTCCCAGCCACCTGCTGCCCGGCTTCAACGACCGGCTGCTTGCGCTGCTGCCGGCCCTGGGCGAACACCACTGCGGCGTGGGCGAGCGCGGCGGTTTTCTGCAACGCCTGCAAGAAGGCACCTGGGCCGGCCATGTGCTGGAACATGTGGTGATTGAGCTGCTGAACCTGGCCGACATGCCCACGGGCTTTGGCCAGACACGCAGCACCTCCCAACGCGGCGTGTACCGCATGGTGTTCAGGGCGCGGGACGAGCAGGTGGCCCGCAGCGCCTTGGCGCAAGGCCACCGGCTGCTGATGGCGGCCATCAACCCGGACCCCCGTCACCCGTATGGCCCGGCCGACGTTCTGCTCGCCGTCGAAACCATCCGCACCCGGGTGGATGACTGCTACCTGGGGCCCAGCACGGCTTCCATTGTGGTCGCCGCCACCGCCCGGGGCATTCCCCACATCCGCCTGAACGAAGGCAACCTGGTGCAACTGGGCCATGGCGCCAGTCAGCGCCGCATCTGGACCGCAGAAACCGACCTGACCAGCGCCATTGCAGAGGGCATTGCCCACGACAAGGACCTGACCAAAAGCCTGCTGGCCACCTGTGGTGTGCCGGTGCCTGAAGGCCAGATCGTCCACAGCGCGCACGAAGCCTGGACCGCTGCCCAGGACATCGGCCTGCCGGTGGTCGTCAAGCCCACTGACGGCAACCACGGCCGCGGCGTGTCGCTGGACCTGAAAACGCAAACGGACGTGGAAGCCGCTTTTGACGTGGCCAAAGTGCACGGCAGCGAGGTGATGGTCGAGCGCTATGTGCGTGGCCATGAACACCGCCTGCTGGTGGTGGGCGGACGCGTGGTGGCCGCCGCGCGCGGAGAAGCCGCCTGGGTCACCGGCGACGGCCACTCGACCGTGGCGCAACTGGTGGATGCGCAGCTCAATACCGACCCCCGACGCGGTTTGGGCGAGGACTTTCCGCTGGGCCAGATCAACACGGTCACAGACGGCGCCATTGTGCTCGACCTGCAGCGCCAGGGCTTGAGCCCCGAGGCCGTGCCTGCTGCAGGCCGCGAGGTCCTTATACAGCGCAACGGCAATGTCGCCATCGACTGCACCGACGACGTCCATCCCGAGGTGGCCCACATCGTCTCGCTGGCCGCACGGGTGGTGGGTCTGGACGTTGCGGGCGTGGATGTGGTGGCGCAGGACATCTCGCGCCCGCTCGGACCTCAGGGTGGCGCGATTGTGGAAGTCAACGCAGGCCCGGGTCTGCTGATGCACCTCAAGCCAGCCGAAGGCACGCCGCGCCCGGTGGGCCGCGCCATCTGCGAGCACATGTTTCCGCTGCCCACTGAAACTACAGACCACAGCCCGCACAGCCTGAGCGGCCGCATTCCCGTCATCGGCATTGCCGGCTCCGTGGGCACCGCGTGCGTTGCGCGCCTGGTGGCCTGGCTGCTGCACTTGTCCGGCCGTTACACCGGCCTGGCCTGCCGCGACGGCCTGTTTCTGGACCAGCGCCATGTGGATGCCAGCGACTGCACGCACTGGGAAGCAGGCCATCGCCTGCTGATCAACCGGGCCGTGCAGGCGGCGGTGTTTGAGAACGGCGCCGACACCATCTTGCGCAGCGGCCTGGCGTACGACCGCTGCCAGGTCGGTGTGGTCACCGATCTGGGTGGCGCGTCCGGCCTGGCGGAATTCGACATCACCGAAGACGACCAGATGTTCAAAGTCATGCGCTCGCAAGTGGACGTGGTGCTGCCCGGCGGCGCGGCGGTGCTCAATGCCACGCATGCACGCGTGGCGGACATGAGCGCGCTGTGTGATGGTGAAGTCATTTTCTACAGCGCCGACCCCGGTGCGGCGGCCATGGCCGCACACCGCAGCAAAAACGGCCGTGCGCTGTTTGTGCGCCAGGACCAGGTGGTGCTGGCCACCGGCAGCACCGAAGCTTTTTTGCCCGCCCTGGGAAAGCTGGCGCCCTGGCGCAAACGCCACGCGCACCGAAAAATGTCCGAAGAAACGCTGCTGGCCGCCGTGGGCGCCGCCTGGGCGCTGGCGATCCCTCTCGACCTGATCGGTGCGGGGATAGAAGCTTTTGAAGCCTTTGAGTTCACTGAAAAACCTGCCGGGAGGGCAGATTGATGGAAGTTTCCCGTATCCGGGCCCTGCGCGGGCCCAACCTCTGGAGCCGTCACACGGCACTCGAAGCCATCGTGATCTGCACCGCGACTGAATGCGCGGCAAGCGGCCTGCCCGATTTCGAGCTGCGCCTGCGTGGGCTGTTTCCCGGCATGGCGGCGCTACGCCAAAGCGGCCACGCCGGTCCGTTGTCCCTGGCCCATGTACTGGAAGCCGCTGCGCTTGAATTGCAGGCGGCCTCAGGTTGCCCCGTGACCTTCAGCCACACCGCCGCCACCGTCGATCCAGGCACCTACCAGGTCGTGGTCGAGTACAGCGAAGAGGCCGTGGGCCGGCTGGCGCTTGAACTGGCGCAGGCGCTGATTCACGCCGCCCTGCACAACACGGCGTTTGACCTCAACGCGGCCATTGCCCGGCTGCGAGAGCTTGATGAAGACGAGCGTCTGGGACCCAGCACCGCCGCGATTGTCGATGCGGCCGTGGCGCGCGGTATTCCGTACCGGCGCCTTACCAAGGGCAGCATGGTGCAGTTCGGCTGGGGCGCACGCCAGCGGCGCATCCAGGCCGCCGAACTCGACAGCACCAGTGCAGTGGCCGAGGCCATTGCACAGGACAAAGACCTGACCAAAAAGCTGCTGCGCGCAGCGGGCGTGCCGGTGCCGCTGGGTCGGCCGGTCAACGATATCGACGACGCCTGGGCTGCAGCCCTGGAGATTGGCCTGCCCGTGGTGGTCAAGCCGCAGGACGGCAACCAGGGCAAAGGCGTCACGGTCAACATCGTCAGCCGTGAACACCTTGAAATCGCTTACCGTGCAGCGGCCGAACATGGCGAGGTCATGGTTGAAAGCTTTTTACCCGGCAGCGACTTTCGCCTGCTGGTGGTGGGCGACAAGCTGGTCGCGGCTTCGCGGCGCGAGCCGCCGCAGGTGGTGGGCGACGGCCTGCACACCGTGCGCGAACTGGTTGACATCGTCAACCAGGACCCCCGGCGCGGCGAAGGCCATGCCACCTCGCTGACCAAAATCCACTTTGACGAGATCGCCGTGGCACGGCTGGACGTACAAGGGCTCACGCCCGAATCGATTCCGGCCAAAGGCCTGCGCGTCGTGCTGCGCAACAACGCCAACCTGAGCACCGGCGGCACCGCCACCGATGTGACCGACGATGTGCACCCGGCCGTGGCGGCCCGCGCTGTGGCCGCTGCGCAAATGGTGGGCCTGCACATCTGCGGCGTCGACGTGGTCTGCGAAAGCATGCTGCGGCCGCTCGAAGCGCAGAGCGGCGGTGTGGTGGAAGTCAATGCCGCGCCCGGCTTGCGCATGCATATTTCGCCCTCCTACGGCAAGGGCCGTGCGGTGGGGGTGGCCATGATCGACGAGTTGTTCGCGACCGGCGACAACGGCCGCGTACCGGTAGTGGCCGTGACCGGTACCAACGGAAAAACCACCACGACGCGCCTGATTGCCCATCTGCTGGCAGCGCACGGCCTGCGCACCGGCATGACCAACACCGACGGCGTCTACATCAATGGCCGGCAAACTGACAGCGGCGACTGCAGCGGACCCAAGAGCGCCCGCAACGTGCTGATGCATCCCGACGTGGATGCGGCCGTGTTTGAGGTGGCGCGCGGTGGCGTGCTGCGCGAAGGCCTGGGTTTTGACCGTTGCGAAGTTGCGGTGGTGACAAACATAGGCACCGGCGATCACCTCGGACTGAACTACATCTCCACGGTCGAAGGCCTGGCGGTGCTCAAGCGCGTGATAGTGCAAAACGTGTCAATCACCGGCCATGCCGTTCTCAACGCCGCCGACCCCATTGTTGCGAAGATGGCCGCCAGCTGCCCCGGCAAGGTGATCTTTTTTGCGGCCGACCGCCACCACCCGCTCATGGCCACGCACCGTGCGCAAGGCAAGCGGGTCGTGTATATCGACGGCCCGATGCTGGTCGCTGCCGAAGGCGCCTGGGTGGAGCGCATTGCGCTGCAGGGTATTCCAGTCACGCGGGGCGGCAGCATCGCCTTTCAGGTGGAAAACGTCATGGCCGCCGTGGCGGCCGCCTGGGCCGTGGGTGTCAACTGGGACGCGCTTAAAGGCGGACTGGCCAGCTTTGTCACCGACGCCCACAACGCACCGGGCCGCTTCAACGTGATGGACTACAACGGCGCCACCGTGATTGCCGACTATGGCCACAACTCCGACGCCATGCGCGCCCTGGTGGCGGCCGTCAATGCCATACCCGCCACACCCATGCAGCGCCGCAGCGTGGTGATCAGCGGTGCCGGGGACCGGCGCGACAGCGACATCCGTGACCAGACTGTCATTCTTGGGGCGGCGTTTGACGACGTCATTCTTTACCAGGATGCGGCTCAGCGCGGCCGGGCCGACGGCGAGGTGATGGCGCTGCTGCGCGAAGGGCTGGAAGGACCCCACCAGGCCAGCCGGACCCGGCACATCGATGAAATACGCGGTGAGTTTCTGGCGATTGACACGGCGCTGGCCCGTCTGCAGCCCGGCGACCTGTGCCTGATTCTGGTTGACCAGGTGCAGGAAGCGCTCGACCATCTCGCGGCGTGCGTCAAGCAAGCCAGAGAAAAATCGGCCGCCGCCTGAAAAGGCACGTCACAGCAGCCCTGAATTCATAGCCAATAGCGCCTCCAGCCCATGCAGATGCTCCTCTAACAGCTATTATATTCATAGCATTTCAGGTACATGGCCCACGTTAAACTCGGGCCATGACCTGGAACGCAACGCTAGAGATCGACTACACAAGGCACGCCGACAAGACCCTGGCCCACTTTCGCCACAGCGGGCCCTTGCGCATTTTGCAAAGCCTGTACCCGGAAGGCGAGGCCATTTGCCACAACGTCATCGTGCATCCACCCGGCGGGCTGGTGGGCGGCGACACGCTGGATCTGAAATTCACCGTGGGTGCAGGTGCCCACAGCCTGGTGACCACGCCCGGTGCCACGCGCTTTTACCGCTCCCAGGGCAAGCCCGCGCTGCAGCGCGCCCACATTGCGCTGGACGCTGGCGCACGCATGGAGTGGCTGCCGCTCGAAACCATTGCCTACAGCGGCTGCCTGGCTGAAAACCGCCTGACCCTGCAGCTTGCGCCCGGTGCCGAGCTGCTGGGTTGGGACATCACCGCCTTCGGCCTGCCCGCCGCCCGCCAGCCCTTTGAACAAGGCCACTTCAGCCAGCACATCGAGGTGCCCGGCGTGTGGCTGGAACGTGCGTGCATCGCAGCCACGGACACCCTGCTGCTGAACGGCCCGCTGGGCATGGCCGGGCATCGCTGCATCGCATCGCTGTTTTTTGTGGCGGGCAGCAAGCTGGAGCGCAAGCGCCGGGAACAAGCCCTGGACGCCGCGCGTCAAGTCATTGAAGCGCATGCCCTGTGTGCCACAGCCGGGGCCACCAGCCCCGATGGGCAGATCGTGGTGGTCCGGGTGTTGTCGCCCATGGTGGCGCCGGCCATGGACCTGCTTAAACAAGTCTGGAAAACCTGGCGCGGTCATTTCTGGAACCAGGCGGCGCCCAGCCCGCGCATCTGGTCGGCTTGAAGCGGACCCTGTGCGCTTTTGCTTCACCACGCAACAGGGACTGCGGGCTGCCGGGAGCCGCTGTCCTACAGCGATACCCGCCGCTCGGCCCACCGGCGCGGGGGCGTTGACCTTCAGTCCATGTGCTCAAGCCTTCCTAGACTCAAGGGACCGTTGAAAAACAGGAGATTGACATGATTGCACACGCCACCCCGGAAAAAATCGCGCTACTGCGCAAGAGCATGGCTTACTTTGGTCTGGTTTCCCTGCTGGCCGTCAGCGCTGCCACGGCTCAAGTCGCTTCAGGCACGACAGGCATTGATGCCTCGGGCAACACCCAGCGCGAAAAAGCCGCCTGCCACAACGGCATGACCCAGCAAGATTTCGTGACCTGCATGCGCGAAGCCAACAACGCGGCAGCCGCCAAGCGCAGCGGCAAGCTCGACAATGCCGGCGGACAATTCGAGGCGAATGCGCTCAAGCGCTGCGACGTGCTGCGCGGCGACGACCAGATTGCCTGCGAGGCCCGCATCATGGGCTACGGCAGCACCAGCGGCAGCGTGGCGGGCGGCGGCGTGGTGCGCCAGGTCGAAACCGTGGTGTTACCGCCCAACGGGGGGAAAGTCACGATCGACCCCAAAGCGTCACCTGACATCGTTTTGGTTCCAGCAGCGAAATAAACGTTTCGCGGCGGCTTCAATGAAGGCGTGCGCAACCTGCTGCATGCAGACAAGCCAAACAGGCCACCCCACTGAATGCGGGGGGCCTGTTTTTTATGGCGCGCAGTCAAGGGCCGGACACCCGGCCCATCCCTCAAGTCTTCAGTCTTTCAGCTCAGCCGGTACCTTGCCGCCATTGGCCGCCAGCTTTTGCGAAAGATATTGCCGAGGATGCTCATGATCAGTCCCATCAAGGAAGTGTAAAAGTCATCATGGTAGTTTCTGTATCGTTGCGGGCCCGGCAGAAACAGGCGCGTCGCCTTGCAGGAAAACGGACGTTTTTTACACCAGAAAAATCAGGCCCTACAGCGCTGTGCCGCGCAGACCCTCAGCCTGCCGCCGCGCGCGGACCCGACGGAATCGTGAAGAAAAATGTAGCGCCCTGCCCCACCGTCCCTTCGGCCCAGATGCGACCGGCGTGACGGGAAATGATGCGCTGCGATGTCGCCAGTCCTATCCCGGTTCCGGCGAACTCCCCCGGCGAGTGCAGGCGCTGAAACGTACCGAACAGCTTGTCCACGTAAGCCATGTCAAAACCGGCGCCATTGTCCTGAACGAAGTAAGTCGTGATCGCCTGGCTGCCCGGCAATTTGCCGACCCATATCTCTGGCGCCACGGCATTGGCCGTGAATTTCCAGGCATTGCCCAGCAAGTTCTCCATCACCTGGCGCAGCAGTGTGGGATCGCCCTGGGCGATCAGATCCGGTTGGATGTGAACGATCACGGCTCGCCCGGTATCCCTTTCCTGCCAATTCTCCAGCACCCGTGCGGCCATCGCGGTGAGGTCAACGGTATCGGTTTTCAGGCTGGTTCGGGACACATGCGCCAGCGACAGCAGGCCATCGGTAAGTTCCCCCATCTGCTTCACGCCTGCACGTATGCGGCGCAAGTAGTGCGCGGCGCTGTCTGCGGCACCGCCGCTGACAGCTTTTTCCAGCAGATGGCTAAAGCCGTCAATGGCGTTCAGGGGTGAACGCAAATCATGCGCGACCGAGTACGAGAAGGCTTCAAGCTCTTTGTTGGCAGCCTCCAGCTGTGCCGTGCGGCGTTTCACCCGGTCCTCCAGCTCGGTGTTCAGGTCCCGGATCTGGGCCTCGGCCAGTTTGCGTTTTGTCACGTCGCGCAAAAAAATGTTGGTGCAAGACGCGCCGCTCTGGCTCAGGTAGTTGGACAAGGACAGCTCGCACTCGAAGCGCGACCCGTCGCCCCGCACCATGGTCATCTCGCCTCTGGCCTCGCCTGCCATCAAGGCCTGCGCCATGAAGATATGAAAGCGCGAGTCCTCAGGGTCCGCCAATCCGGCATGACCACGCTGGCGGATCTCATCCTGGGTCAACCCAAAAAGCCGGCGGGCCGCCGGATTGGCATACAGCACGGCGCCGTCCGGCTGCGCCTGCAAAATGCCGTGGAGGCTGCTTTCAAACAGGTGGCGAAAATTTTCCTCACTGGTGCGCAGTGCCAATTGGGTGGCCTGCTTGTCGGAAATATCCATGTGGGTTCCCGACATCAGGTCGGGCTTGCCCTCGGACGTCCAGGTCGACACTTTCCCGCGCTCAAGGATCCATATCCAACGCCCATCGCTGTGGCGTATCCGGTGCTCGCATTCAAAAAACCGGCTTTCCCCCGAGAAGTGCCGTTTCAAGGCGGCTGCTGCAGCCAGCCTGTCATCGGGATGAATCCGTTTGCGCCAGGTGCTGATGTTCAGGGGCCCCAGCACCTGAAGGTCATGGCCCATCATGGCCGCCCATCGCTCGTCCAGTTGAAGCTCGCCGGTCTGTACATGCCAGACCCAAGTGCCCACGTTGGTTCCTTCAACGATGTTCAGCAGGCGCTGGCGCTCGTGCGCCAGGTCAGCGGTCATCCGATGCGCCAGTGCCAGGGCGCGTGCCCGGCCACTGCCCAGCAGCCAGACACTGAACGCCAGCAGGCTGCTGAGCAAAATGCCCGTCACCGCCAGCAGCATGGGCGTCGACCGGGCCTGCTGTGCTTCAAACACGGGCGTCGTTCCCATGCGCAGCGTCAGGGGCCGACCTCCGACAAGGATGACGCGCGAGGCCTGAAACATCGGCGTTGCAGAAGCCGAACGCGGGGCCGCGCTTTCACTCAAAGTCAATGACTCCTTGAGATCAAACAACAAATTTCCGGGCGTTGCACCGCCCCCCTCCGGGCCGTCGTACAGCGCAAAACTGATCTGCCCCTGCGCCGACGCGGCAACCCCCGACATAATTTCATCGACCACCACAGGGGCCATCAACACACCCGTCTGGGCGGCCTGACGCTGCTGCACGGTCTCGGGGTGGGAGCCATGCCGATAAATCGGCAACAAAAACATGAAAGCAGTTCGTTGACGGGCATCCTGGACCAGGTAAATTCGCCCGCTCAGCGTCGCCTCCCCTGTTGTGATGGCGCGTTCTATCGCCTGCTTTCGGACGGGATCCGAAGCAAGATTCAGCCCCAGCGCCGCCTGGTTAGGCTCGGCAGGCTCAATGAATTTGACAACGTACAGGTCCGCTTCATTGCCTTGCGTTTTCACAGCGAAGTCCGGACTGCCATCGCGCCGTTGTGCCGCGACAAAACCATCCACATCGCCTTTTTTCACGCGCTCCACAAAGCCAAAGCCCCCTATTCCCGGGTATTCATGCGCAATTTTGCTGGACTCCACATACGCGCGAAACTCGGCGCGCTCCACGGAGACGCTGGCCGCATAAACGCCTGCGGCGCCCTTCAAACCGGAAAATGGCCGATTGAGGTCGTGCCTGACGTCCGCTTCGATACGTTCAACCTGCTGATCAAAGCGGGTCCTGGCCTTGGCCTCAAGGTTTTGTTGCAACCAGCGCAAACCGGTCATCGTAGCGCCCAGTCCGATGGTCAGCACCATCGCCGTGGCCAGCCGGGTCAAGCGCACATTGCTATCGGAACTGCTTTCGCGGGCCGAGGGATATTGGAAGAGAGCTTTCATCGAGCGGAGCGCGTTGAACCGCCCTGTGGAAATAGCCCAATAGTATGCCCCAGCAACCAAGCTTTTTGAGTGGCGCCGCGCAGGCCACAGCGCGGTTTCTGGTGCCGATTGAGCGTCGGCGGCAAGGCATGTGGGCAGATTTTTAATCCCCAGGCATCAAACCGGGCAGAGGCGACAGCCCCCGTTTTTTGGCGCGACCCACACTCAGATCGCGACCAGTTGCCTTACGCCATCGGCCTGCATGTCTTTGCCCAGTCCGCGCGCAATGAACTCGCCGCGTTCCATGACCAGGTAGTCGTCGGCGAGGTCTTCCGCGAAGTCGTAATACTGCTCGACCAGCAAGATCGCCATGTCGCCGCGGTCGGCCAGCATGCGGATGACGCGGCCGATGTCCTTGATGATGCTGGGCTGAATCCCTTCCGTCGGCTCGTCCAGGATCAGCAGCCTGGGTTTGGCCGCCAGCGCGCGCGCAATCGCGAGCTGCTGCTGTTGCCCGCCCGACAGGTCGCCGCCCCGGCGATTCAGCATCTGCTTGAGTACCGGGAACAATTCATACAGTTCTGCCGGTATCGGGGTGCTGGCGCTTTTGTAGGCCAGACGTCAGTGACTGATCATCCAGGGCCTTTTAGTCGGAAATGCCTTGGCACCGTTAGGCGCTGTCACGGTCGTGGTGTTGCGCCGCCCCGAGGAACAACAGCCGCAACCCGACGGATGCCGCATCCTGCCGTAACTGCCGTCACTGGAGGAGCGCGGCTCGTGGCGTGCCCGCTCGTTGATGTCCATGGCCTTGCGTGTCTCGCCGGACAGGTGCTCCAGATGGGGTGCGCTCACCACCCGCCGGCGAGCGCCGGCTCCGCAGCCGGGACAGGCGCACGCCGCATCGCGCTCGGCAATGCGGCGCACGGCTTCAAATCCGCCGCAGGCCGCGCACTCATAGTCGTAGGTGGGCATAAGTCAGCGGTCCTGCGAAATCGGCATGTTGATGCTGCCGTCAAGGTGGATGATCGGTCCGGCAGCAGACGGGTTGATGTCGAACTGGAAGATCTCGGTCGGCAGCCACAGCGTGGCGCAGGCGTTGGGAATGTCCACGACGCCGCTGATATGGCCCTGGACCGGCGCCGTACCCAGAATCGAATAAGCCTGGGCGCGGCTGTAGCCGAACTTGGTCATGTACTCGATCGCGTTCAGGCAGGCCTGGCGGTAGGCGACGTTCACGTCCAGGTAATGCTGCTTGCCCTGCTCGTCCACCGAGATGCCTTCGAAGATCAGGTAGTCCTTGTAGTTGGGCGTGATGGTGCTGGGCTTGAAAATCGGGTTCTTGATGCCGTACTTCGCCATGCCGCCCTTGATGAGGCTGACGCGCATGTGCACCCAGCCCGCCATTTCAATCGCGCCGCAGAAAGTGATTTCGCCATCGCCCTGGCTGAAATGGAGGTCGCCCACGCTCAGGCCCGCGCCATCCACATACACCGGAAAGTAAACTTTGGAGCCGCGTGACAAATCCTTGATGTCGCAGTTGCCGCCGTGCTCGCGCGGCGGCACCGTGCGGGCGCCTTCAGCCGCCGCCTTGTCCCTGGCCGGACCCGTGAGCTTGCCCATGTGCGCGGTGGGTGCGAAAGGTGCATTGGCCAGCGGAGGAACACGGTTGGGCTCGGTGGCGATGAAGTCGATCTCGCGTTCATTCCACATGTCCAGCATCTTCTGGTCGGGCAGGCAACCGATCAGGCCCGGATGGATCAGGCCCGCGAACTCGACGCCGGGGATGTGACGGCTCTTGGTGAACATGCCGTTGAAATCCCAGATGGACTTTTGCGCCAGCGGAAAGTGGTCGGTCAGGAAGCCGCCGCCGTTTTGCTTGGAGAAAAATCCGTTGAAGCCCCACATGCTTTCTGGCCGGGCGCCAATGTCCAGCAGATCCACCACCAGCAGGTCGCCAGGCTCGGCGCCCTTCACGCCGACAGGGCCGGACAGGAAGTGGACGATGGACAGGTCGATGTCGCGAATGTCGTCGGCGCTGTCGTTGTTCTTGATGAAGCCGCCGGTCCAGTCGTAGGTTTCCAGGATGAAATCGTCACCGGGGTTGACCCAGCAGGTCATCGGCACATCGGGGTGCCAGCGGTTGTGGATATTTTCGTTGGCGTAGGGGGACTGGTTCAGGTCGACTTTGATCAGGGTTTCAGCCATGGTGCACCTCTTGAATAAAACAAACGGAAAACAAATAAAGGAACAAACGGAGGGGTCTTTAGACAGACAGGTATTGCTTGATGCGCGCCACGTCGGTATCGGCGCGCGCGGCCTCATGAACCAGGCGGCCGCCTTCGATCACGAAGAGGCGGTCGGCCACATCGAGCGCAAACGAGAGCACCTGCTCCGAGACCACGATGGTGATGTCGCGCATCTTGCGGATCTCGTTCAGCGCCTTGGCGATGTCCTTGATGATGGACGGCTGGATACCCTCGGTCGGCTCGTCCAGCAACAGTACTTTCGGGTTGGTGACCAGCGCACGCGCAATGGCGAGTTGCTGCTGCTGCCCGCCGGAAAGGTTGCCGCCCTTGCGCCGCTTCATGTCGAACAGCACCGGAAACAAGGCGTAGATTTCCTCGGGTATCTGCTTGTGCCTGGCGTTTTCCAGGCCGGTCTGGATGTTTTCTTCCACCGTCAGGGTGGGGAAAATCATCCGGCCCTGTG
This sequence comes from Polaromonas sp., assembly GCF_030682935.1. Lineage (GTDB taxonomy): Bacteria > Pseudomonadota > Gammaproteobacteria > Burkholderiales > Burkholderiaceae_C > Polaromonas. Next base: position 17,924 of record NZ_JAUXNA010000182.1, read on the forward strand.
GCACATAGGCAATGCCTTTGGCAACGCGCCGGTAGCTTTCGTCTTTGGTGACGTCCTGGCCGCCCACTTCCACCTTGCCCGATTTGGTAGGCAGCACGCCCATCAGGCTTTTGAACAGCGTGGTCTTGCCCATGCCGTTGCGTCCCATGATGGCGATGGTTTCCTTGGCCCTCGCCTCGAATGAAATGCCGTGCAGCGCCTCGCTTTGGCCGTAGGCGACAAACAGATCCTTGACTGCCAACATGCTTGAGTCCTTTGCGTTCAATGGAGTAGGGGGTTAGTGACCCGGCTCAATGGCCGAGGTAAACGTCGATGACCCGGGGGTCGTTCTGGACCTTGTCCATGGAGCCTTCGGCCAGAATTTTTCCCTGGTGCATCACGGTGACCTTGTGGGCGATGCGCTTGACGAATTCCATGTCGTGCTCAATCACGATCAGCGAGCGGTTCTGCGCAATTCGCTGCAGCAGTTCAGCCGTCAGCTCCCGCTCACGCACGCTCATGCCGGCAATCGGCTCGTCCAGCATCAACAGCTCGGGGTCCTGCATCAGCAGCATGCCGATTTCAAGCCACTGCTTCTGCCCGTGCGACAGCAGGCCTGCCTCGGCGTTGAGCTGCCCGGCCAGGCCAATCTCTTCCACCACCTCCTGCACCCGCGACCGGACCGCGTCGTCGCACTTGAAGGCCAGTGCGCCGAACACGCTGCGGCCTTTGGGGAAAGACACTTCCAGGTTCTTGAAAACACTGAGGTTTTCATAGATCGATGGCGTCTGGAACTTGCGGCCTATGCCCGCACGCACGATGCGGTGCTCCTGCAGTCCGCTCATCTCCTGGTTCTTGAACTTGATGCTGCCACCGGAAGCCCGGGTCTTGCCGCAGATCAGGTCCAGCAAGGTGGTTTTTCCCGCGCCGTTGGGGCCAATGATCACGCGCAACTCGCCACGGTCCACATACAGCGTCAGCTTGTCGATGGCCTTGAAGCCGTCAAAGGACACGGTGAGGTCTTCCACCGCCAGAACGAAATCGGTATTGCTCATGAGAAAGTTTTCCTGTGCTTGGCGACTCTGGGCTGATCAGCCTTGTTGTTTACTAATGCCTGCGGGCAAGTCATCAGCTGCGATCACATTCGGGTAGGCGGCATGCGCGGCTGCCAGACGCCGGTCTTGCCGGGCCCGCTGAGCACGCCGTTTAGCCCACCAGGGTTTGACTTTTTCCTCGTACAGGCCGGCCAGGCCGTTCGGGAAAGCCATCACCACACCAATGAACAGGGCGGCCATCAGGAAGAGCCACAGGTCGGGTGCGGTTTCAGAAAAATAGGTCTTGCCCGCATTGACGAGCAAGGTGCCGTAGACCGCACCCACCAGGCTCATGCGCCCACCGACCGCAGCGTAAATCACCATTTCAATCGAAGGCACGATGCCGACGAAAGACGGCGACATGAAACCGACCTGGAGCGTGAACATGGCCCCGCCGATGGCGGACATGGCCGCCGCCAGGCAGAAGGTGAACACCTTGAACATCGACACGTCGTAGCCCGAGAACCGCACCCGGTCCTCCTTGTCGCGCATCGCCAGCAGCAGCGTTCCGAGCTTGCTGGTCTGGACCCAGCGGCACAGCAGGATGCAGCCGATCAGCAAGCCGCCATTGACGAAGTAAAGGATGAGCTTGGCGCTGTCGCTGCGCGTGTCCCAGCCGAGCATCGTCTTCAGGTCGGTCATGCCGTTGACGCCGCCCGTGTAACCCTGCTGTCCAATGATCAGCACCGTCACGATCAGCGCCACGGCCTGCGTGATGATGGCAAAGTAAACACCGCCCACACGCCGCTTGAACATCGCGTAACTGACGATGAAGGCCAGCAGCGTCGGCACGGCAATCACGAGAATCAGGGTCAGCGTCAGGCTCTGGAAAGGCTTCCACAGCAGCGGCAGCGCGGTGATCTGGTTCCAGTCCATGAAGTCTGGAATGCCCGGCGTGGACTGGATCTTGGTCGATACCGGATCGGACGCTTCGAGCTTGAGGAACATGGCCATGCAATAGCCGCCCAAGCCAAAGAAAACGCCCTGCCCCAGGCTGAGCGTGCCGCCCCAGCCCCACAGCATCACCAGGCCGATGGCGACAAAACCGTAGGTCAGGTACTTGCCAACCAGGTTCAGCCGGAAGCTGTCCAGCGCGAGCGGAAACACGACAAGAATCACAAGGGCCAGCAGCAGCACGCTGCCCAGGCTTGAGGTTTTTATCCAGTGCAATAAGTTCTTCATGGGGCGTCTCGGGTTGGATCGGTACGGGTTGGGACGGCTTAACGGCGCACCTTGGAGGCGAACAGGCCTTGCGGACGGATCATCAGGATCAGCACGATCAGGGACAGCGTCAGCACCTTGGCCATGGAGCCGGTCAGGAAGAACTCGGCAATGGACTGCGTCTGTGCGATGCCGAAGGCCGAAGCCACGGTGCCCAGCAGGCTGGCCGCGCCGCCGAAGGTCACGACCAGGAAGGCGTCCACGATGTAGAGCGACCCGGATGTCGGGCCGGTCGAGCCAATGGTGGTGAAAGCCGCACCGGCGATGCCGGCAATGCCACAGCCAATGGCGAAGGTCAGGCGGTCGGTCCGGCTGGTGTTGATGCCGATGGCATTGGCCATCATGCGGTTCGACACCGAGGCCCGAACCCGTAGCCCCCAGCGCGATTTGTAGAGCGCAAGCATCACGCAAACAGTCACCAGCAAGGTCAGGCCCATCACGAACATGCCGTTGATCGGGATGTCCAGGCCTTCCTGCGGAGACCACGACCCCAGCAGCCACTCGGGCAGCGCAGGGCTGACTTCCTTGGGACCAATGAAGGTGCGAAAGCATTGCTGCATGCCCAGGCTCAGGCCCCAGGTGGCCAGCAGCGTGTCCAGCGGTCGCTTGTACAGGTGCCGGATCAGCGCCCATTCGGCGAGCCAGCCGGCGGCAAAGGCCAGCGCGAAGGCGAGCAGGATCGCAAAGGGAAAGTAATAGGCGACGAAGCCGGGAAAGCGGGCTTCGACAAAAGTGGACACCATGTAGATGGTGTAGGCGCCAATGGTCATGAACTCGCCGTGCGCGAGGTTGATCACGCCCATTTGGCCGAAGATGATGGCCAGGCCCAGCCCCATCAAAAGCAGCACAGCAAACAGGCTCAGGCCGGCAAAGCCCTGCATCATGGTGATGTTGATGATTTCAGAAACGGTCATGGTGCGCTTTCCGCCGGAGTGAAACTTCTGGTGATTTAAAAGACCGCCCCTGGCGGAGCGGCCTTGCCTGCCAAACCCGGCTTATTGGTAGCCTTTTGGAAACGGATCAGGCTTGATCAGCTCGGCCGACTCGGCCACCACCTTGAAGCTGGCGTCGCGCTGACCCTGGCCGATGCGTGCCTTGCTCCACAAATGGTGGTTGGCGTCGAGCTTCACGTAGCCTTCGGGCGCCGTTTTCAGCTCGATGCCGGGCGAGGCGGCCACCACTTTGTCCACGTCAAAGCTGCCGGCTTTTTCAACCGCCGCTTTCCAGAGCCAGGGGCCCAGGTAACCGGCCTGCGTGACGTCGCCAATCACGGCGTCCTTGCCGTACTTGGACTTGAAGGCCGCAACGAACTTCTTGTTGTTCTCGTTGTCCAGCGACTGGAAGTACTTCATCGACGAGTAAAAGCCGGCAAAGTTCTCGCCGCCCACGCCGGTCATTTCGTCTTCGGTCACCGACAAGGTCAGCAGGAATTGCTTGTCGCCGGTGATGCCCGCGGCCTTGAGTTGCTTGTAGAAGGCCACGTTGGAGCCTCCCACCACGGCGCAGAAAATGCAGTCGGGCTTGGCCACCTTGATCTTGTTGATCAGCGAGTTGAAGTTGGTGTTGCCCAGCGGGTAATACTCTTCGCCGACGACCTTGCCCTTTTGGTAGGCCTCAATGTGCTTGCGCGCAATCTTCATCGACGTGCGCGGCCAGATGTAGTCCGAA
>NZ_JAUXNA010000200.1 GCF_030682935.1 Polaromonas sp.
GTCATCTGCAGCGACTGCTGCAGCCATTCGATGGAAACCAGCTTCATCACGATGCGGTTTATGTACATGATGATGAAGGGCGTGGCCAGCATCGACAGCACCATGCTGGCCAGGATCGGGTTTAGCAGGGCCGGCGGCACCAGGCGGTTTTGTTGCGCCAGCGACAGCAACACAAAGCCGAATTCGCCGGCCTGCGCCAGGTACAGGCCGGTGCGCAAGGACACGCCGCCGGTCGCCCCCAGCGCGCGCGCCAGTAGCGTGACCATCACCAGTTTGAACAGGACGGGCAGCGTCACCAGCAGCAGCACCATCGGCCAGTGCCGAGCCACCTCCCGCCAGTCCAGCATCATGCCGATGCTGATGAAAAACAGACCCAGCAGAACATCGTGAAAAGGCCGGATATCGGTTTCGACCTGGTGCTTGAATTCCGTTTCTGAAATCAGCATGCCCGCAATAAAGGCGCCAAGCGCCAGACTCAGTCCGGCCCGCTCGGTCAGCCAGGCCAGGGCCAGCGTTACCAGCAGCAGATTCAGCACAAACAGCTCTTCACTTTTGCGCCGCGCCACCAGGGTGAGCCACCAGCGCATGACGCGCTGCCCGCCGGTCATCAGCAGGCCTACCAGCACGGTGGCTTTGAGTCCGGCAATCCCCAGCGCCATAAAAAGCTGGTCCGGTGGCGAACCCAGTGCCGGAATCAGCACCAGCAGCGGCACCACGGCCAAGTCCTGGAACAGCAGAACGCCCATCACGCGCTTGCCGTGCTCGGACTCCAGCTCAAGCCGCTCGGACAGCAGTTTGACCACAATGGCCGTGCTGCTCATGGCCATGGCACCGGACAGCGCCAGCGTGGTTTGCCAGCCCATCTTCCACAAAGTCGGTGCCAGGCTGGCAAGAAACAGTGAGCCCACCGTGGCCAGCGCAATCGTCAGCACGACCTGGAGCAGTCCCAGCCCGAAGACGTGGCGTCGCATGGAGCGCAGCTTGGGCAGGTTGAATTCGAGCCCGATCACAAACATCAGAAAAACCACGCCGAACTCGCCCAGATGGCGCACATCGTCAGCGTTTGCCGACAGCGCCAGCGCATGCGGCCCAATCGCCACACCGACGGCGAGGTAACCCAGCATGGGCGGCAATTTGAGCGAGCGACAGGCAACGACGCCCAGCACTGCGGCCAGCAGGTACAGCAGGGTCAGTTCAAGCGCACTCATGCGTCGATGGTAGCTGATGAGATTGCGCGTTCAGGCCGCTTTTTGCTCTGCTGCGCCTCTATAGAATGCAGGCATGAGCTTTGACGCCACCCCCTTTAATGCCGAGCAGGCACTGACGCTTGCCCGCAAGACCTTTGAGATAGAAGCCGCCGCCGTGCTGGGCCTGGCTGGCCGCGTGGGCGCCGAGTTTGCCGAGGCGGTCAAGCTGATGCTGGCATGCCGGGGCCGCGTGGTCGTCATGGGGATGGGCAAAAGCGGGCACATCGGTCGCAAGATCGCCGCCACGCTGGCCTCCACGGGCACGCCAGCCCTGTTTGTGCATCCGGCCGAAGCCAGCCATGGCGATCTGGGCATGATCACCGGCCTGGATGTGGTACTGGCTATCTCCAACAGCGGCGAGAGTGGGGAGCTTACGGCGATTTTGCCCGTGCTGAGCCGACTTGGCGTGCCGCTCGTTGCCATTACGGGCGGCGTGCAATCGGCGTTGGCCAAACAGGCCCGCGTCACGCTCGACAGCAGTGTGGCGCAAGAAGCCTGCCCCCTGAATCTGGCGCCTACGGCCAGCACCACGGCGCAACTGGCGCTCGGCGATGCGCTGGCCGTGGCGCTGCTCGATGCGCGTGGTTTCAAGGAAGAAGACTTTGCGCGCTCGCACCCGGGGGGCGCCTTGGGCCGCAAGCTGCTGACCCATGTCAGTGACGTCATGCGCAGCGGCGACGCCGTCCCGCAGGTGCGGCTGGCGACGCCCTTTACCGGCATCATGCGCGAGATGAGCGCCAAGGGCCTGGGCGCCACCGCCGTGGTGGACGACCAGCAGCGGGTGCTGGGCATCTTTACCGATGGCGATTTGCGCCGCCTGGTGGAGCAAGGCGTGGACTTGCGCAGCAGCACGGCGGCGGATGTGATGCATGCGCAGCCGCGCACCGTGCGGGCCGACTCTCTGGCCGTTGCGGCCGTCGCCCTGATGGAGCAATACAGCATTACCAGCGTGCTGGTGGTGGACGATGCGGGCGTGCTGTGCGGTGCGCTCAACACCAACGACCTGATGCGGGCGAAGGTGATATGACCCCCACGCTTTTCACTGCGTGTAATGCGCTGCCCCCCGAGGGGGCTGAACTTGCTCGGGGCGGCCCGTCGCTGCGTTCGGAGACCCCCTCGCTCTCCACTTCGTGCGTTTCGCTGCCTCCCCAAGGCGCGCTGCCGGCGCTGAAACCGGCTTTGAATTTTCCGCCGGAACTCCTGCTGCGCGCGCAAGGCGTGAAGGTGGCCTTTTTCGACGTGGACGGGGTGCTGACGGACGGCGGCCTTTACATGTCGGAGGACGGTGAGCGCATCAAGCGCTTCAACACGCTGGACGGCCATGGCCTGAAGCTGCTGCAACAAGCGGGTATCACGCCTGCGGTCATCACCGGCCGCGACAGCCCCGCGCTGCGCGCCAGGTTGCAAGCGCTGGGCATCACGCACGCGCACTTTGGCACCGAAGACAAGCGCCCCGCCGCCGAGATCACCCTGCGGACACTGGGGCTGGACTGGAGCGCGGCGGCGGCCATGGGCGACGACTGGCCCGATCTGGCCGTGATGCGCCGTGCGGCGCTGAGTTGCGCACCCGTCAACGCGCACGCGGAAGTCAGGGCGCAAGCCCACTTCATCACGCAGGCACGCGGTGGACAGGGCGCCGCACGCGAACTGTGCGACCTGCTGTTGGTAGCCAGTGGCTGTTATGCCCGCCTGCTGCAAGCCTACGCCCGATGACGAGTGCCTCCTCAATCCCTTCGGCGGGCCGCGATGGTGTACAGCAGCTAAAAAGCGCCTGGCGCATGCTCTTGCGCCTGTGGGACAGCATGGCCATTTACATGCCCTTGCTGATGATGGGCGCGCTGGCTCTGGGCACCTACTGGCTGGTGCACAACACACCGATCTTCAGCGCGCCCGAGGCGGCCACAGAGGCCCGCCACGAGGTGGACTATTTCATGCGCAAGTTCACGGTCAAAAACTTCGACGAGGGCGGTCGGCTCAAAAGCGAAATCTACGGCATGGAGGGGCGTCATTTTCCGGACACCGACATTCTTGAAATCGATCAGGTGCGCATCCGCAGCACCAATCCTGAAGGGCATGTCACCGTGGCCACTGCCAATCGGGCTTATGTCAACAGCGATGGCTCGGAGGTCCAGCTGACGGGCAACGCGCGGGTGGTGCGCGAGGCCAGCCTGGACGCCAGCGGCAAGGACAGGCCGCGGCTGGAATTTCGCGGAGACTTTTTGCATGCGTTTTTGAACGAGGAGCGCGTCACGTCCCATAAACCCGTGGTGTTGATCCGGGGCAGCGACCAGTTCACCGGCGACAGCTTCGCCTATGACAATCTGGACCAGGTGGCCAATCTGAAAGGCCGCGTTCGGGGTGTATTGATGCCTAAATCTGCTGCCGGTGCAAGCGGGGCGTTGCGTCCCACGCCGCCTGCCCGCTAGCACTGGGGCTGATGTGCCGCCCGAACCGCCCGTAATTTCAGTGCAGCACCAAAGCCCAAGTCCAATGAGCCGTCTCGTGTTCATCACCGGTGCTTCCAGCGGCATCGGCCAGGCGCTGGCCCTGCGCTATCACGCCGCAGGCTTTCGGCTGGCACTGGCCGCGCGACGAACTGAAAACGTCCACTTGTGGGCTGGCGTGCATTCCATCAGTCCCAGCCGCTATGCGGTCTACAGCGCAGATGTGTCGCATACCGACAGCATTGTGGCGGCGGGGCAGGCGTGCATCGCGGCCCAGGGTGTGCCCGATGTGGTGATCGCCAGCGCAGGCATCAGCATCGGCATGGATACCACTATGCGGGAAGATATCGATGTCATGGCCCAGATCTTTGCCACCAACAGCATTGGCATGGCCGCCACGTTTCATCCCTTTGTGGCGGCCATGGTGGCGCGTGGATGCGGCACGCTGGTCGGCATTGGAAGCGTCGCCGGCATACGCGGCCTGCCGGGTCATGGGGCGTACTGTGCCAGCAAGGCCGCGGTGAGCAGTTACTGCGAAAGCCTGCGCGGCGAGCTTCGGTCCAGCGGTGTGAAGGTGGTGACGATTTGCCCGGGGTATGTCGACACAGCGCTGACACGGCAAAACCGCTATGCGATGCCGTTTTTGATGCCAGCTGAAGCGTTCGCCGACAAGGCCTTTGCCGTCATCCAGGCCGGCCGCAGTTACCGCGTCATTCCGTGGCAAATGGGCGTGGTAGCCAAGTTGCTTCGTCTGCTGCCTGATAGGGTGTTCGACAAGGCCCTGGCCGGCCGCGCCCGCAAGCACCGGCGAGACCAGCGCTGATTCATTTTTTCAACATCCCGAAAGCGCGTGCCTGGCGTGAGCACAAGCGTTGCAAGGCGCTGTAAAAATACGGGCTGGTGGCCCACGACACACTGAAAAGCAAAAAGGCTTCAAGAAATAAATCTTGAAGCCTTTTTTGCATTCCTCAACAATAAGTCGAGGAAGCTATTTGCACTGGCTGGTTAGCCAGCAGCGTGAGGGTTTCGCAGGGCTTAGTAGCCGCCGCGTCCACCGCCACCGCCGCCACCGGAACGGCCGCCGCCAGCACCGCCGCCGCCGTACGGGCTACGGAAACCGCCGTCGCTGCCGCCGCCACCACCGGAACGGCCACCACCACCACCGCCGCCGCCGTAACCGCCGCCGCCACCAGCACCACCGCCGTAACCACCACCGCCGCCGCCGAAGCCGCCGGTACGTGGAGGACGAGCTTCCATTGGACGGGCTTCGTTCACGACAACGCTACGGCCGCCCAAAGGCTGACCGTTCATGCCGTTGATGGCAGCTTGCGCTTCTGCATCGCTGGCCATTTCGACAAAGCCAAAGCCTTTGGAGCGACCGGTGTCGCGTTCCATCATGACTTTAGCGCTGGTGACAGCGCCAAATTGACCAAAAGATTGTTGCAGATCTTCGTCACGCACCGAGTAAGGCAGGTTGCCGACGTATAGTTTGTTGCCCATGAAGGGACTCCTCTAAAACACAATAACAAAAGCGATGGGGTCCCGAAAGCTCAACAAATCTTGAACGTACCGCTGTAGCGCGCGAAACTGACCGATCACCTAACTTGCGCGAATTTGAAAACTCGCACCCCAATATTATGCGCCAGTTATTGAAAAGACAAGTGGCATGCCCTTTTTCGCCAAACATTGCCAATCCGCATGAGCAGGCGCTGGGGCGGTTTGGCGACTCTTTGTTGTCGCACCTCGGGTGCCACTGGCGCGCGCCTGCAGGCTGGGAACAAGCCGTTTTTGGGCGCGCCGCACCCCAAACAGGGTGGCATCCGCCGCCCACCAAAGCGCTTCCAGCGACGAAAATCATGTTTTATCAGGATAAAAGCCAAACGTTTGTTGACTTATAAGAAGAGTTAGCGCGTGCACGCCATGGGTCGAGTGGCCCGCCTGGGCTGCTGTCCAAGCGCCAAGCCTGTGCGGAGGGCAGACCATACCCGCCGGTTTCCGCCTGTCAAAAGCCAGGTGAGTCGCCGCGACAAGGCCGATAAACGCTGTGGATAGTGCGAAAAAAAGTTACAAAAAATTGCAACTAAGTTGTGAATGCTCAGCGGTCTCTAGGGGGCGACTGCTCCGCTTCGTCGGTGTAGTGTCGCCATCGGCCCATGGCGGCCCGCAAGGTCAAGACCTGGTTCTCGAATTTTGGGCAGGTCTTGCAAACCGCCAGATGCAGTTTCAGCGCGATGCGATCGGGCAGGCTTAGTCTGCGGTCTTCCCGCGCAATCAGCAGTACAGTAGCCTGCCGACAGGTGCGTCGCAGTAGAGTGATGTTGGGTTTCATGTCAAAAAGGCGTTGGGGTCAGGTGCCACGGTGATCAAACCAGTGAATGTTCAGGCATTCCTGCAGACGCAGGCGGGCCCGGTGCAATTGAACATACAGGTTGGTCGGCGTGAGCGACAGTTCCTTACAGACTTCCTGGGAGGAAAGCTCCAGCCACTCGCGCATCAGAAACAGCCGGCCCATGGCAGGCGGCAGCCGTTCCATGCAGGCGTCCAACACCTGAAAGAACTGCGCCTGCTGCAAAGTTTTGTGGGGGTCGCCCCAATCGTTGGGGGCTTGCGCAAAGTGGCCGTCGGCCTTGAAGGCGATACGGTCAAGTTCGTCGCTTTCGTCGTCAGCGCATTCATCTGGCACGGCCACCAGCCGCGCGTTGCTGCGGATCAGGTCAATAACCTTGTGTTTGAGAATGCCGATCAGCCAGGTTTTGAGCTGGGAGCGGTTGCCAAACGACTGCGGCTTGGACAAGGCGGCCAGCAGCGTTTCGGATACGGCATCTTCGGCCCAGTCGTCATTGCGCAGTTGCAGCCGCGCGAAGCGCAGGAGGTAGATGCGGTGTTCAACGATCTGCTGTTCAAAGGTCGGCATGCTGGACAGTCTAGCGGTAGCCCCTGCCGCGGGTGTGCAGAAAGGAGCGTAGTTTCCCAATAAAACTGAGGTTAAAGTAAGCAGGACGGAGGTAACAAGCTATCGAATAAATAGCAATTTCAGAGCCGAAAAATCGCCCGCCCGGTGCGCCGCGCTACCAGTTGACCTCGCGGTCAGGCGTCGCGCCTATGCGGTGAATCGACAGGTCCGCACCGTCAAATTCTTCTTCCTGGCTCAGGCGCAGCCCCATGGTGGCCTTGAGCGTGCCATATACGGCAAAACCGGCCAGCAACGCCCAGCCGACGCCCATGGCGCTGCCGATGAGTTGCGCGCCCAAACTCACACCGCCCAGCCCGCCCAGTGCCTTGCTGCCAAAAATGCCCGCAGCGATGCCGCCCCAGGCGCCGCACAGCCCATGCAGTGGCCAGACGCCGAGCACATCGTCGATCTTCCATTTGTTCTGCGTGAGCGTGAACATCACGACAAACACCGCGCCTGCCACGCCGCCCGTGACCAGCGCGCCCAGCGGGTGCATCAGGTCCGAACCCGCGCACACCGCCACCAGTCCTGCCAGCGGCCCGTTGTACACAAAGCCAGGGTCATTTTTGCCAACGGCCAGCGCGGCCAGCGTGCCGCCGACCATGGCCATCAGGGAGTTGACGGCCACCAGGCCGGAAATCTTGTCGATGGTCTGCGCACTCATCACGTTGAAGCCGAACCAGCCCACGGTCAGAATCCAGGCGCCCAGCGCCAGAAACGGAATGTTGGAGGGCGGGTGAGCCGACACCGCGCCATCCTTGCGGTAGCGGTTGCTGCGCGCGCCCAGCAGAATCACCGCGGGCAGGGCCAGCCAGCCACCCAGCGCATGCACCACCACGGAGCCCGCGAAGTCATGAAATTCGGCGCCGGTGAGCGACTTGATCCAGGCCTGCACGCCAAAATGCTGGTTCCAGACGATGCCTTCGAAGAATGGGTAGACAAAACCGACGATGACCGCCGTTGCAATCAGTTGGGGGTAAAAGCGCGCGCGTTCTGCGATACCCCCTGAAATAATGGCCGGCATTGCCGCCGCAAATGTCAGTAAAAAGAAGAACCTGACGAGTTCGTAGCCGTTTTTGGCCGCCAGCTCCTCCGCGCCGATAAAGAAATGGGTGCCGTACGCCACGCCATAGCCCACCGCAAAATAGACCACGGTCGACACCGAGAAGTCCACCAGGATCTTGACCAGCGCATTGACCTGGTTCTTTTTTCGGACCGTGCCCAGTTCCAGAAAGGCAAAACCGGCGTGCATGGCAAGCACCATGATGCCGCCCAACAGGATGAACAAGGCATCCGAGCCCTGTTTTAGTGCTTCCATAAATCCCTCTTCGAATGAAATGTAATGTCTTGGTGCGTTTTTGGGTTGGTTCCGGGAACCGCACCAAGTTCAAGCAAGAAATGTGCCGAAAGCGTGCAAAAAAGACGGCCACACCAATCCCTTGTCGGTGGGCCAGCCAGCGGCGGCCGGTATACTCAAAGCTGTCATTGGGGCGTAGCCTCCCTCCTTCCTGTTTCTGACAGGACTTGAGAGGGGTTTGCGTCAACACACTTGTCTGGTTCTGGAATATCGAAGAGATACCGGGGCCGACATGGCGCAAACGGTTTTGACTTGGCGAGACCTTTGACTGCACAGCCTCCGTTTCAGGCCGGGGATGTCGTGCAGTCATGGGTTTTTTATCCGGCCGGAGTCATTGGTTTCATGGAAGCTTTCCTCATCTCTACCGGCATCGTCGCCCTCGCCGAAATGGGCGACAAGACGCAACTTCTCGCGCTGGTGCTCGCCGCGCGGTTTCGCAAGCCCTGGCCCATTGTCCTTGGCATACTGGTGGCCACCATCGCCAACCACGCCATGGCGGGTGCACTCGGCGCCTGGGTTACCACCCTGATCAGCCCGCAAGCCTTGCGCTGGATTCTGGGCGTCTCCTTTATCGCCATGGCGGTGTGGATGCTGATTCCGGACAAGTTCGACGACGACGACACCGACAAAAAGCCGCCCCGCTTTGGCGTGTTCGGCACCACCGTGCTGGTGTTTTTCCTGGCCGAAATGGGTGACAAGACCCAGATTGCGACCGTGATGCTGGCCGCCCGTTATGACGCCTACCTCTGGGTCGTGGCCGGCACCACGCTGGGCATGATGCTGGCCAACGCGCCGGTGGTCTGGCTGGGCAGCCGCGTCACGCGCCTGATTCCGCTGCGTGTGGTGCATATCGTGTCAGCCCTCATCTTCGCCGGGCTGGGTTTGCTGGCGCTGCTGGTATCCGCCTAGATTGCTATACTGATCAGGCGCCGATTTGCTCAGCTTGCGGGCGCGTAAAAAGTACCGCTAAAGACGAACATCCATGAACCCGGACTCGCCCTTAGCGATGCCGGGTTTTCTTTTTGCCGCTTTGTTTTTTGTAGTCAGGGTATTCCTATCGTGTCTTCTGCCTCCGTTCTTGTCGCCACGCCACAGTCCATGCACTTCGCCGGGACGCTGCCATTGCAGAGCGGCGCGGCTATCCGTGCCTACGACCTGGCCTATGAAACCTACGGCCAGCTTAATGCCGACAAGTCCAATGCGGTGCTGATTTGCCATGCGCTCAACGCCTCGCACCATGTGGCGGGCGTCTATCTGGATGAGGCTGGCCGCGTCAAGGAAAAATCCGAAGGCTGGTGGGACACCATGATCGGCCCCGGCAAGCCGGTCGACACCAACCAGTTTTTTGTCATTGGCGTGAACAACCTGGGCTCCTGCTTCGGCTCCACCGGGCCGATGCAGCTCAATCCTGACACGGGTGAAGTTTATGGTGCGGATTTTCCGGTCGTCACGGTGCAGGACTGGGTCAGCGCCCAGGCCCGGTTGCTTGATGCGCTGGGCATCCAGACGCTGGCCGCCGTCATGGGCGGCAGCCTGGGCGGCATGCAGGCGCTGGCCTGGACGCTGCAATACCCCGATCGCGTGCGCCACGCCGTGGTGGTGGCCAGCGCGCCCAACCTGACCGCCGAGAACATTGCCTTCAACGAAGTCGCGCGGCGCGCCATCGTGACCGACCCTGACTTTCACGGCGGGCATTTTTACAGGCACGGCGTGCTGCCCAAGCGCGGCCTGCGCATTGCCCGCATGATTGGCCACATCACCTACCTGAGCGACGACGTGATGAACGAGAAGTTTGGCCGCCAGCTGCGCCAAGCCGTGGAGCTCAAGCCAGGCGCCGGCGAACGCAGCGCCGGGCCGCCCCAAGCAGGGTCAGCCCCCTCGGGGGGGCGCGCATTGCACGAAGTGACAAGCGTGGGGGCCTTTAAATATTCGACCCAGGAAGTGGAGTTCCAGATTGAAAGCTACCTGCGCTACCAGGGCGACAAGTTTGCTGAATACTTCGACGCCAACACCTACTTGCTGATTACCCGTGCGCTGGATTATTTCGACCCGGCCAGCGCGTTCGGCGGCGACCTGAGCCGGGCGCTCGCCAATGCCAGCGCCAAATTCCTGCTGGTGAGCTTCACCACTGACTGGCGCTTTGCTCCGGCGCGCAGCCGCGAAATCGTCAAGGCCCTGCTCGACAACCAGCGCGATGTGAGCTACGCCGAAATCGACGCGCCGCATGGACATGATGCTTTTTTGCTCGATGACGCGCGTTACATGGGCGTGGTGCGCTCCTATTTTCAGAGCAAGGTGACGCCATGAGCGGAACGACTCAAAGCAATGTGCCGCCTTCCCTGGATCTGCTGTCGATTGCCCGGCTGGTGCCGCTCGGCGCCCGCGTGCTTGATCTGGGCTGCGGCACCGGCGCACTGTTGGACTACCTGATCAAGGAGCGCGACTGCTCGGGCTATGGCGTCGAGATTGACGATGCCAACGTGCAGGCCTGCGTGGCCCGCGGCGTCAATGTGATCCAGTTCAACCTTGAAGACGGCCTAGCGCTGTTTGGCGACAGCTCGTTTGACGTGGTGCTGCAAATCGATACGCTGCAGCATTTGCGCAACACCGAAGTCATGCTGCGCGAAACCGCACGCGTGGGCCGCATCGGCATCGTGGCCTTCCCCAATTTTGCCCACTGGCCGAATCGCCTGGCGGTGCTGCGCGGCCGCATGCCGGTGACCAAGGTGCTGCCCTACCAGTGGTACGACACGCCCAACATCCGCGTCGGAACGCTGCGGGATTTTGCCGCGCTGGCGAGTAAAAACCAATTGCAGATTCTTGATTCGTTCGGCTTGCAGGATGGCCAGGAAATCCGCGTCTGGCCCAATGCGCGCGCCAGCCGAGCGGTGTTCAAGTTGCAGCGGGCTTGAGGCGCGTGTCCAGCGCTCGCAGCCGGCGAAGGCCGGTGTCGTCGTGAGACGCGTGATGGCTAGAACGCTCTGTTTTTCATGGCGAATAACGATTGCGCACCGTGCGCAAGAGGCCAATTTGATCCATAAATTGACGAGACGGTGCTGGTTCGGCCTGGCCTGAAAGCCCGCCGGGCTCACGGTATGCTTGAGCCCTCGTGACGAAACCACCTGACGCCAGCGCCGCCATCCCCTTCATGACCCTGCCGGGACGCGTGGCCGAGCGCCTGTTTGGCCCCTGGGTGCGTGGGGTGTCGCCCGCCACGCTGCGCCTCGATGCCATGGCCGGGCTGCTGGGCGCTGTGCTGGTGTTGCCGCAAGGCATTGCCTTTGCCACGCTGGCCGGCCTGCCGCCCGAATACGGGCTGTACACCGCCATTGTTCCCTGCATCATCGCGGCGCTGTTTGGCTCCAGCTGGCATGTCATGTCGGGCCCGACCAATGCCAATTCGCTGGCGCTGTTTGCCATGCTGTCGCCGCTGGCCATGACCTTCAGCCCGGCCTATATCCAGCTGGCGCTGGCCGTCACCGTGATGGTCGGCCTGCTGCAGTGGCTGATTGGCGCGCTGCGGCTGGGCGTGCTGGCCAATTTCATTTCGCCGGCGGTGCTGTTTGGCTTCACCTCGGGCGCGGCGCTCTTGATTGCCGTGCATGCGCTGCCTGATTTGCTGGGCTTGGGCGCTGCGCCCGGGCATGGTGCGGGCGCCGTGCTCGGGCATGTGCTGACGCAACTGCCGTCGGCGCAACCGGTGGCGCTGGCCGTGGCCGCCATCACGCTGGGCGTGGCGCTGCTGCTGCGCCGTTTTCGCCGCAGCTGGCCCTACATGCTGATCGGGCTGGTGGTGGCCACTGCGCTGGCCTGGGGGTGGCGCCAGTATTTCAGCGGCAGCGTGACGCCGTCTTCGGCGCTGCGCACGGTGGGGCAAATCGCCACGCCGTGGCCGCGCTTCGGGGTGCCCAGCATCAGCTGGGCGCAGGCGTCAGACCTGGTCGGCCTGGCGTTTGCGCTGACCATCGTGGCGCTGGGGCAGGCGATCTCGATTGCCAAGACGGTGGCGCTGCGCTCCGGCCAGCGCATTGACGCCAACCGCGAGTTCCGGGGCCAGGGCCTGTCCAACATCGTGGGCGGTTTTTTCTCGTGCTATGTGTCGTGCGGCTCCATGAACCGCTCCATGCCCAATCTGGAAGCCGGTGCGCGCACCCCGCTGGCCTCGGTGTTTTCGGCCTTGCTGCTGCTGGGGCTGGTGGCCGTCAGCGCGCCGCTGCTGGCGCAGATTCCCATGGCCGCACTGTCGGCGCTGCTGGTGCTGGTGGCGCTGAGCCTGCTCGACTTTGCGCGCTGGCGCCAGCTGTTCAGCCTGAGCCGCACCGATTTCGGCGTGGCGCTGGCCACGATGGTGGCCACGGTCACGATCCGGCTGGAAATTGCGATCTTGCTGGGCATGCTGTTGTCGCTGATGTCGTTTTTGTACCGCACCTCGCGGCCCGCCATGCGCACCATGGGCTTTGACGGCCGGGGCCTGGACCGGCAGTTTGTGGTGATTGACACACCCGATGACCCTGACGAGCCCCCGCACCAGGCGCTGCCCGAATGCCCGCAGCTGAAATTGCTGCGCATGGAGGGCGAGGTCTATTTCGGCGCGACCCAGCATGTGGCCGACATCCTGCACGCGCTGCGCAGCCAGCCCAATCCGCAAAAGCATTTGCTGGTGATGGCCAAGAGCATGAACTTCATCGACCTGGCCGGTGCCGAGCTGTGGGCCGCCGAGCTTGCCGCGCGCCGCGCTATGGGCGGCAACCTGTACTTTCACCGGCCCCGGCCCGAGGTGATCCGCATGTGGCGCAAGACCGGCTTTACCGCCGTGCTGGGCCCCGAGCACCAGTTTCCCGACAAGTTCACCGCGATTTCCACCATCTTCAGCAAGCTCGACCCCGAAATTTGCCGGCACTGCACGGCGCGCATTTTCTGGGAATGCAAGACCGCGCCCGGGCCGGACAGCAGCGCGTCCTGAAACCCGGCGCTATGGCTTCTAGCCCGCGCAGCGAAACGTCAGGTTGATGCGCTGCCGGCCCAGCTGGGCATGGTCGCCATCGGCCAGCGGCGCCACGCCGTGAAAAGCCAGCCGCGACGGGCCGCCCCACACCACCACGTCACCGTGCGCCAGCCGGTAGCGGGCGGGGCGGTCACTGCGCTGGCCGCTGCCAAACAGGAAAACCGCCGGCAGCCCCAGCGACACCGACACAATCGGCGCCGTCATGTCGCCTTCGTCCCGGTCCTGGTGCAGCGACATGCGCGCGCCGGGCTCGTAGCGGTTGATCAGGCAGGCGTCGGGCCTGAAGTTATCAAACCCCGCCTCGGCCGCCGCCCGCACCGCGATCGCCAGAAAGCAGCCGGGCATGGCGGGCCAGGGCTGGCCCGACAACGGGTCGGTACGGCTGTAGCGGTAGCCGCTGCGGCATGAAGTCCAGCCCAGCGCGCCGCAGTTGCACATGGCCACCGACATGGTGTGCCCGCCCGGCGTGACCAGGTGGCGCAGCGGCGCGGCCGCGATGACCTGCTTGACGCTCTGCGCCAGCGCGTCAGCCACAGGGCAGGCAAAGCCGCGCAGCAGCACCGCACCTGGCGCAATCGCTTCGGGCGCGCCATAAGGCGTTGGCGTTTCATCGAAAAGACTTCGCGTCAAGCCATCCTCCTTTGGCTACGCTGTTTTATGATCAAATTGGCCTCTAGCCCAATTAAATAGGGTTCTTGTAGCTATAAAATATATAGCAAATTATCGCTGCAACCGGCACGGAACGCTTACCCCGCCAGCCCGCTCAAAATCGGACAATCCGGCCGGTGATTCCCCTGGCAGCCATCCGCCAGCTGCGCCAGCGTCTGCCGCATCGCCTCCATCTCGGCAATGCGCCGCTCCAGGTCCGCCACATGGGCCTGGGCGATGCGTTTCACGTCGGCGCTGGCGCGGCGCTTGTTTTGCCACAGCTTGAGCAACTCGGCGATTTCGGCCATGCTGAAACCCAGGTCGCGGGCGCGGCGTATGAAGCGCAGCGTGTGGACTTCCTTCTCGCCATACTGGCGGTAGCCGGCGTCGGTGCGGTGCACAGGGGGCAGCAAGTCCAGTGATTCGTAATGGCGGATCATCTTGGCCGAGACGCCCGACTGGGCGGCGGCCTGGCCGATGTTGAAGGGACCGCTTATGGCGATACAGGCGGTCATTCAGACTTTCCTTTCCAGCGGCGCAGCAGCAAGGCGTTGCTCACCACGCTGACGCTGCTGAACGCCATGGCGGCACCCGCGATCACGGGGCTCAGCAGGCCCAGGGCCGCCAGCGGAATGCCGACCACGTTGTAGAAAAACGCCCAGAACAGGTTCTGCCGGATCTTGGCGTAGGTGCGGCGCGAGATGTCGATGGCGTCGGCCACCAGCGCCGGGTTGCCGCGCATCAGCGTGATGCCGGCCGCGTGCATCGCCACGTCGGTGCCGGTGGACATGGCAATGCCCACATCAGCCGCCGCCAGCGCAGGCGCGTCGTTGATGCCGTCACCGACCATCGCGACGCGGCCGCCGCCTGCCGTGACCTGCTGCCTGAGCTGGCCGATGAGGGCGGCCTTGTTTTCGGGCAGGACCTGGGAATGCACGATGTCGATGCCCAGTTGGCTGGCCACGGCTTGGGCGCTGCCCCGGTTGTCGCCGGTGACCAGCGCGGTCTGGATGCCCAGCGCGTGCAGGCTGGCCACGGCCGGGGCGGCGCTGGCCTTGAGCGTGTCACCAAAGGCCAGCAAGGCCAGCAGCTGCGGCGCGCCGCTCACATCGGCCAGCCAGGACACGGTCCGGCCTTCGGCTTCGAGTGCCTGCGCGCGTGCCGCAAAGGCAGCCAGGTCCACGCCCAGCTCCTGCATGAAGCGCGGGCTGCCCAGCCGCAGTTCGCGCCCCTCCACCATGGCCGACATGCCGCGCCCGGCCACCGCGCGGACTTGCGATGCGGCCGGCACGCTGAGCTGGTCTTTCAGGGCGAGCGCGGTGACGGCTTTGGCCAGCGGATGTTCGCTGCCCGACTGGATCGCGGCGCTCCAGGCCAGCACGGCGTCGCGGGAAGCGCCCAGCGGCTCCAGCGCGACCAGTTCAGGCTTGCCTTCGGTCAGCGTGCCGGTCTTGTCAAAGGCCACCACCTGGACCCGGTGCGCCACTTCCAGCGCCTCGGCGTCCTTGATCAAAATGCCGTGCTTGGCCGCCGCCCCGGTGCCGACCATGATGGCCGTGGGCGTGGCCAGCCCGAGCGCACACGGGCAGGCAATCACCAGCACGGCGACGGCGTTCAAGATCGCGGGTTCCCAGTTACCGGTCGCCAGGCCCCAGCCCAGCAGCGTGACGGCAGCGATGACGATGACGACCGGCACAAACACCGCGCTGACCTGGTCGACCAGCCGCTGGATCGGCGCCTTTTTGGCCTGCGCCGATTCGACCATGCGCACGATGCGCGCCAGCGTCGATTCAGCACCGACGGCCGTGGTGCGCACCACGATCAGCCCTTCGGCGTTGACCGCGCCGCCGGTGACCCGGTCGCCCGCGTGTTTGTTCACGGGCAGGCTTTCGCCGGTGATCAGCGACTCGTCGACTTCGGTGGCGCCTTCGGTGATCTGGCCGTCCACCGCGATGCGTTCGCCGGGGCGCACCACGACCAGGTCGCCCACCCGCACCTCGGACACCGGCACTTCTTCGTCCAGGCCGTTGCGGCGGCGCCGCGCGGTATCGGGCCGCAGCGCATTGAGCGCGCGTATGGCTTCGGTGGTCTGGCGCTTGGCGCGCGCTTCCATCCATTTGCCCAGCAGCACCAGCGTGATCACGACGGAGGAGGCTTCGAAATACAGATGCGCCATGCCGTGATCGCCATGCACCAGCAGCTGGTAGACGCTGAGCCCGTAGGCGGCCGAAGTGCCCAGGGCGACCAGCAAATCCATGTTGCCCGCGCCGGCCCGCACCGCCTTGTAGCCGGCCTTGTAAAAGCGCGCGCCCAGCCAGAACTGGACCGGCGTGGCCAGCAGCCACTGCAGCCAGCCGTCCAGCATCCACATCTTGCCAAACAGCAGGCCGACCATCGGCAGTGCCAGCGGTGCCGACAGCGCGGCCGCCAGCGCAACCGGCCACCAGTCGGGCCCGGTTTTGGAGGCCGGGCCGGCGGCACTTTCGGTGTCAGCCTGCAGCGGCCACGCCCGGTAGCCGGCTTTATCAACGGCGGCAATGATCTGGGCCAGCGTGACGGCGCCGCCTGTCACCTTGACCTCGGCGGTCTCGGTCGCCAG
Organism: Polaromonas sp.; assembly: GCF_030682935.1. Taxonomy (GTDB): domain Bacteria; phylum Pseudomonadota; class Gammaproteobacteria; order Burkholderiales; family Burkholderiaceae_C; genus Polaromonas. The sequence goes on from NZ_JAUXNA010000200.1 coordinate 16,254, forward strand.
GTTGACCTCGGCCGACAGCACGCCCGGAAGCAGCTTGAGCGCTTTTTCCACGCGCGACACGCACGACGCACAGGTCATGTCGCCTATCTTGAGCCGCAGCGACTGCTCGCCCACGACATAGCCGGCTTTTTCGACGGCGCGCTGCAGCGCGTGCATGCGGACACCCTGGCCCGCCTGGACGCTGGCCTGCTCGGTGGCGAAATTAACGCTGACGTCCAGCACGCCCGCCACGCTGGCCAGCGCTTTTTCAACACGGGCCACGCACGACGCGCAGGTCATGCCTTCGACGGGAAAGCGCCATTGCGTTGCTGTGTTTTCCGTATTCTGTGATGTCTGCGTGCCGCTCATGCGCGTTCTCCTGAAGGGAATCGCCGGGGAACAAAGCCCCGACAATCATTGGAGTCTGAACCTTACCACCATGGCAGGGTCAAGCCTTCTTGACTTTGCCCCTGTGGGAAGGTTCAGACTGCAGGCTGTTTCACCCCAACCCTTCAAGGAAACTGTATGGAATTCGATATCCCCGCCATGAGCTGCGGTCACTGCGTCAAGGCCATCACCGAGGCGCTTCAGCTGTTTGATCCCAGCGCAAAAGTCAGCGTGGACTTGCCTGCTAAAAAGGTGACGATTGACACCGCCCAGGACCGCGCCACGGTGGCAGCGGCGCTCACGGACGCCGGCTACCCGACGCACTGACGCCCTCCGGTCCGCACAGGCATTTCACGCCGCCCGATAGAATGCCGCGACACCCACTACCGTGAGCGCCTGTGCCTGATCGTTTTGCCGTTTTTCTCCAATACCTGCTGCCCAAGCGGGCGCTGACCGCTTTTGCGGGTTTTGTTGCGTCGCGCGAGCGCGGCTGGGTCACCACGGCGCTGATTCGCTGGTTCGTCGGTAAATACCAGGTGAACATGGGCGAGGCGGCCAACGCCGACATCACCGCTTACCCCACCTTCAACGCTTTTTTTACGCGCGCCCTGAAACCCGGTGCGCGGCCGCTGGCGCGGGCCGCGCTGGTCTGCCCGGTGGACGGTGCGATCAGCCAGCTGGGCGCGATTGCGCACGACCAGATCTTTCAGGCCAAGGGCCACCACTATTCCGCCACTGCGCTGGTGGGCGGTGATGCGGCGCTGGCGGCGCAATACCAGGATGGCCACTTCGCCACGATCTACCTCAGCCCCAAGGACTACCACCGCATCCACATGCCGTGCGATGGACGCCTGAGCCGCATGATTCACGTGCCCGGCGAACTGTTTTCCGTCAACCCGGTCACGGCACGCGGCGTTCCCGGCCTGTTTGCGCGCAACGAGCGGGTGGTCTGCGTGTTCGAGTCGGCGCGCGGCCCGTTCGTGCTGGTGCTGGTGGGCGCCACGATTGTGGGCAGCATGGCCACCGTGTGGCACGGCGTGGTCAATCCGCCGCGCGGCGAGCGGGTGCGCGAGTGGCACTATCCGGTTCAGCCAGGGGCGGACATCGTGCTTCAACAGGGGGAAGAGATGGGCCGCTTTTTGCTGGGCTCTACCGTCGTGATGCTGTTTCCCAAGGGGCCGTTGAGCTTCAACCCGGCGTGGGCGGCAGGCGGCCCTGTCCGCCTGGGTGAGGCCATGGCCAACTGCGCCTGAGGGCATCCGCTGCCGCGAAGATCATCGATTGTCACGCTTGGGTGACAGCAATGCAGCGAAAACCGACATTTTTACCCAATGGCAACGTATTGGTTCTGTCAATACGCTGCGCACATGAATTGAGGAAAGGGACTCGCCGTTTGCGGCGCGTCCCGCTCGAACGCAGGATGAGGGGACCTCACGCCCACTTTTTGCCGAGCTCCTCCAATCCAGCCTTTTGCAAATCATCCGGGTTCATCAGAATCCGAAATTTGCAATTCGCCTGGAAGTTGAGAAAGAAAGGCTCTGAAAAGCTGGGAATATCCGACGCATGTTGTACGTCGATCACGAAGATTGCGCCGCGTGTTCCGTCCTGCTCTGTGAAGTAGGCCGCTTCCGGCTTTATTGTTTCAAGGATACGTCCAATCGTCTCGCCCGCTTTTCCGCTTCTGACGAGAGAGTTGAAAGGCTCATGTGGAATTTCAACCGTAAGTAGCATTTTCATGTGATGACCTCTTTTTTTTGCGGAATTCCAAGGCGGTTCCGCACCCGCACGATGGATTGGCGAAGAGTGCATAAAGCGGCTGGGATAAGAGCCAAATTGGCTTTTCCCACACTTCCCACCGCCTATTTCAACTCCCACACGATCCGCGCCAGCTTGCAACCGGAGCACATCGACTAGCTGAAATTGCGCAGACTTGCCCGGCCTGCGAAACAATGTTCCGTCGAAAACTGACAGCATCTGTTGAGATTTGACAAGTTCACTGTAAAAAAAGGAAGAGCCAGGGATTGGTGAGTGCCCATGGCACGGGAACGCCCACTACGATGAAGAGACAACCCCCAGCCTGACAACGCCAGCACGTGGCACCGGGGTGCCGATTGGTTATTTGGGCGCCCCGAGCGGCTCCTACAGTCTTTGGGAGACATCGAATAACGCGAGTTTGGCATCAGGCGCTGGCAGCCTGAAGGCTTGGGACGACTTCAATGGCCGTAATAGCGCGGCTGCCACGCCTGGCAGGCGACTGGCTTCACAGGCAGGGAGCCGGTCGGCGCGTTGCTGGTTAGCGGCGTAAAGTAGCGGGTTCGCAGCTTCCCGCTGACTTGCCACTTCGGAGTCCCCGCCATGAACGCCCCATTGCAAAATTTGCACCGCGAAATTCCCGCCAGCATCCTCAACGCCGCCCAGGCGCTTTCCCAGGTCACGACGCAGTGGGACGATGACATCGTCCGGCAACTCACCGGCTACATCGCGATTCCGGCCAAATCGCCGACCTTTGACAGCGATTGGGCCCAGCACGGCTATATCGACACGGTCGTGCGCAACGCGGCGGCCTGGGTAGAAGCGCAAAAGGTAGAAGGCCTCAAGCTCGAGATCGTGCGGCTCGAAGGGCGCACGCCGGTGCTGTTTTTTGAAATCCCGGCCACCCGCGCCGGCTCCACGCAAACCGTGCTGATGTACGGCCACCTCGACAAGCAGCCCGAGTTCACCGGCTGGCGCAGCGACCTGGGCCCGTGGACGCCGAAATACGAGGACGGCAAGCTCTACGGCCGGGGCGGCGCCGATGACGGCTATGCGGTGTATGCCAGCATCGCCGCCGTACAGGCGCTAAAAGCGCAGAACATCCCGCATCCGCGCATCGTCGGCCTGATTGAAACCTGCGAGGAAAGCGGCTCCTACGACCTGTTGCCTTACGTCAACACCCTCAAAACGCGGCTCGGCGAGGTGGCGCTGGTGGTCTGCCTCGATTCGGGCGCCGGCAACTACGACCAGCTCTGGCTGACCACCAGCCTGCGCGGCAACGCGGCCGGCGTGCTGAAAGTGGAAATCCTCACCGAAGGCGTGCATTCGGGCGACGCCAGCGGCCTGGTGCCGTCGAGCTTTCGCATCATGCGCCATTTGCTCGACCGGCTCGAAGACAGCAAGACCGGGCGGCTGCTGCCGCAAAGCTTTCACTGCGAAGTGCCGGCCGACCGGCTGCTGCAGGCCGAGGCCACGGCCAAAATCCTGGGCGACGAGATCTACAAGCGTTTTCCGTGGGCGCATTACGACTGCGAAGGCGCCACCGCCTTTGCGCTGCCCACCACCACCGACCCGGTCGAGGCGCTGCTCAACCGCACCTGGCGGCCGACCCTGAGCGTGACCGGCGCCGATGGTTTTCCGGCGCTCAAGGACGCGGGCAATGTGCTGCGCCCCTACACCGCCTTCAAGCTGTCGCTGCGCCTGCCGCCCTTGATTGACGCCAGCATGGCGGTGCGGGAGCTCAAGACCCTGCTTGAAGACAACGCGCCCTACCAGGCCAAAGTCACTTTTGAAAGCAACGGCGGCGCTACCGGCTGGAACGCGCCCGGCACGGTGCCGTGGTTTGAAAACGCCCTCAACGACGCATCGCAAAGCTTCTTCGGCGCGCCTTGCGGCACGATTGGCCAGGGCGGCACGATTCCGCTGATGAGCATGCTGAGCCAGGGCTTTCCGAAGGCGCAGATGATGGTCTGCGGCGTGCTCGGCCCCAAGAGCAACGCGCACGGCCCGAACGAGTTTTTGCATGTGCCGTATGCCAAGAAGCTGACGGCGGCCGTTGCGCATGTGATGGCCAGCGTGCCGGGCTGAGAGAATTTTAATAAAAAAGCCCTGTAGCCCAATGCTTTCGGGTGCAAGAAGCTACTAAATAAATAGCAAAAACCGGGCTGGCCCGGACCGCTCAGCGCTTTTGGCGCTGGCCCAGCGCCAGCCACGCCAGCGCCAGCGCGGTCAACCCCAGCGGCAGCAGCGAGCCCAGGTTCAGCAGCGCCCAGCCCTGGGTGGTGACCAGCACGCCCGAAGCCAGCGACGACACCGCCAGCACCGCAAACACGCAAAAATTGAGCGCGCCCTGGGCCTTGTCTTTTTCTTCGGGCCGGTAGGCGGTCAGTGCCAGCGTGGTGGCGCCGGTGAACAGGAAATTCCAGCCCAGTCCGAGCAAAAACAGCGCCACCAGAAACTGCTTGAACTCGACGCCCGACAGCGCGATCAGCACGCATGCCACATTCAGCGCCAGTCCGGCCGCCATGATGGGCAGGGTGCCAAAGCGCTTGATCAGGTGGCCGGTAAAAAAGCCGGGCGCAAACATGCCGATCACATGCCACTCCAGCACCCAGGCCACGTCTGAAAACGGCAGGCCGCAGGTCTGCATGGCAATCGGCGTGGCCGCCATCAGCAGGTTCATCACGCCGTAACCCAGCGCGCCAGCCGCCGCCGCGACGATGAAAACCGGCTGGCGCATGATCTCGCCAAGTGGCCGGCCCCCAGCGCTGGCGGTGGTTTGGGCCGGCGCGGGCGGAAATTGAATACAGGTCAGCAAGCCCATGGCCAGCAGCGCCACGCCGGCCAGCGCCAGGTAGGCGCCGGCAAACGGCACGTCGGTCAGGCTGCGCGTGCCGGCCGCCAGATTGGGCCCGGCCACCGCGCCGATCAGGCCGCCGGCCATCACCAGCGAAATGGCTTTTTCGCGAAACGCGGGTAGCGCCAGCTCGGCGGCGGCAAAGCGGTAGAGCTGCGCATTGGCGTTGTAATAACCCGCCACCACCGTGGCCGCCACCAGCAGCCAGAAGTTTTTGCTGTACGCCGCATAGCAGCAGAGCAGGGCCGATAGCGCCGCCACCAGCAGCCCGAGCTGGAACGAGGCCTTGCGGCCAAAGCGGCGCTGCGTCTGCGCCACCAGCCCGGTCGACAGCGCACCGCCGACCACATAGCCCATGACCGGCAGGGTCGCCATCCAGCCCAGCGGCGCCAGGTTCAGGCCGACCAGGCCGTTGATGGCGATGAAGGTGACGTTGTTGGTGAGGAAAAGCCCCTGGCAAAGCGCCAGCAGCCAGAGGTTGCGGTTCATGCGCTGCTGGTGTCTGCGGCCAGTGTCAGCAGCGCCAGGCAGGCCAGCGGCGCAGTTTCGGCGCGCAGCACGCGCGGGCCCAGCGTCACGGGCGCAAAGCCGCAGGCGAGGGCGGCGGCTTCTTCGGCGGGGCTCAGTCCGCCTTCGGGGCCGCTCAGAAATGTGAAGGCGGCCTGCGCCCCGCTGCCGGCCACAGCCTGGGCCAGCGGGCGCGTGCCGGGCTGCAGCGACAGCAGCAGCCGCGTGCCGGCGCTGTCGGCCTTGGCATTGGTTTTGAGCCAGTCGGCGAGCGTGGCGACCTCGTGAATCAGCGGCACCCGGTTGCGTCCGCACTGCTCGCAGGCGGCGGCGGCGGCGGCGCGCCAGTGCGCCAGTTTCTTGTCGGCGCGCTCGCCCTTGAGGCGCAGCACGCTGCGCTCGCTCATCAGCGGCTGGATGCTGGCGGCGCCCAGCTCGGTGGCTTTTTCGATCAGCCAGTCCATGCGGTCGTTGGCGGGCATGACGGCGGCCAGATGAATGGCGCGGCCCGCTTCGCGCGCGGTGGCGGTGTAGGCGCCAATGACGACATCCACGTCGCTACGGCCCATGCGTTCGACGGTGGCCTCGAATTCGCCTTCGCTGCCGGGCTGGCCGTTGCCCTGGCCGTTGAACAGGGTGATGCGCCCGCCCGGCTGCAGGCGCAAGACCTGAACATGGCGCGCGGTCTGTTCGGGCAGGCTCAGCGAGGTGCCGGGCACGAGTGCGATGTCGGCGTAAAAACGGGCGCTCATGCGCAGGCCGTCCGCTGGGGCGCTGGAAGAACTACTAAATTAATAGCTGCTTGTGCCCGTCCTGATTGGGCTGGAGGCGTATTTGACATCGTATTTGGCATCAAAACGTGTAGCCCACGCGGGTTTCGTTGCCTTCAATCTCGTCGAGCAGCACCATCAGCGGCCCGAGCTGCCGGTAGCGGGCGGCGGTGTTGCGGGCGTATTTGATGAAGCGCGGCGTGTCGGCCAGGTATTTGGGCTTGCCGTCGCGTAGCGTGAGGCGCGCAAAAATGCCCAGCACCTTGAGGTGGCGCTGCAGGCCCATCCACTCGACGGCGCGGTAAAACTCGCCAAAGTCATCGCCCACCGGCAGCCCGGCCTTGCGCGCTTTTTGCCAGTAGCGCACGGTGATGTCGAGCACGAAATCTTCTTCCCAGCTCAAAAACGCGTCGCGCATCAGGCTGGCGATGTCGTAGCTGATCGGGCCATAGACCGCGTCCTGGAAGTCCAGCACCCCCAGCTCGCCGGTGCTGGACACCATCAAATTCCTGGGCATGAAGTCGCGGTGAACGTAGACGCGGGCGCCGCCCAGCGACTGCAGGTTGCTGGCTTTGATCTGCGCGAACATTCCGTCGAGCTTGTCCTGCAGCCCGGTGTCCAGCGCAAAGCCGCGGTGCCGGCCCACATACCACTCGGGGAACAGCGCCAGTTCGCGCGACAGCAGCGCGTCGTCGTAGGGCGGCAGCACGCCGGGCCGGGAGGCGAGCTGCCAGCGCACCAGCGCGTCCACCGCGTCCATGTAGAGTTCGACATGCCCGGCGCCGGGCTGGGCAATGGCCGCCACGTCAGCCGGCGGCGCAATCACATCGAGCAGGGTCTGGCTGCCCAGGTCGCTCAGCAGCATGAAGCCCAGCGCCTGGTCCCAGGCCAGCACCTGCGGCGCCTTCAGCCCGGCTTCGTGCATCAGCGCCGCGACCTGGACGAAAGGCGCGCAGTCTTCCTGCGCGGGCGGCGCGTCCATGATGATGTAACTGTTTGAACCGGCTGGCGGGGCGGCATCGACCCTGAAATAACGGCGAAAGCTGGCATCGGCAGAGGCCAGCCTGACGCTGCCCGGCAGCAAGGCGTGCTGCGGGGCCAGGGCCGTCAGCCACTGGTGAAAGGCGCTGGCGCGCGCCGGGTCGGCCCAGGCAATAGGGGATGCGGTCATGATTCTTGAGCTCTTGCGGGGGTTGCTGCCATGCGCTGGCAAGGCAGGGTGCGGGGGAAATGGAGGGTCATGGATAATCGGGCCTGCTTTTACCAACGGGTTTATCTCACATAAATGATGCGCCACGCATCCCGCTCGCCTTTTATTCTCTCGCCGGTCGCCCGCGCGGTCTTGGGGCTGGCGTTTTCTGCCGCGCTGGGGCTGGCCTGCGCCGGACCGGTGCAGGCCCAGGTGTCGGCGGAAACGGCCGAGGTGCCAAGCCCGGCCACGCTTAAAAGCACGCCCATGCTGGCCGAGGAAGTCTCCAGCGCGCCCGAGAACACCGGCCCCACGTTTGTGTTTGGCGACAGGCTGTCGGGGCGCCCCGACCTGGAGACCGTGATTGAAGGCAATGCCGAGCTGCGCCGCGGCGCGACTTCCCTGCGCGCGGACCGTATCGAGTATTACCAGCCCGACGATCTGCTCAAAAGCCGTGGCAATGTGCGCATCAACCGCGCTGGCAACCGCTTTGAAGGCCCCGAGCTGGAGATCCAGCTGGACCGCTTTGAGGGTTTTTTCACCACGCCGAGCTACCGTTTTCTGAAAAATGGCGGCAATGGCCAGGCCGAGCGCGTCGATTTCATTGACGACAAGCACCTGACGGCGCAGCGCGTGAGCTACACCACCTGCGAAAGGGGCAACGAAGCCACGTGGGAGCCGGCCTGGGTGCTGCGCGCCAAAAGTATCAAGTTTGACCTGGACAAGGACGTCGGTATCGCCACCGGGGCGGTGGTGCGCTTCAAGAACGTGCCGATTCTGGCGTTTCCCGTGGTGAGCTTTCCGCTCAGCGACAAGCGCAAATCGGGCCTGCTGCCGCCGACGCTCAACCTGAGTTCGGTCGACGGCTTTTCAGTCCGCCAGCCTTACTACTTTGACATTGCGCCCAACCGCGACGCGACGTTTTCACCCGCCATCATGAGCAAGCGCGGCATCGACCTGGCCGGCGAGTTCCGTTACCTGGAGCCGGGCTACAAGGGCCAGCTGCGCGCCAGCGTGATGCCCTCGGACCAGCTGCGCGACCGCGACCGCTGGTCTTATGCCTTGCAGCACGCCGGCGTCATCAACAGCGGGCTGCCCGCTGTGGGCAACCTGGGGCTGGCCCTCAATCTGAACCGCGTCAGCGACAACGACTATTGGCGTGATTTTCCGATCGCCAGCGGCTCGGTCACCCCGCGCCTGCTGCCGCAGGATGCGACCTTGTCCTGGGGCCGCGGTTTCTTTACCACCACGGCCCGCACCCTGAAGTGGCAAACCCTGCAGGATGTGAACTCGCCCATCATTCCGCCCTATGACCGCCTGCCCCAGCTCACCGCCGCCTACACCCGCGTCGATGCGCCGCTGGCGGGGCTGGATTTGCTGGGTGGCGGCTTTGACTGGTCGGTGGCCGGCGACTACACCCGTTTTTCGGCCGACCAGAACCTGACCAGGCAGCCCAACGGCAGCCGGGCGTTCACCCGGGCCCAACTGAGCCGGCCGTGGCTCTGGCCGGCCGGGTTTATCACCCCCAAGGTGCAGTTGCACGCCACCAGCTACCAGCTGGACGCGCCGCTGGCGAGCGGGTCCATGATGGGCGCGACCTCGGCCTCGCGCGTCGTTCCCACCTTCAGCCTGGACAGCGGGCTGCAGTTTGAACGCGATGCCAGCTTGCTGGGCCGCGAGCTGACCCAGACGCTGGAGCCGCGCGCGTTTTATGTGCGCACGCCTTACCGCGACCAGAGCGGCCTGCCCAACTACGACTCGGGCGCCAACAGCTTCAATTTCGCGACCGTGTTCACCGAGAACGCCTTTGTCGGCAATGACCGGATTTCAGACGCCAACCTGCTTACGCTGGGCCTGACCTCGCGCTTGCTGGACCCCGCCACCGGCGCCGAAGCGGTGCGCGTGGGCGTGGCCCAGCGGCTGCGCTTTGAAGACCAGAAGGTGACCCTGCCCGGCGGGCTGCCCGTGACCGACCGCATCAGCGACTTGCTGGCCGGCGCGTCGGTCAACTGGGTGCCGCAGTGGTCGTTTGACAGCACGGTGCAATACAACCCCAAAACCCGGCAGTCCGAGCGCGCTTCGGTCGGTGTGCGCTACAACCCCAGCAACTACCGCGTCATCAGTGCCGCGTTCCGGCGCCAGCGCGCCATCAGCGACAGCAAGCAAATCGACGTGGGCTGGCAGTGGCCCATCAATGACCTGTGGGGCGACAAAGGCCGCGATCTGGGCGCGGGCCAGGGCCAGGGCGGCGGGCGCTACTACAGCGTGGGGCGCCTGAACTACAGCGTGCTGGACAAGAAACTGGTGGATGCGGTGATTGGCATTGAATATGATGGCTGCTGCTGGATTGGCCGCGTGGTGCTTCAACGCTCGCAAAACAGCATCACCACCTCCAACACCCGTATTTTGTTCCAGCTTGAAATGGTCGGCTTCTCCCGCGTCGGCGCCAGCCCCCTGGAAATCCTCAAAACCAATGTTCCGCGTTATCAAAACCTGCGTGACACCATCAGCGCGCCCAGCCGCTTTACCACTTATGACTAACCAACGCTTTGCTACCGGATTTTTGCCGTCCCGGCCACGGGCTGCTGCACTGGCGCTCGTGCTGGCGCTGCCCCTGATGGGCGCGCAGGCCCAGGGCCTGCGGCCTTCGGGCAGCTTGCAGCGCGCGGTCCCTGCCGCCAGCGCGGGCGCGGCCGTGCAACGCCCGGCTGATTTCATCGTCGCAGTGGTCAATTCCGAGCCGATTACCAACAACGAACTGCGCACCAAGCTGCTGCGCACCGAGCAGCAACTGCTCCAGCAAGGCACGGCTGTGCCGCCCCGCGGCGAACTGGTGCCGCAGCTGCTCGAACGCATGATCAGTGACAAGGCGCAGCTGCAGATGGCGCGCGCATCAGGTCTGCGTGTCGACGAGAGCGCGGTCGATGCTGCCGTGGAGTCCATTGCGCGCCAAAACCAGATCACGGTGGACGAGTTGCGCCGCCGGCTGAAAATCGACGGCATTGACTACAAGCAGTTTCGCTCGGAACTGCGTGACGAGCTGCTGGTGACCCGCCTGCGCCAGCGCGAAGTCGAGTCGCGGGTGACGGTGAGCGAGCAGGACATCGACCAGTTTTTGCGTGACCAGCAGGGCAGCACCGGGCCCGCTGCCGATCTGTCCGCGCTGGCCCTGAACCTGGCCGAAATCCTGGTGGCGGTGCCTGAAAATGCCACGCCCGCCCAGGTCGCAGCGCTGCAGGCCAAAGCCCAGCAGGTGCTGGAGCGTGCCCGATCCGGTGCCGATTTCACGGCGCTGGCCAACGAATTTTCCAGTGCGCCGTCGCGCAGCAATGGCGGTCAGATGGGTCTGCGCACGGCAGACCGTTATCCGCCGCTGTTTGTCGAGGCGACGCAGTCCCTGCGCGCGGGCGGGCTGGCCGGTCCGGTGCGCAGCGCGGCCGGCTTTCACATCCTGAAGGTGGTCGAAAAAAGGCAGGCGGGCATGCCGGACGCCGCCATCACGCAGACCCGTGCGCGCCACATCCTGCTGCGGCCCACGCCCCAGTTGAGCGAAGCCGCCGCCATCGAGAAATTGGCCGGCTTTAAAAAACGCATCCTGGCCGGCCAGGCCGACTTTGCCGCATTGGCGCGCGAAAGCAGTGAAGACGGCTCGGCCAAGGACGGCGGTGATCTGGGCTGGGCCAATCCGGGCATGTTTGTGCCCGAGTTCGAAACGGTCATGAACGGTCTGTCGCCCAACCAGGTCTCCGATCCGCTGGTGTCGCGCTTTGGCGTGCACCTGCTGCAGGTGCTGGAGCGGCGTGAAACGCAGCTCTCGGCGCGCGAGCAGCGCGACATCGCGCGCAACGTGCTGCGCGAGAAAAAGCAGCAGGAAGCCTATGCCACCTGGGTTCAGGACGTCCGCGGCCGCGCCTATGTGGAGTTCCGGGAACCCCCCCAGTGAAACATATCCCGCGCAAGCGCTTTGGCCAGCATTTCCTGACCGACCGCCTCATCATTGCAGGCATCGTCGATGCGATTGCGCCCCAGGCTGGCCAGGCCATGGTGGAAATCGGGCCCGGCCTGGCGGCGCTGACGCAGCCGCTGGTCGAGCGGCTGGGCCACCTGACGGTGATTGAGCTGGACCGCGACCTGGCGCAGCAGTTGCGCCAGCACCCCAAGCTCACCGTGGTCGAGTCTGACGTGCTGCGGGTGGATTTTGTCCATTTGGCCGAGGACATCGGCGGCGGGGCGCCCAAAATCAGGGTCGTGGGTAACCTGCCCTACAACATCTCCACGCCCATCCTGTTTCATCTGCTGGACGCCGTGGACGTCATTGAAGACCAGCACTTCATGTTGCAAAAGGAAGTGATTGACCGCATGGTGGCCGCGCCGTCGACCAGCGACTATGGCCGGCTCAGCGTGATGCTGCAATGGCGTTACGCCATGGAAAACGTGCTGTTTGTGCCGCCGCAAAGCTTTGATCCCCCGCCGCGCGTCAACAGTGCGGTTGTGCGCATTGTGCCGCGTGCCGATCCGGTGGCGCTCGATGTCAAGCAGC
>NZ_JAUXNA010000207.1 GCF_030682935.1 Polaromonas sp.
CACAGCGGAATCAGGTCGCTGGTTTTATTGGCGGCCATGATGCCGGCCACGCGCGCAATGCCCAGCACGTCGCCTTTTTTGGCGCTGCCCGCCAAAATGAGGGCCAGCGTGGCCGGATTCATGACGATGCGGCCCTGCGCAACGGCGATGCGGTGCGTGGCCGGCTTGGCCGCCACATCGACCATGTGGGCCTGGCCCTGGCCATCAAAATGGGTGAGTGCTGAAGAAGAAGACGACATGCTGTTACAGAACCTTTTACATTGATGCGCCATCATAAGAGCACGCCCGTGAATCTGCCCGCACTGTGAAGGTAATTGCTTTTGTTTCCCTTGATTCGTTCCCAAGCCGCCCCGTCAGCACCGCGCCGTGCGTTGCGCCAATTGGCGCTGGCGGTTCTGGTACTGATCGCCCCGGCCCAGGCCAGCCTGGCCCAATCCGCAGCCGGTGGTCCCCGAGGTGCAGGCGGCGCCCTGCCTTCAATGGGCGACAGTTCCGAACTGCCCGCCGCCGCGGAGCGCCGCATGGGCGACCGCATTGCCGCCAGCGTTTACCGCGATCCGGACTATGTCGATGACCCGGTGCTGGGCGACTACCTGCAAAGCATCTGGCAGCCCTTGATGACGGCGGCGCGCACGCGCGGCGAGTTGCAGGACGAGCTCGATGAGCGCTTTGCCTGGGACATTTTTCTGATCCGGGACCGGAGCATCAATGCGTTTGCCTTGCCCGGCGGGTATTTTGGCGTGCACCTGGGCCTGATTGGCGCGGTCAGTACCTCCGACGAACTGGCGGCCGTGCTGGCGCACGAACTCAGCCATGTCACGCAGCGGCATATTTCGCGCTTGATGACGCAGCAAAACCGGCAGGCGCCGTGGCTGATTGCCGCCATGATTCTGGGGGCCATGGCCGCCAGCAAAAGTCCGGATGCCGCCACCGCCGCCATTGTGGGCGGCCAGGCGGTGGCGGCGCAGGGGCAGCTCAACTTTTCGCGCGACATGGAGCGCGAAGCCGACCGCATCGGTTTTGGCGTGATGCAGGGCGCCGGGTTTGACAGCCACGGCGTGTCCGCGATGTTTGAAAAACTGCAGCAGGCCTCGCGGCTCAACGACAACGGCTCCTACCCTTACCTGCGCAGCCACCC
>NZ_JAUXNA010000221.1 GCF_030682935.1 Polaromonas sp.
CGCCGCGTCGGTCGGTTCGTCGCAAGCGACCGCCGCCGTGGACAACTCTGCACTTTTGGCAACCCGCCCGGAATCCACTTATAAATTGAGGGAAGTTGCTCAAACAGATGGAGCCACGTCTCTTTTCTCATGACCTCAACAAGCTTGCGCGCAATAGCGACTGCATGTATCCATGCGAACTTCAGGCGCGGCCTGTGCTTTGCTCATTGTGAGCCCATCTGCACCTCGTCGCCCCGGTGCAGCCGCAGCCACTCAATGGTGTCAGCGCGCACGGCTTCACGCGTCAGCGTGCTGGTAGGGGCCTTTGCGCTCATGGCGCTGATCACAGGTGTTTCCCCCGCTTCCGATATGTTGGGCAGTGTGCCGTCCTTGACGGCCTGGAGGTATTCCGCGCGCACTTCTGCGCGGGTTTTTGTACTCTGCGATTGCGCAGCCGGTGACGGATCGTCATGGTGGTCTGCCATTGCGGGTACAACCGAGAAGGCGGCCAAGGCAGCCGCGCCGGTGGCCATGGATTTGATGAACGAGGTTTTCATGATGATCCCCAGTAACAAATTGATTGTTGGTACTTCGGGCATGACGCTCCATGGTGTCCTGCCCGTCCTGCATCGGTGAAAAGTTTGGGAAAATTCCCGGCCACCGATAGAAAAGTATGGATAAAAAAATCTCAATCATCGAGGGCTATCTCCGCAATACACTGTTGCCATTTTTGGGGGGCTAGCAGCGAAAATTGCTTATATCCTGTGGGCGTGAACTCAAAAAAACAGGCGTGCGGCTGATGGCAAGGCGCGTAGAGGTCTCGGAATACTGTCGCGCGGCACGTTGGTACAACAACCATGGACAGACTTTTGTCGATGCAGGTGTTTGAAAAGGTCGTCGCTGAGGGCGGGTTCGCCTCTGCCGCCCGCGCCCTTGACTTGTCTCCGGCCGTGGTGTCCCGGTTGGTCAGTGATTTGGAAGAGCATCTGGACACCCGCCTGATCCAGCGCACTACGCGCAAGCTGGCCCTCACCGAATCCGGGATCGTTTACCTGCACATGCTCAGGCGCATCTTGCAGGAAATCAACGATGCGGAGGTGGTCGCCCAGAACAGTTCGGGCGTGCTGGCCGGTACGTTGCATCTGCTGACCACGCCCCTGCTGGCATCGTATTTTCTGGCTCCGCTGGCCGCCCTGTGGCGTGAACAACATCCAGAGGTCATGCTTGAGGTCAGTGTGGACCCGTTTTCCCACTTGCGGGTAGAAGAATTCGACCTGACGCTCATGGCTGTTGAAGAGGATTACGACGCAGACACCGTGGCCCGTGTACTGGGAAGAACTGAAAGCATCCTGTGCGCCGCACCCCGTTATCTGAACCGTGCTGGCATGCCCGAGCATCCCGGCGACCTGCATGTCCACGACTACCTGAAGTTCCCCTGGAAAAAGGCACCGGGGCAGGGCAACGGGCATGGCATCAGGCTTACCCATGTCATGACTTACACCGAGCCCGTTGACGTGGAGATGAGGGTGGTGCTGCAGTCGCTGAGCTTTGATGTGCTGTTCCGCGCGGCTTTGGCTGGTGCGGGCCTGTGCCTGTTGTCCAGGCATCTGGCACAACCCTATTTCCGCGACGGGGCATTGGTGCATGTGTTGCCGCAATGGCGGGCCAGCAGCTTGGTCATTTATGCGGCCCTTCCGACGCGCAAGCTCGTCCCGGCGCGGGTTGTCGCGATGCTCGATTTTTTGTCAACGGCGGCGCAACAGGTTTTTTCGACGGCTCCGTATTGACGGCCCGTGCAAACACCCTGGATGTGCGCCCATGGGCACCCGCTGCATCGTTCTTGTTACAGACGGGGCGTTGAATCCGGGAGAAAATATAGCGCAATTCAATCTGGTTCACGATGGATTTTTTATGGTAAATGGTGCCCTCCCCGGATTGCCCCATGCCGTCCGCAGACATCTCCAGTTGCTGCTCTTGCGCGTTGGCGGGAAGTCGTCTGTCACGAAGCGCGTGACAGCTGTCATGCCGCCGAATGGGGTGTCCTCGAACGTCTGGATGCACCGCACGCTGCGTCACCTTGTCAAGACGAGTCGGGTGGTGCTTTTGATCGTCGGTTGTCTTCACGCCAAAGCCAATGTGCCGGGGGAGTTCGTCCCCAAGAAAAATCACTGGCAAAACCCCCGCGGATTCAGCATTCCCAACCCGAAGGCCAAGGCGGTCGTCGTGTTCTTGCACGGTTCAGTCATCGAAAAACTGGACGATACGTGCGATCCCAATGGCGAGGTCCCCGGTTTTTCCGTACCAGAGGTCATACGGCACTTGGCCGGCGCCGAAGTGGCGGGTCTGGAGCTGGTCGTTTTCGCGCCATGCGATGGCAGGGCGACCCATCTCGGGGAGCCGCTCAAAATTGATCAACGCGTGACGGCCATTGAACAGACGCTGGAGGAGCTTGGCCGCGCCGGGGTCGATCCATCGCGGATCGTTCTGGTGGGGCAATCCGCTGGCGGGTGGGCCGCACTGTTGCACGAGAAGCGGCATCCCGGGAGTGTCAACTCCGTCATCGCCTTTGCCCCCGCGTTTGCAGGCAAGAAGCGCTGGAGACCGGATATCTGGCAGCGGCGCCACGAAGAACAGGCCGCAGAAATCGCGTCTGCCGAGCGCATTCCGGCCCTTGTTTTCGCTTTCGAAAATGACGCCTACAACACGCCAGACGATCTGAGCTTTCTCTCACGCATCAAGGGTACGACGCTCTTGCGCATGCCTGATAAAGCCATAGCCGGCGTAGCCTGCGAGATCCCGTTTTTCGCATCAAGCCACGGTCAGGCCTACCGAAAATGCTTCAGCGACACGCAGGCCGAAGTACTGCTGGGCTTTCTTGGCCAGCATCTTCAACGCCAAACCGTGACGGCGCCGGTTGCCAGCCACGACTTGATCGATAACCCGGGCAACACAACAGCTCAGATTGCCTTGTCGTTGATTTATCCTTCGGCGGCTAACGAGTAAACGCGTGTGGGCCTATCCACACCGACATCCCAGGCCTGGGGGATGAAGGCTTGAGTTTCGATGCGATGCAAAAAAATGAAACCACGACGCCGAATCCTGTATTTGTTAGGGCTATAATCTAAAGCTTGTCGGAGTGTGGCGCAGTCTGGTAGCGCACCTGGTTTGGGACCAGGGGGTCCAAGGTTCGAATCCTTGTACTCCGACCAAAAATCAATAAAAAAGCTCACGATGTGGGCTTTTTTTATATCTGTCCGTAGCTCAGTTGGATAGAGCATCAGCCTTCTAAGCTGAGGGTCGTGGGTTCGATCCCCTCCGGGCAGACCAATTCCCCCTTTCAGAAGTCTCACGTCCTTTAAGAACCCGCATGTCGACTGGCATGACGGGGTTTTTGTTGTTCACTGGGTGTTGCCGGATATCTTGAGATGACTTAAAAACGGTACATCCGACGGTACTTTTTGATAGTGCCAAACCCGCTACTCCGACAGCAGTCCCGAAATCACACCCCGCAGCCAGCGGCTGCCTGGATCGTGGTGATAACGCTCATGCCAGTGCTGCTTGACCTCGTAATCGGGCAGCGCAAAGGGCACGGGGAAAATCCGGAACGCACCGCGCCCCTGCAGTACATCGCCCAGGCGCTCGGGAATGGTGATGATGTGGTCGGTGTGTTCCACCACAAAGGCGGCGCCCAGAAAATTCGGAATTTGCAGCGCAATCCTGCGTTTGATGCCGAGCCTGGCAATTTCACGGTCAAGAACCAAGGGCGCCGAGCCCGATGAACTGACCACCACATGGTCTTCCGCCTCGAACTGGGCCAGGCTGAGCTGGTCGGTGATGCGTGGATGGTCGGCACCCACCATGCAGACAAAACTCTGCCTGAACAGCAACTGCTGGTAAAACCCGGCTTCGAGCTGCGGCATGAGTCCCATCGCCAGATCGGCCTCGCCGGTTTCCAGCAGCTGCGCGGTGTCTTTGGACAGCGGAAAAATCTCGATGTGAATGCCCGGCGCTGACACGCGCAGGGTTTTCCACAGCCTGGGCAGCAGCACCAGCTGGCTGATGTCCGTCATGCAGATGCGAAAGGTGCGCCGGGAGGTGGCCGGATCGAATTCATTGCGGTGGCCCAGCACCAGATCCAGCGCATCAAGCACGGCGCGCACCGGGCGCACCAGCCCTTCGCCAAACGGCGTGGGTTCCATGCCGCTCGAGGTGCGCACAAACAGCGGGTCGCCCAACTGTTGGCGCAGCTTGGACAGGGCGATGCTGACCGCCGGCTGTCCCAGGTTCAGCGCCAGCGCCGCAGCGGTGACGCTGCGGGTTTTGTAAATCTCGTCAAACACGGACAGCAGACGAATATCGATGGGCTTCATGCGCCGACTTTATTCGAATTTCGAATGCCCCCTATTGACCGTACTGGATTTACAGGAATTTGGTGCCCTCCTACGATTCACGCCACTCAAAACAACGGAGACATCGTGATGCAGGAACTTGGTCGTCTTGAAGACTTGCCCGAAGACTATCGCGCGGCACTGACCGCGCAAAACCTGGTGCCCCTGTGGCCCAGCTTGCGTGCCGTGCTGCCGCCAGGCAAGCCGATTCCGCGCACCAAGCCCACCTGCTGGCCTTACCAGACGCTGCGCCCTCTGTTGATCCAGGCCGGCGAACTGACCCCGATTGAAAAAGCCGAACGCCGCGTGCTGGTGCTGGCCAACCCCGGCCACGGGCTGGAAAAAATGCAGGCCAGCGCCACCATTTACCTGGGCATGCAGCTGCTGCTGCCGGGCGAATGGGCGCCCGCCCATCGCCACACGCCCAACGCCGTGCGCATGATTGTGGAAGGCGAGGGCGCCTACACCACCGTGGATGGCGAGAAATGCCTGATGTGCCGGGGCGACCTGATTTTGACCCCCACCGGCCTGTGGCACGAGCATGGCCACGACGGTGACAAGCCGGTGGTCTGGCTCGATGTGCTGGACTTGCCCATGGTCTATTACATGGAAGCCTCGTATGTGACCGAAGGCAAAGCGCAGGCGGTGACGCCTGAGAGCGCCGACCGCGCCTATCAACGCGGTGGCGTGGTGCCTTCGCCGGTGTTCACCCGTGCCAGCCAGCCTTATCCGATGCTGCGCTACCCTTGGGTGGAAGTGCGTGCGGCGCTGCAGGCGCTGGCGGCCAGCCAGCCTGACATCGAGGCGGTTCAGGTGGCCTATGTGAACCCCGAAACCGGCGCCGACTGCCAGAAGATTCTGGGCTTTTCGGCCCTGATGCTGCGCCCCGGCGAGCGCCTGGCCTTGCCGGCCCGCTCCTCGGCGATGGTGTTCCACCAGATCGAGGGCTGCGCCGCGGTCAGCCTGGACGGCCACCAGTTCAGTCTGGGCGAAGCCGACACCTGCTGCATTCCCGGCTACACGCCGCTGACCCTGAGCAACAGCGCCGCCGACCAGCCCGCCTTCATCTTTATTGCGGACGATGCGCCCCTGCAAAAGAAGCTGGGCGTTTACGAAGTCCGTCACTGATTTTCAAGAAAGCACCTCATGACACAAACCACTTACCTTTGGACGCCGCCCGCGCCTGCCTCACTGCCTGTACGCGGAATCGACGCCCGTTTTCCGGTCAAACGCATTTTCTGCGTGGGCCGAAACTACCACGCCCATGCCGTGGAAATGGGCCGCCCGGTGGACAAAGCCACCGCCAAACCTTTCTATTTCACCAAGTCGCCGTCCACACTGGTGGAGTCGGGTGCCACCGTGCCTTACCCTGCCGGCACCAGCAATTACCACTTTGAGATGGAACTGGTGGTGGCTATTGGCGCCGCTGGTTTTCGCGTGAGCGAAGCCGACGCCTTGGGCCTGATCTACGGCTACGCCGCCGGTCTGGACATGACGCGCCGCGACCTGCAACTGGTGGCGCGCGACCAGGGCCGCCCTTGGGATTTGGGCAAGGACTTCGAAAAATCCGCCGTCTGTGCGGAGATCGTGCCGGTGGGTGAGCTGGGCGTGTTGACCAGCGGCGCCATCAGCCTGCAGGTCAACGGCGAAACGCGCCAGACCTCTGACCTGAGCCAGTTGATCTGGAACATTCCCGAGTTGCTGGCCGACTTGTCGCAGTACTACCACCTGGCGCCGGGTGACCTGATCTACACCGGCACCCCCGAGGGCGTGGGCGCAGTCAAGACCGGCGACACCATCACCGGCCATGTGGCAGGCGTGGGCGATGTGGCGCTGAGCATTGGCGCGGCGGAATAAATAAATGACGGATTCGAGGAGACAAACATGACTCAGCAACTTCCCGTCATCGTCGCCGGTGGCGGTATTGGTGGCCTGGCCGCTGCGCTGGCGCTGGTGCGCCAGGGTTTTAGCGTCAAAGTGCTGGAGCAGGCGCCCGAGATTGGTGAAATTGGCGCCGGCATCCAGCTGGGCCCCAATGCGTTTCACGCGTTTGATGCGTTGGGCATCGGCGAAAAAGCCCGTGGCCGCGCCGTGTATACCGACGAGATGGTGATGCACGACGCGGTGGACGGTGCCCTGGTGGGCCGCATCCCGACCGGCGAGGCCTTTCGCCAGCGCTTTGGCAACCCCTATGCGGTGATTCACCGCGTGGACGTGCACAAGTCGCTGCTGGAGGTCGCGCAGGAAACCGGCCGTGTGGAGCTGCTGACCTCCACCCATGTCAGTCGCATTGAACAGGACGCCGACAGCGTGACGGTGTTTGACCAGCACGGCACCGCGCACCGGGGCGTGGCGCTGATTGGGGCCGATGGCGTCAAGTCCGTGGTGCGGCAGCAGTACGTGGGCGACCTGGCGCGCGTCACCGGCCATGTGGTTTACCGCGCCGTGATCGACAAAAAAGACTTTCCGTTGGACCTGCAGTGGAACGCCGCCGCCATCTGGGTGGGCCCCAACTGCCATCTGGTGCATTACCCACTGCGTGGCGGCGAGCAGTACAACGTGGTGGTGACTTTCCACAGCCGCCAGCAGGAAGCGTGGGGCGTGACCGAAGGCAGCCAGGAAGAAGTGCAGAGCTACTTTCAAGGCCTGTGCCCCAAGGCGCGTCAGTTGATCGACCTGCCGAAAAGCTGGAAACGCTGGGCCACGGCCGACCGCGAA
>NZ_JAUXNA010000225.1 GCF_030682935.1 Polaromonas sp.
CGCCGCGGTGATGGCCACCGAGCAGGGGGCGAAGGCGGTGGAGGCGGGCTTGAAGCAGTCCGGCGAAGCGGGCGAATCGATCCGGCTGCTGGCCGAGAGCGTGAGCGAGGCGGCGCAGGCGGCGACGCAGATCGCCGCCTCAAGCCAGCAGCAGATGGTGGGCATGGACCAGGTGGCGCTGGCGATGGAGAACATCAAGCAAGCGAGCATGCAAAACGTCGCGGGCACCCGGCAGGCCGAGACCGCCGCGCACAGCCTGCACGAGCTGGGACAGAAGCTGGGTTCCATGATCGGCAGCAAAGCCTGATCACCAGGGACCAGAGCACCGCAGCGCAAAGCCATGGCCACAAACAACGACGATTTCCTGAAAAAACTCCTCGCGACCTTCCGCATCGAGGCGGACGAGCACATCCAGGCGATGTCCTCGGGACTGGTGGCGCTCGAAAAAATGCCGGCGGGCGAACAGCGGTCGGAAAGCGTCGAGCGAATCTACCGGGAAGCGCACAGCCTCAAGGGTGCGGCCCGCGCGGTGAATCTTTCGGCAATGGAATCGGTGTGCCATGCGCTGGAGAGCGTGTTCGCCGGACTGAAGAACAACCGCGTTGCCGCCACGCTGGCGCTTTTCGATCTGCTGCATCAGACGCTGGAGGCGCTGCGCGGACTCCTTGATTCCGCCGGTCAGGCCAAGGCGGGGCCCCAGAAGCAGGCGGTTGCGGCGCTGGTGCGCCGGCTCGAGGCTGCATTGCAAGGCGCGCCCCCTGGGGTGCAGGACGCGTCTCCCCCGCCTTCCGCCGTGCCGGCCGAACCGGGCGCGAGCGCCGACCCGGCTGCGGGGCTGCAGACTTCCAGCCGTGGCGCCGGGACGATACGGGTGCGTACCGCGAAGCTCGATGCGGTGATGCGGCAGACGGAGGAACTGCTGGCGCCGCGGCTGGCAGCGGGTGAGCGGGGGCGCGAACTGCGGGAGCTCGGGACCACGCTGGTCGTCTGGAAAAAGGAACTCGCCAAAGTTCGGCCCGCGATGCGGGCGGTGGAACGCTCATTCGGGCAGGCGAAAAAAACAAACGGCACCGCCGTGGCGCAGCGGGAACTGACGAAGCTGCTCGAGTATCTGGATGCAGAACCACCGCTAATGAAGCTGCTGGAGGACCGGCTGGCGAAGCTGGAAAGGTCCGCCGCGCACGATCATCGCGCCTTGAGCGCCATGGTGGACGGCCTCCTGCACGACGTGAAGGAGATGCACATGCTGCCGTTCTCGTCGCTGCTCGAAGCCTTCCCCGGCTTGGCGCGCGAGCTCGCGCGCGATCAGGGCAAGCAGGTGGAACTGGTGATTCGCGGGGACGAGATCGAGATCGACCGGCGGATTCTGGAACAGATCAAAGACCCGCTCAACCATCTGTTCCGCAACTGCGTCGATCACGGCGTGGAGCCGCCGGCGGCGCGCGGGCACAAAGGCAAGCCGGCGCACGCGACGCTCACCATCGCCGTCGCGCACAAGGACGGCAACAAAGTCGAAATCCTGGTCGCCGACGACGGGACGGGCATCGACGTGGCGAAGGTCAAGGCTGCGGCGGGCAAGCTTGGGATGATGTCCGCGGAGGAACTGGAGAAATTGAACGAACGCGAGGCGCTGGCGCTCGTGTTCCAGTCCGGTGTCTCCACCAGCCCCATCGTCACCGACCTTTCCGGGCGGGGACTGGGGCTCGCCATCGTGCGCGAGCGGGTCGAGCAGCTGGGCGGCACCATCGCCCTGGAGACGCAGCCAGACCGGGGGACGAGCTTTTGCATCGTGCTGCCGCTGACGCTGGCCACGTTCAGGGGGGTACTGGTTCGCGCCGGCGATCAGATATTCATCATTCCGGCCGTCAGCGTGGAGCGGGTGGCGCTGGTGGCGGCGAAGGATATCCGGACGGTGGAGAACCGCGAAACGATCGCGCTCGACGGGCAGGCGCTGTCGCTGGCCCATTTGGCCGACGTGCTGGAAATTGCGCGCGCGCCGGGAGAGCCCGCGGACCATGCGCAGGTGGTGGTGCTCGGCTTGGGCGCCGGTCGCATCGCATTCCGGGTGGATGCGGTGCTGGCGGAGCAGGAGGTGCTGGTCAAGGGGCTCGGGCGGCAACTCAAGCGCGTGCGCAACCTCGCCGGCGCCAGCGTCCTGGGGACGGGCCAGGTGGTGCCGGTCCTGAATGTGCCCGATCTGATGCAATCGGCCATGCGGTCGGCGGCAAGCCCGCTCGTGAGCGTCGCCGGCGAGCCGCTCGCACCGGCAGCGAAGCGGGCTATCCTGGTCGCCGAGGATTCGATCACCTCGCGGGCGCTGATCAAGAACATCCTGGAATCGGCGGGCTACAGCGTCACCACCGCAGTCGACGGCGTCGACGCCTACACCGCGCTCAAGGCCGGGGCGTTCGATCTGGTCGTGTCGGACGTGGAAATGCCGCGCATGGACGGCTTCGATCTCACGGCCAAGCTGCGCTCGGACAAGCGGCTTGCGCAGCTGCCAGTCGTGCTGGTGACGGCGCTGGAGTCGCGCGAGCACCGCGAGCGCGGCATCGACGCCGGCGCCAATGCCTACATCGTCAAGAGCAGCTTCGACCAGAGCAACCTGCTGGAAATTGTCCGGAGGCTGATATGAGCGCGCACATGCGGATATGCCGATGATCAAAGTCCTGGTGGTGGAAGATTCACCCGTGGTGCGCGAGTTTCTCGTTCACATTCTCGGCGCGGATCCCCGCATTCAAGTCATCGGGACGGCGAATGATGGCGAGCAGGCGATCGAGGCCGTGGCGCGCCAACGGCCCGACGTCATCACGATGGACCTCCATATGCCCAAGCTGGACGGATTGGAGGCCACGCGCCGGATCATGGAAACGCACCCCACGCCCATTGTCATTGTCAGCGGGAGCACGGATCCGCTGGAGGTCGCGACGATGTTTCGCGCCATGGAGGCGGGCGCTGTGGCCGTGCTGCGCCGGCCGGCGGGCATCGGTCATCCGGACCACGAAGCCAGCGCCGGCGAGCTGGTCCAGACCGTGAAGCTGATGTCCGAGGTCAAGGTGATCAAGCGCTGGCCCAGGGCGGGGCGCCAGCCGGAACTGGCGCGTCCGGCGCAAGCACATCGCGCGCAGGTCGAGGCGAAAGTCAAGGTCATCGCCATCGGCGCCTCGACCGGCGGCCCGCCGGTGCTGCAAACCATTCTTGCGGCGCTGCCGCAGGATTTTCCGGTGCCGGTACTGATTGTGCAGCACATGGCGGCCGGTTTCACGCAGGGGTTCGTCCAGTGGCTGGCGCAAACGTCCAGCTTGCCCGTGCATCTCGCCACGCACGATGAGCCTATCCGTGCGGGCCATGTGTATGTGGCCCCCGATGAATTTCAGATGCGGGTGGGGCGGAGCGGAAAAATCGTCCTGACGAAAGACGAACCCGAGAACGGCTTGCGTCCCTCGGTTTCCTATCTGCTGCGTTCGGTGGTCGAAGTCTATGGGCGCGATGCCGTAGCCGGCCTGCTCACCGGCATGGGGCGCGACGGCGCCGAGGAGTTGAAGCTTCTGCGGGACAGGGGCGCGACGACCTTCGCCCAGGACAAGGACAGCTCGGTCGTGCACGGCATGCCGGGGGCTGCGATCAAGCTCGATGCGGCGACGCTCATACTGCAGCCGGAAAAAATTGCCACTGTATTGACAAGTTTGGCGAACAACAAAAAGTAAGAAGGAGCGGTCCATGAAAACCAAGCAGACAACCAACGGCAAGGTGGAGATTCTCATTGCCGAGGACAGTCCGACCCAGGCGGCGCAATTGGCACACCTGCTCGAACAGCGCGGCTACTTGGTGACGGTTGCCGCCAACGGCCGCGAGGCGCTCGCCTTGCTTGAGCGGCGCAAGCCCAGCCTGGAGATCAGCGACATCGTGATGCCGGAACTCGACGGCTACGGCTTGTGCAAGGCGATCAAGGCCGACAAGAAGCTGAAGGACATCCCGGTCATGCTGGTGACCACGCTCTCGGATGCGCAGGACGTGATCCGCGGGCTGGAGTGCGGCGCGGACAATTTCCTGCGCAAGCCGTACGACGAGCGCTACCTGCTGGCGCGCATTGATTACCTGCTGATGAACCTCGAGCTGCGCAAGAACCAGAACATGCAGATGGGCGTGGAGATCAGCCTGGGAGGTCAGAGACATTTCATCAGTTCCGAGCGGCAGCAGATACTGGACCTGCTGATCTCGACCTACGAACAGGCGGTCGAGATCAGCAGCGAGCTCAAGCAGCGGGAAAAGGAGCTGACGCATTCCAACGAAGTGCTCAATGGCCTGTACCGCATCGCGGAAGGCCTCAATCAGGCGGGCGGTGAACGGGCGGTGGTGGAAATGGCTCTGGAGCGGGCGCTGGAGCTGCCCGGCATCCAGGCCGGCTGGATTTCCCTGCGGGAAGGCGAGTCCGGCTTCCGGCTGGCCGCCGCGCGCAACCTGCCGCCGGCACTCGATGCGCCCGGCGCCATGGACGGCGACTGCGCCTGCCGCCGCCGCCTCATCTCAGGCGAGCTCGACCATGTCACCAACATCCTGGAATGCGAACGCCTCGGGAAGGCAACAGACGACACGCGCGGACTGCGCTACCACGCCAGCGTTCCCTTGTGGCTCGGCGACCGGACACTGGGCGTGATGAATCTTGTCGGGCCGGAAAAAGGACTGTTCGATGAGGATCAACTGAAAGTCCTGTACAGCGTGGGTCACCAGGTGGCGGTGGCGCTGGAGCGGGCGCATCTGCACGAGAATCTGGAGCGCCTGGTGGAGGAGCGGACCGCGGCGCTGCGCGCAAGCGAGGCGCGTTTGCGCACCATCATCGAGGCGGAACCGGAGTGCGTGAAGATCGTGGATACGGAGGGGCGGCTCGTGCAGATGAATGTCGCAGGGCTCGCCATGATCGAGGCGGACAGCCTTGAGCAGGTTCTGGGCGTCAAGATCGTCGAGCTTGTGGTTCCGTCACAGCGTGAAGCTTATCGCGCCTTCGAAGCAAGCGTGCTGGACGGAAGGAGCGCGGTCTTCGAATTTGAGATGGTCGGTTTGAAAGGGGCGCACCGCTGGCTGGACACCCACGCCGTGCCGCTTCCCGAGCCACGGGATGGCCGCCGACAAATGCTGGCGATCACCCGCGATGTCACCGAACGCAAGCAGGCGCAGGAAGAAATTTTGCACCTCAATGCGGAACTTGAAGGGCGTGTGCGGCAACGCACGGCGCAGCTGCAGGCGGCCAACCAGGAGTTGGAGGCTTTTTCGTATTCAGTGTCACACGACCTGCGCACGCCGTTAAGCACCATTGACGGATTCAGCCAGCTGCTGGCGAAAGTCGATGGAAATAATGTCAGCGAAAAGGGCGCGCACTACCTGAATAGAATCCGTGCTGGGGCCAAGCAGATGGGCGAGCTGATTGAGGGCTTGCTGTCTCTGGCTCAACTATCCCGCGAACAGATCAAGTTGGAGAATGTCGATTTTTCGGCAATCTCCAAACAGGTAGAACAGGCGTGCAGGGAGCGGGAACCAGAACGCCAGGTGCAGGTGCACATTCAGGAGGGTCTGAACGCGCACGGCGATCCCCGCTTGCTGTCGGCGGTCCTTCATAACTTGCTGGGCAACGCGTGGAAATTCACTGCCGGGCAGGTGCCAGCACGGATTGATGTCGGCAGCGAGTTGGGGGCCGATGGCGACACCATCTTTTTCGTCAAAGACAATGGTGCCGGGTTTGACATGGCTTTCTCTGGCAAACTTTTTGGCACCTTCCAACGCCTTCATTCGCATGAGGATTTCTCTGGAACTGGCGTCGGGCTGGCTACCGTCAAGCGCATCATTGAACGTCACGGGGGCCGCGTCTGGGCTGAAAGCAAATTGAACGAAGGTGCCACGTTCTATTTCACTTTAGGACGGTCGAATTGGTAACGCAGAGACCTAAGCCTTTGACAGGGACTTCCCGCCAGCCGTAAGAAACTGATCGATAGCCGGAAGCATTAGCGGGATCAGGCGGCGGCTATTTAAGCCGGATCTTTTCAGCCGCCCGCCGAAATACCCGCAAAATACGCCTATGAATCCCGCAACGTCTACTCAAGCCGCCTTGCCCCGCTTCTGGGCCGACCTGAAAAGCCCAGACTTCGCCCGCCTTGACCTGGCACGCAGCATCGCGGTGCTGCCGGTGGCCGCGATTGAGCAGCACGGCCCGCACCTGCCGCTCAATGTCGACACCACGCTGGTCGAGGGCGTCATCGCAGCCGCGCTGCCGCATTTGCCTGCAGACTTTCCGGCGCTGTTTTTGCCCACGCAGGCGGTCGGCTTCAGCCCCGAGCACACGCGCTTTGCGGGCACGCTCACGCTGAAAGCCGAAACCATCATCCGGATCTGGACCGAGATGGCCGAGTCGGTGGCGGCCAGCGGCGTTAAAAAACTCGTGCTGCTCAATTCGCACGGCGGCCAGGTGGGGCTGCTCGATGTGGTGGCGCGTGACTTGCGGGCGCGACTGGGCATGCTGGTGTACAGCGTGAACTGGTTCAACCTGCCGCTGGTGGGTGAAAACGGCGAGCCGGTCTCTAGCCTGTTCAGTGCGCATGAACACCGCTTCGGCATTCATGCCGGCGAGATCGAAACTTCGATGATGTTGGCGCTCAGGCCCGAGCAGGTCGATATGGCGAAGGCGCAGGATTTTCACTCGACCTCGCAGGACAGGGCGGAGAAATTCCGCCTCCTGGGCGACGGCCGCAGTGCCAAGCTGGCCTGGCAAATGCAGGACTACAACGCGCAGGGCGCGGTCGGCAACGCGGCGGCGGCCACGGCGGGAAAAGGCCATGCGCTACTGGGCGCCGCAGGCCGCAGCCTGGCCCGGGTGCTGGCCGAGATCGACCAGTTGCCGGCCGACACCTTGCGCAACACCACGGCGTTTTAAGGCCTTCAAAAACCAACCCCCCAAGCGGCGGGTAAGCCGCTTGGGGGTTTGTACTGCGCGTCTGGCGGGTAAACCCGGCGGCGGTGTCAGACAAGTATCGGTCACGGTGCGCCGAATAGTCTTCTTGTTTTTTCGCGTTACTTGGAAAATTCAGCTGAATATTCTGTTGTTTGATAAAAAACAGATAAATTACCCGAATGGATGTATTTGACCGGAAAATTCTTCAAGTCCTGCAGGCCGACTCGCGCACCAGCCTGCACGACATCGGCCAGGCGGTGGGCCTGAGCCCTTCGCCGTGCTGGGGCCGGATCAAGAAAATGGAAGAAGCCGGCGTGATCGAGGGCTACACCGTGCGGCTCAATGCGCAGGCGCTGGGCCTGCGCGACACCGTGATGGTGCAGGTCACGCTCGACAGCCACTCCGACAACACGCTGGAGAAATTTGGCGAAACGCTGGCGGCCATTCCCGAGGTGATCGAGGCCTGGCTGGTGTCGGGCGAATACGACTACCTGCTGCGCATTGCCGTGCATGACACCAAGGATTACGAGCGCCTGTTGCGCGAGCGGCTTTACAAGATCAAAGGCATACGCCACAGCAAGTCCAGCTTTGTGCTGCGCACGCTTAAAAAGGCCGACTTGCCGCTGTTGCCGGACTGAGTTTTTTGCCATGGCCAAACCCTGACAAGTCGCTGCGGGGCTGACTGACAGGCACGCTGCGGCCAAAAGCGCATAGTTACCTTGAGGTTCTGTGTGGCTGCGGGACCGCCACGCACCAAACATTCTGGAGGCTTGTCATGCAATCACGGATTTCTATTCTCAAAGGGGGGCGTGCTCGCACCCTTGGCCTGGGTCTGCTGGGCGCGCTGACCGCCTGCGGCGACATGGCCCTGCTGCCGCCCGAGGCCGGCATGGGCGCCAACCCGACGCTGCCCCCACCCCAAAACCGGCTGATTCCCACGGTCAACATCGCGCCGGCCAAGGGCTGGCCCGAAGGCGTGAAACCGGTGCCCCGGGCCGGGCTCATGGTCACCGCGCTGGCCTCTGGCCTGGACCATCCGCGCTGGGTGTATGTGCTGCCTAACGGCGACGTGCTGGTCGCCGAAAGCAACGCGCCCGCCAAGCCCGAAGACGGCAAGGGCATCAAGGGCATGGTCATGAAATGGGTGATGGACCGGGCCGGCGCCGGCGTGCCCTCGGCCAACCGCATCACCTTGCTGCGCGACGCTGATGGCGACGGCCAGGCCGAAACCCGTACCGTTTTTTTGCAAAACCTGAATTCGCCCTTCGGCATGGCGCTGGTGGGCCAGGACTTGTACGTGGCCAATACCGATGCGGTCGTCCGTTTCCCGTATGAAACAGGGCAAACCAGCATTGCTGCGCCGCCCTTCAAGGTGGTGGACCTGCCGGCCGGCCCGATCAACCACCACTGGACCAAAAACCTGATCGCCAGCCCCGACGGCGGCACGCTGTATGTGACGGTGGGGTCCAACAGCAATGTAGGTGAACGCGGCCTGGAGGCCGAAGCCGGCCGGGCGGCCATCTGGGCGGTCGATCCCAAAACCGGCGGCCACCGCGTGTTTGCCTCCGGCCTGCGCAACCCCAACGGCATGGGCTGGGCGCCCGGCAGCGGGGCGCTGTGGACGGTCGTCAACGAACGCGACGAGATCGGCAGCGACCTGGTACCCGACTACCTGACCTCTGTGAAAGACGGTGCTTTTTACGGCTGGCCCTACAGCTATTACGGCCAGAACGTGGACCTGCGCGTCAAACCGCCGCGGCCCGATCTGGTGGCCAGCGCCGTCTCACCCGACTATGCGCTCGGTTCGCATGTTGCGCCCTTGGGGCTGGCCTTTTCCGAAGGCCAGGCGCTGCTGCCCGCGCTGGCCAGTGGCGCGTTTGTGGGTGAGCATGGTTCCTGGAACCGCGTGCCGCACAGTGGCTACAAGGTGGTGTTCGTGCCGTTCGTCAAGGGCCAGCCGGCCGGCCTTCCGGTCGATGTACTGACCGGATTTTTAAGCGCCGAGGGCCATGCCTATGGCCGGCCGGTGGGTGTGGCCATGGACCAGCGCGGCGCGCTGCTGGTGGCCGACGATGTCGGCAATGCGGTCTGGCGCGTGAGCCGCGCGCCCGCGCAGTAGGTGCGACCCGGAGCGCCGCGCGCCCAGACTTCGTAATTTATTGACGAAAAATGCCTTTAGCCCATATATAGTGGGCATGAATAGCTATTAAATTAATAGTGGTTCAGGCGGCGGGCAGCACCAGGTCGGCGCTGCCCGGGCAGACCCCGCGCGGGTACTCGCGGGAGGTGTCGATGCAGCCGCCCGACTGGTAAACCCCCCGGGGCTCGCGCAGGCGCAGCATCAGCTCCAGAATCTGCGCCACCTGGGCCGGATCGGCCATCGACGCCTTGACGCGTTCTTCCACGATGCCTTCGTCGATCCGCAGCTCGCCGGCCGCATCCCGGTAGGTCGCGTGGCGCCAGTGGAACAGTTCCAGGCATTTGGCGGTCAGCGTGTAGGGCTGCTCCCGCTTCCAGAAATTGGTGAACAGGCCGCCGCCCAGATAAAACACCCAGGAGCCTTCGTAGCCCGAAACGTCGGACGAATGCGCGTCGGGGTTGCGAAACCACAGGCGGTCACCCGGCACGTAATAGCGGGGCGGCAGCGGGGCCTGCATGGAGCCGTATTCGCGCAGGAACACGTCGTGGAACTGGCCCGAGGCGATGGCGCGGCGCTCCCACTGTTGCTGCAGCCCGTCCAGCAGGGCCGGGTTGCAGAATTCAAGCTCCTGCGCAATGGCCAGCAAAATCACATACTCGGTGGCGCGGTAGCAGGAAAACGAATACCGCTTGCCCGACGTGTCGGGTTGGGTGGCTTTTTGCAGGGAAGCAATCAGGGCGTGGCCCGGCCGCACGGTAAACCCGCTGTCTTCGTCATAGCGCCAGCAGTCTTCGGGCCGGTCGACCTCGGTGGTGTGAAAAGCCAGCGCTGTCTGGCGCGCGGCGACCACCAGGTTGCGGCGTATGCGCACGGCGGACGCCAGTTCGGCATGGCCGGCAAACTCAAACCCCACCGGGCTGAGCAGCATGGCCAGCAGGATTTCGCGGTCCAGCGCATTGGCGTTGGCGTGGGGTTGGTCGGGCTGCGGCCGACTTGGACTTGTCAACCCCGCCGTGTCCAGACCCGGGGCCCACTTTTCAGCCAGTTCGGCACGCAGGTGAAAGCTTATTTCGACGCCGTCCTGCAGCGAAGGCGGGCCGTCTGCGGTGTCAACGTCGTGCTGCAGGCCGAGTTGCGCCAGTTGCGTCAGAAAGCTGCGGCTGGCCGCCGCCAGCGCATCGGTGGACGGGGTGCGCAGGCGAATGCCGCCAGTGCGGTGGCTTGAGGTGTGAACGGCAGTCATTGCCGAAGAGTATCTTTGCTTGCAGCGGATCGGGCAAGACAGGGAAACTACGGGTGCGGGTTCAGGCGTAGGTCACCCAGCTGGCGTATTCGGGCGCATCGAGGTGCGGCAGCGTGTTGTAGGTCACCAGCCGGTGGCGCTTGGGGCTGAAGGCAAATTCGGTGACCGAGCTGTTGCGGATGCGCATGTTCAGCTCAATCGTCGCCTCGGGGCTGCTGCCCATCACCTGGCCCACGGCCGTGGCGATCGGTCCACCGCTCGATACCAGCAGCACATTGCCGTCATAACTGCTGCGGATGTGCTCCAGCGCACCGGCAACGCCGGCTGCAAACTCGGTGTAGCGGGGCATGCCCCGGGGGCTGACCACGCCGGCCATCCACTGTGCCAGGCCGTCTTTGAGCAGCCTGAAGTGGTGCCTGTAGAGCTCCGGGGTATCTGGTTTTTTGAGCGGGTAGGGGTGGATGGCGCTGATCACGGCTTCGCTGTCGTATTCGTTAAGCCCAGGCCACAGGAGATGTGCCCCCACGCTTGCCACTTCGTGTGCTTCGCTGCCCCCCGAGGGGGCTGAACTTGCTTGGGGCGGCCCGGCGCTGCGTTCGGGTTCCCCTGCGCTCTTTGCAGTTTCTGCGGTGCTGGCTCCGGCCAGGCGTTCGCTGTCAAACGCCACGCCCATGCCCTGGCAGATGCCCGCCAGGGTCTGGCGCTGCCGCGTCAGGGTGCCGGTCAGCGCGGCCTCAAACGTCAGGCCCTTGTATTTGAAGTATTCCCCCAGGCGCACGGCCTGCTGCTGCCCCAGCGGGCTGAGCAAGTCGTAGTCATCAGCGCCAAACGAAGCCTGGCCGTGGCGTACCAAATAAAGTGTTCCCATGCGTAAATTGTGGCGACAGTCTGGCCGGTTTCCAGTCGCACCGGGGACGGTTAATTTGCCGCCAGTACCTTTGCCAGGGTGGCACTGTCCACATTGCCGCCGCACAGCGTGGTGCCCACCACCTGCCCGGTGAGTTGGGCACGCTCTTTCATGGCGGCCGCAAAGCTCGCCGCGCCCGCGCCTTCGGCCACGTTGTGCGTGTCGGCATACAGGTCGCGCATGGCCTGGGCAACCTCGTCGTCGGTGACCTGCACGATGCGATCCAGGTGCGGCAGCAAGATGGCCAGCGCAGCCGGGTCGGCAATGCGGCAGGCCATGCCGTCGGCCAACTGCGTAGTCACTGGTGCTTCCACCACCTGCCCGGCGGCTAGCGAATCGGCGTAGGTGGTGGCATGGGCGCTCACAACGCCCACAATCCGCAGCGTGCGCTTCAAGGCCAGCTTGGCGGCAATGGCGGCGCAGGCGCCCGAGCCCTGGCCAATCGGCACATACACCACGTCAAGCTGCGGCACCGCCAGCATGAACTCCCACCAGTACGTTGCCACGCCGCGCAGCAGGTCAGCGTGAAAGCTCGGCACCATGTGCGCACCGCGCTGGACGGCCAGTTGCGCGGCGAATTCGCGGCTTTCCTGAAAATCTTCGCCGTGTTCAATCAGCGTCACGCCCAGCGCGCGCATGGCGGCATTTTTTTCCAGCGCGTTGCCGTGCGGAACCACGATGGTGCAGGGAACAGCGTGCGCGCGCGCCGCCCAGCCGATGCTCTGGCCGTGGTTGCCGCGCGTGGCGCTGATGACCTCTGGCGGCAGCGAGCCGCTTTTCTTCAGGGCATCAAAATAGGTCAGTCCGCCGCGAATCTTGAACGCGCCGACCGGAGTGTGGTTCTCGTGCTTGATCCAGCAATCAGTGCCCAGCCGCTGGCTGGACAGGCCCCAGCGGTATTGCGGCGTGGCCTGGAATTCGCGGTAGACCACGCGGGCTGCGTCTTCAATGGCGGGCAGGTTCGGCAAGCTGGCGTGCATTTAGATTCCTCTGGATTCCAGCGTGACCAGGCCGCGCGGTGTTTGCAGTGTGGCAACAAGATTGGGTGGGCCTGGCGTGACCTCAATACCCGTCAGCCCCAGGGCTTCGTAGCAGGCGCGCAGCGCGTCGGGCCGGGGGTGATGCGCCTGCAGCGACTGCAGCGTGATGCCCGAGGGCGCCATGCTGTCGGCCGGATGGACCTCGCCCCACTGGATCAGCGTGGGCAGCGCACCAAAGAACAGCCGCTGGCCGTCTTCCCGCACCGTGATTTGCCAGTCCAGCAGGCCCTGCGCGGTCATGCGCGAGGCCTGCAGCACCTCGCCCCGGTCCAGTCCCAGCCGGGCCAGGGCGCGCACGCCGGCCTGCGCCCGCGCGGTGCGGGCGACAAAATGCACCAGCTGCGGTCCGCGCTGCTGCAGTCTGAGGTGCATGTCCGGGTCGTCCAGGTCAAACCAGCGCTTGGTGCCCACGGGGCGAGCGCAAGGGGCTCCTGAATGAATGGCAATTATTTCGAGGTAAGCCTGCGCAAAGGTGGGGGTTGCGACCGTGATGAGACGGTTGTGCGTGCCCATCAGTGCATGCTCGCCGCCCGGCCCGGGCGTGACGCCCAGCACGCGCTCGCACCACTGCACGCCCTCGGCCAAGCTGGCCGCAGCCACCACCATGTGGTCGACCTGGGCGGTCAGCGGTGCAGGGGCGGTTTGCAGGGTGCTCACGGTTCACAGCCTGACTTGGCCGTCGATGCAGGTCACCGACTGGCCGCCGACCCAGACCTGGCCCGACCCGTCGCGTTCAAGGTAGACCTGCCCGGCGCGGCCCAGGCACACGCCCTGCGAAGCCAGATAATGCGCGGGCGCGTGGCCTTCGGCGATCAGCCACTGGGCCAGGCTGGCATTGAGGCTGCCCGTCACCGGGTCTTCGTTAACGCCGATGGGTGCGGCGAAAGCGCGCACTTCCAGATCGGGCGCTGCGTCCATGGGGTCTTTCACGCCGGAGTCAAATGCGCGTGCCTCGCGGTTGGCGCGTGCTATCAGCGGCGACGATTCTTCTGGCGGATAAACCGCCGCGACGCCGACTTTGGCCTTAAGCCTTGCCAGCGCCGCGTGGTCGGGTGTCAGCTGCAGCACGGTCTCCGGGCTGTCCAACAGCAGCCCCAGCCAGACCGGGCCGTTGTCCAGCCGCTGCGCGGCCAGCACCTGCGGCGGCTGCAGGCCCAGGGCGGCCGTGACCTCGGCCAGCCAGGCCGCGTCGGGCGCCGAGCGCGTGAGCGGCGGGGCGGCAAACGCCAGGCGTTCGGTGCCCGGCTCGCGGCGAATCTTCACCAGGCCCACCTGGCATTCCTGCACGATGAAGTCCGGGGCGCGCGGCTGGCCGCCGGCCTGCAGCCAGCTGTGGCAACTGCCCAGCGTCGGGTGGCCGGCAAACGGCAGCTCGCCGCCGGGCGTGAAGATGCGCACCCGGTAGTCGGCCAACGCATCGGTGGGCGGCAGCAAAAAGCAGGTTTCCGACAGGTTGGTCCAGCGGGCAAAGCGCTGCATCGCCGCGTCGTCCAGCCCGCTGCCGTCCAGCACCACGGCCAGCGGGTTGCCCCAGTAAGGCGTGGCGGTGAACACATCAACCTGTTTAAACGGGCGCGGCTTCATGGGCGGTATTTTCATGGTTGGATGCGGCCTTGTTCGTATCGCGAATGGCAGCGGCCAGCGCGGCAATGCCGGTGTTGATCTGCGCCACGCTGGAGGTCACGAACGACAGCCGCAGCGTGCGGGCGTCGGGCTGGTCGGCATAAAACGCCCAGCCGGGTACAAAGGCCACGTTGCGCTCTACCGCCCGGGGAAGCAGTTCACTGGCGTTCATGCCTTCAGGTAAACGCGCCCACAAAAACATGCCGCCGGCCGGCGTGTTCCATTCGACGCCCTCGGGCATTTCGCGTGTCATGGCGGCCAGCATGGCGTCGCGCTGCGACTTGTACAGCGCGCGTATCGTGGGCACATGGCGGTCCAGGAAGCCGTCCTTCATCACCTCGGCCACCAGGCGCTGGTTAAAGCCGGGGCTGTGCAGGTCGGCGGCTTGCTTGGCTTGCAGCAGCTTCGGGAAAATCGACAGCGGCGCCACCATGAAGCCCAGCCGCAGCCCGGGCGCCAGCACCTTGGAAAACGAGCCCAGGTAGATGCAGCCCTCGGGGTTGCGCGCGGTCAGGGGCAGCGGCGGCGGCGTGTCAAACCACAAATCGCCATAGGGGTTGTCTTCAACCAGCGGCAGGCCCAGGCGCGCAGCCTCGGCGCTCAGTGCGGCGCGCCGTGCTTCGGTCATGGTGCGGCCGGTCGGGTTCTGGAAGTTGGGCAGCACGTAAAAGAAACGCGCGCCTGCGGCCTTGGCCGCCAGGTCGGCCAGGTCCACGCCGTCGCCATCGCTGGCGACGCTCACGATGTCGGGCTCCATCGGCGTGAATGCTTGCAGCGCACCCAGGTAGGTCGGCGTTTCGACCAGCACGCGGCTGCCCTCGTCAATCAGCACCTTGGCAATCAGGTCCAGCCCCTGCTGGGAGCCGGTGGTGATCAGCACCTGCGCCGGGTCCACCGCCCAGGGCAGCATGGCCGCCACCAGTTCGCGCAGCGTGGCAAAGCCTTCACTGGCCGCGTACTGCAGCGCGGCGTGGGCGTCGCCCTGCAGCACGGTTTCGCAAGCCGCCGCAAAGGCGCTGACCGGAAAGGTCTGGGGCGAGGGCAGGCCGCCGGCAAAGCTGATGATGCCGGGCTTTTCGGTGACCTTCAGGATCTCGCGGATCACCGAAGGGTTCATTTTCTGGGCGCGTCGCGCCTGGGTCCATTTCATTTCAATCTCCTGATGGCGGGGTGGTCAACGACTCCCCAATACTGAATCATCTCAAACTTTTGACGGTAACCTTGTGTGCGGAAACAGCATTCACCGGCATTTTCTTCCCGATGAACACTGTGGCAATCACGGCCAGCCCAAAGCCGACCGTCACCGCGTCCAGGCGCTCGCCCAGCAGCGGAACCGCAAACAGCATCGACAAAAACGGCTGCACCAGTTGCACCTGGCTGACGCGCACCGTGCCGCCCAGCGCCAGGCCGCGATACCAGGCAAAAAAGCCCAGCCACATCGAAAACACCGCCAGGTAGGCAAAGCCCCACCAGGCCGTGGCCTTGAGCGGCGCGGCAGGCCAGGTGGCCAGCGCCAGCGGCAAGGTCAGCGGCAGCGCCATCACCAGCGCCCAGCAGATCACATGCTCGGCGCGCATATGCTGCGACAGCCGCGCGCCGTAGCCGTAACCCACGGCGGCGCACAGCATGGCGGCCAGCAGCAGCAGGTCGGCCAGATTGATCGACCAGCCGCCGCCCGGTGCACCCGAGCGCAGCACGGCAAACGCCACCACCAGCGCGCTGCCCAGGCCCGCGCAAAGCCAGAAGCCGGCGGACGGCCGCTGGCGGTGCAGCAGCGCGCCGACGGCCGCCGTGGCCAGCGGCAAGATGCCGACGATCACGCTCGCATGCACCGCTTCGACATGGCGCATGGCGATTGACGTGAACAGCGGAAAGCCCAGCACCACGCCCGCTGCGGTCATGGCCAGCGGCAGCACCTCCTGGCGCCGCGGCCACGGTGCGCGGGTGGCGAGCAAAAACACCACCGACAGCGCGGCTGCCACCAGCGCCCGGCCCATCGCAATGAAGACGCCCGACATTTGCGGCGCATCGGGCGTGCCCACGGCCAGCCGCGTCATCGGCAGCGTGACCGAGAAAATCACGATGCCCAGCAGCCCCAGCCACAGACCTTTGTTGATGTTGGCTGGCGTGTGCTTCATATAAGAAGCACCCAGATCGCCGTGACCGCCAGCACCCCCGCGCCCCAGCCGACCGGAACGGCGTACGCCAAAGGCAGCGCGCGCCGCAAGCCATGGTTGGCCGCCAGCGCCGTGGACAGGGTGGTGTTGGGCCCGGGCGTAAAGCGCATCGCCGTGGCCAGCACCAGTAAAGCCGTAAATTCTTGCCAGTTCATGGGGCTGACTTTATCGCCGAAACCAGCACAGTAGCGATACAGTCAGGGGTACAAATTTCAGAACTGTATGGCTCGCCCCGTCAGTACAGCTGTTCCACCCCGTCCCCAGGACTCCGCCATGTTGATCAAGACCGCGTCGCAATCACTGACCGAGCAACTCTGCGCCCGCTTTGCCGAGCGCATTCGCAGCCATTTGCTGGCCCCCGGGGCGCGCCTGCCTTCGGTGCGGCTGTGCGCCGCGCAGCAGGGCGTGAGCGTGTCCACGGTGGTGGCGGCTTACGACCAGCTGCAGGCGCAGGGTCTGGTGGTTGCGCGCAGGAATCGCGGCTTTTTTGTCCGTGATTCATCATCGAATATGGCTCGGGCGCCCGCCGGTAAAGCGCAGGCAGCGATTAAAAACACAGTAAATGGACCTGTCGATGCGGCCGCGCTGATTCGAGGCATGTTCCACCAGGTCAGCGACCAGCCGCAGCCCGGCATGGGTGTGTTTCCGCCGGACTGGCTGGAAACCAGCTTCATGCCGGCGGCCGTGCGCAAGGTCACCAGTGCCAGCGCGCTGCGGGCGTTTTCGCTGCGATACGGCGAACCGCTGGGCGACGCGGGCCTGCGCCGGTCGCTGTCGCAAAAGCTGGGCGCGCTCAATGTGCATGCCGCGCCCGAGCAGATCATCACCACCGTCGGCGCCACCCATGCGCTGGACATTGTCAGCCGCACCCTGCTGCGCGCTGGCGACTGCGTGATGGTCGAGGAACCCGGCTGGGCCGTGGAATTTGCCCGGCTCGATGCGCTGGGCATGCGGATTTTGCCGGTGCCGCGCCGTGCTGACGGCCCCGACCTGGCCGTGATGGCGCAGTACTGCCAGCTGCACAGCCCCAAGCTGTTTGTCAGTGTCAGCGTGTTCCACAACCCCACCGGTTACTGCATCACGCCGGGCAGCGCCCACCGCGTGCTGCAGCTGGCCCATCAGCATAATTTTCATATTGTTGAAGACGACACCTACAGCCACCTGGCGCCCGAGCACGCCACCCGCCTGTGCGCGCTCGACGGCCTGCAGCGCACCATTTACGTCAGCGGCTTTGCCAAGATTCTCGCGCCCGGCTGGCGCGTCGGCTTCATGGCCGCCCCGCCCGACCTGGTCGAGCGCCTGCTCACCACCAAGCTGCTTGCCACCCTGAGCACGCCCGCGCTGCTGGAGCAAGCGCTGGCCTGGTGCATCGACCAGGGCCAGTTGCGCCGTCACGCTGAACGCATACGCAACCGGCTCGACCAGGCGCGCGGGCGCAGCGTGCAACTGGCGCTGGCCCACGGCTGCACTTTTGCGGCCGAACCGGCAGGCCTGTTCGGCTGGGTCGAAACCGGCGTGGACACCGACGCGCTCGCGCAGCGCATGCTCGATGAAGGCTATTTGATCGCCCCCGGCGCGCTGTTTCACGCGGTGCGCAAGCCCAGCACCCTGATGCGCATCAACTTTGCGACCACGCAGGAGGCGGCATTCTGGACGGTGTTTGCGCGGCTGCGGGACCGGATGACCTAAGCCGCGCCACGGCGTCAACCAGCGCAGTCCCCTATTGGCGACATTTGCTATAAATTACATAGCTGCTTGCGCTCGTGTGTATTTGGCTGGAGGCCTAAAACACCTATAGATTAAGAAGGGGCGTCTTTCCCGCTCAAAGCATCTCGTCGGGCGCAAACGGCCCGATCAGCTTGAGCATCAGCCTGAGCCCCAGGCTGGCGTCGGGTTCAGTTTTCGAATCCTTCAGGGTCGAGCCCTGCGGCGCGCGCCAGACCAGTCCACCGTCCACCAGTTCCACCCGCCAGGCGCCGCCCACCAGCGCGGGCTCGATCATGCGGGTGGCCTCGGCGGACAGGGTGCGGTTGCGGATGACGATGGCGACCTCGCTGTTTTGCAGCTTGGAGCGCAAATCCAGGTTCATCGAGCCCACCATCAGCAGGCGCTTGTCCATCACCACCACCTTGGCGTGCAGGCTGGCGCGCGAGGCGCCCAAGGAGTCGCCCGCAGAACCGGCCATTGAGCCGAAGTGGGTGATCGTGCCCTTTTGTTCCGCGTGCATTTCGTAGAGCTCGATGCCCATGGCCAGCAGCGCTTGGCGGTAGCGCGCATAACCCGCGTGGGCGGCGGGGGCATCGTTGGAGGCCAGCGAATTGGTCAGCACGCGAACGCGCACGCCGCGTTGCCGGAGGTCGGCAAACTGCTGCATCATTTTTTCGCCGGGCACGAAATAGGGCGAGACGATCAGCAAATCGGTCCTGGCCTGCGACATCAGCTGCAGCAGGCCATCGACCGCCGTGTCCTGCGATTCGCCCACGGCATCGGCGTCAGCGGCAATTTTGGATGGTTTGTCCACCAGCATCACAGAGGGCGCCCAGGTCCAGTTCAGCAGGCGCAGGTCGGTCGAGTCAGGCAGCGCCGGAATGGTGGTGGTGACGCCGCTCAAGGACGTGGTGGTGCGCTCGCTGGTTGTTTTGTTGGGCGCGGGTGGCGAGGTTTGCGTGACGCTGGCCGGCACGGCGGGGTCATCCGGGACAGCGGCCGCAGGCTTGAGCGCTTCGATTTCCTCAACCGTCATCAGCGACTGCACCGGGTAAGCCAGCGGGTTGTTCCAGTACTGGTCAAAGCTGCCCGACAGGTCACGCGCGATGCGGCCGGCGGCCAGCACGTCGATGTCCACAAAGTTGGTGCCTTCGCTCTGGCCAAAATAGGTTTCGCCCAGGTTGCGGCCGCCCACAATGGCCACCGCGTTGTCGGCCACAAAAATCTTGTTGTGCATGCGCCGCTGCATGCGGGCCACGTCCTTGAGGTTGCTCAGGATGCGCAAAAACAGCGCGCCGCGTCCGCCCGGCAAGGGGTTGAACAGCCGAAACTCGATGTTGGGTTCAAAAGCCAGCTTCAGAATCCGGGCGTTCTTGCCCGAGGTGTTGAAATCGTCCAGCAGGATGCGGATGCGCACGCCCCGCGCGGCCGCCTCGCGCAGCGCTTCGGACATGCGCTCGGTGGTGTCGTCGGCCAGGATGGCGTAGTACTGAATGTCCAGCGTTTTTTGCGCCGCCCTGATCAGCGTCATGCGGCTGGTGAAGGCCAGTTCGGCGCTGCCCACGAGCGCAAAACCGGAGTCGTTGCGGGTGCCGGCCGTGGCGGCCCGCGCTGCCACGGCCTGGCCGATGCGGGTTGTTTCAGGGTTGGCCAGCGCGCTGGAGACCGGGCGGTCCACCTCGCGGGGCAAGGACGCGCAGCCCGTCACCCAAACGCTGAGCAACAGCAGGCTGAGCCAGCGCGATGGGCGGTGTGCCGGCAAGGCATTCAAGAAAGCGGGGCGTCGCGCAAAAAAGGTCTGCATAGTGCTTGCCACTGTAGCCTAAGCACCGTGGTTTTGGCCCCCAGCGCCGGTCTGTTCTGCCGCCTTTGCCTGTAGGCGCCCGGCCTGACTGCGCGGCCGGGAGGGCCACTCCACTATGCCATCAGCGGCGCTTCCTGCATGGCCTCGGTTTGCGCCTCCAGCATGTCGACCTGGCCCTTCCAGTAGTCACTGGAGCCAAACCAGGGAAAGTTGATCGGGAAGATCGGGTCGTGCCAGCGCTGCGCCAGCCAGGCGCTGTAGTGCACCAGGCGCAGCGTGCGCAGGGGCTCGATCAGCGCCAGTTCGCGGCGGTCAAATTCCCGAAACTCCTCGTAGCCGTCGACCAGCGCGCCCAGCTGCCGGGTGCTCTGCGCCCGGTCGCCTGACAGCAGCATCCACAGGTCCTGCACGGCCGGGCCGCTGCGCGCGTCGTCCAGGTCGACAAAATGCGGACCGGCGCCCGGCAGCCCCTCGGGCGTCCACAGAATGTTGCCGGGGTGGCAGTCGCCATGCAGGCGCAGCTGCTGCACATCGCCCGCGCTTTCAAACACACTTTGCGCCACCCCCATTGCCTCGTCAAACGCGCGGCGCCAGCGCGACTCCATGTCCAGCGGCAAGTAGCCGCCCGCCAGCAGCCGCTCGGCCGACGCGGTGCCAAAAGTGCTCAGGTTCAGCGCCGGGCGGTGCGTGAAAGGCCTGGCCGCGCCCACGGTGTGGATGCGCGCCAGAAAGCGGCCAATCCATTCGAGCACGTCGAAATTTTCAAGCTCGGGCCGGCGGCCGCCACGGCTGGGCGAGACACTGAAGCCAAAGCCCTGGAAGTGGTTCAGCGTGGCGCCGTTCAGCGCCAGCGGGCCCACCACCGGGATTTCGGCCGCCATCAGTTCGGCGGCAAACGCATGCTCTTCCAGAATCTGCGCATCGCTCCAGCGGTCCGGCCGGTAAAACTTGGCCACCACCACCTCGCCGGCCCTGTCGCCCGCACCCGCAGGGCTCTCAAGATGCAGCTGGTAAACCCGGTTCTCGTAGCTCGACAGCGCCATCAGGCGTCCGTCGCCCATCAGGCCGACGCTGGCCAGCGCGTCCAGCACCACATCGGGGGTCAGGGATTCATAGGCATGGACGGCGTCGCGCGCCGGTGCGGCCTTGTTGTGTTCAGTCATGCCCCATTGTCGTTCTGCGCAGGGGCGGACATCAAGGGGCGTTCCCTGCGCCTCCAAAAAAACCCGCCGATGCAGGACGGGCGCGCGCATAAACTGCAGGGTCATGCAAAAAACCAGCCCCCCCCCCACCGGCAAGACCTCCCGCAAAGCGCCAGCACCTGCCACCGCAAAAGCTGGCAGGCCCGAACAGGTCATCGAAGAGCTTCGCCCCGGCCAGTCGATTGAGCTGCTCAAGGCGCTGCACATCCTCACGCGCGAGGGCAAGCTCAACCAGGACACCCGGCGCAAGCTCAAGCAGGTCTACCACCTGTACCAGTTCATTGCGCCACTGCTGGAGGAAGTTTCCGCCGGTGACCGGGACTTCACGCTGGCCGACCACGGCGCCGGCAAGTCCTACCTGGGCTTTATTCTGTATGACCTGTTTTTCAATGTGGCGCACCAGGGCGAGAAGAAAAACGGGCACATCTATGGCATTGAAACCCGCGCCGAGCTGGTCGACAAATCCCGCGCGCTGGCTGCGCAGCTGGGCTTTGCGCGCATGTCGTTTTTAAACCTTCTGGTGGCAGACGCCACCACCTCGGCCGAGCTGCCCGACACCGTGGACATCGTGACCGCGCTGCATGCCTGCGACACTGCCACCGACGACGCGATTGCCTTTGGCCTGGCCAAGCAGGCCCGCCACATGGTGCTGGTGCCCTGCTGCCAGGCCGAAGTGGCCAGCGTGCTGAAAAAAAGCCGGGCGCTGAACCTGGCCAAAACCCCGCTGGCCGAGCTCTGGCGCCACCCGCTGCACACGCGCGAATTCGGCAGCCAGATCACCAACGTGCTGCGCTGCCTGCAGCTTGAAGCCCACGGCTACCAGGTCACCGTGACCGAACTGGTGGGCTGGGAGCATTCAATGAAAAACGAGCTGATCCTGGCCAGCCGGCCGGCCACGCCCAACCCCGGCAAAACCCGCGCCGCGCAAATGCGGCTGCAGCAGGTGCTGGACGAGTTGGGGCTGGGGGAGTTGAGTACGCGGTTTGCGGTGCAGATAGCTGCGCAGCCTTAACGGTGACAAGGTGTCCGAAGTCACCTGCAACCTGAGCCTGCTCGGAAAAACCCTGCCCGTCACGCTCAAAGCCCGTCAGTTCAACTGCTACGCCCGCCTCATGCTCAAGCGCGAAGTGTGCGGCGGCGACTTCGAAACCACGATCGACCGCACCGCCTTCGGCATGAACTACGGCATCGACTGGGGCTTCCCGAAAAACGTCCGCCTGGTGATCCAGATCGAAGCCGTCAAGCAGTAAGTGCCTTCCCGTTTGCAACCCCGCGTTGCACAGAAAAGCCCCGCCAGTCAGGTGACGGCGGGGCTTTTTTGATTTGCCCGGCGCAAGGGCTTTACGGAAGGCTCTCACCCCCGATTTAAAGGGGGGATGGGTCATGAAACAATCGTAAATAATTGTTATGGCGGGATTAAGATGCTCTGCACTACAAGTTTCAGGGAGCAAGCCATCATGTCGGAAGCACTGGCCCACTCTGGCGGGCATTCGCTGGCCGCGCACCTGCAGTCTGTGGCCGCAATGGCGGCTGATTTTTCAAAAGCGTTTGAACCCGCAGCCGCCACGCAACGTTGGGCCTATGTTGCGGGCCTGTGGCATGACCTGGGCAAGTACCGTCCTGGGTTTCAGCGCTACGTGGCGTTGGCCGACAACATCAATGCGCACATCGAGGGCAAGGTGGGTGGACGAGAGAAAACACACTCTGCCGCAGGAGCTTTGTGGGCATTGCAATCGCTTGAAAAGACGCACGGAGCCAACGGAAAACTTGCAGCTCGTTTGCTGGCTTATCTGATCGCGGGCCATCACGCGGGCTTGGACGACTGGGATGGCGGCCTCAAAGAGCGGCTGGCGCAAGCCGATTGCCAGACTGAACTACAGGAAGCCTTGGCGGCCCAGCCGCCTGTCAGCATTCTTGAATTTGGCGACTTTGTCCCCGATCTGCGCCAAATTCCCGGCGGCGCAGAAGGCTTCTCGCTATGGGCTCGCCTGCTGTTTTCGTGTCTGGTGGACGCCGATTTTCTGGACACGGAGGCGCACTTTGACGCGGGCAAGCCCGCCCGGCGGGAAGGCTTCCCCGAACTGGATCAAATGCGGGCCGCTTTGGATGAGCACATGACCGCCAAGACCGCAGCCGCCCAAGCCACACCCTCCACCGTCAATACCTTGCGCGCCGACATCCTGCGCCAGTGCCGCGACAAGGCGGCGCTGCCCGCCGGGTTCTTTTCGCTCACGGTGCCCACGGGCGGCGGCAAGACCTTGTCCAGTTTGGCGTTTGCCCTGAATCACGCGAAAACCCACGGCAAGCGCCGGGTGATCTACGCCATTCCCTACACCAGCATCATTGAACAGACCGCCGACGTATTTCGCGAGGTGTTCAATGCGCTGGGTAGCGAAGTCTTGATTGAGCACCACAGCCAGGCCGATGCGGCTGACCGGGACGAGACTGCCCGCAGCCGTCTGGCCTGTGAAAACTGGGATGCGCCGCTGGTTGTCACCACCAACGTGCAGTTGTTCGAGTCCTTGTTCGCTGCCAAAACCTCGCGCTGCCGCAAGCTGCACAACATCGTGAACAGCATCATCGTGCTGGACGAAGCGCAGCAACTGCCGCCTGAATTTTTGCAGCCCATTCTGGATGCGCTGAACCTGCTGGTGAAGCACTATGGCGTAACCGTGGTGCTGTGTACCGCCACCCAGCCCGCGTTGAATACAACCGACTATTTCGATGCCAGCAGCAACCTGCGTGGACTGGACAACGTGCGCGAAATCATCGACGACCCCGATGCCCTGTTTAATGCGCTTAAACGAGTAAATGTGGCGCTGCCCCAAGACTGGTACACGCCGACGCCTTGGGTCGATACTGCTGCGCAACTTGCCGCCGAAGACTGTGTGCTGGCCATCGTCGGCACCCGTAAAGCCGCCCGCGAATTGCAGCGTTTGTTGCCGCCTGACACCTTGCACTTGTCGGCCCTCATGTGCGGCGCGCATCGCAAAGTGGTCATCGACCAGATCAAGGCA
Organism: Polaromonas sp.; assembly: GCF_030682935.1. Classification (GTDB taxonomy): domain Bacteria; phylum Pseudomonadota; class Gammaproteobacteria; order Burkholderiales; family Burkholderiaceae_C; genus Polaromonas. Next base: position 23,801 of record NZ_JAUXNA010000225.1, read on the forward strand.
CGTCTCAAAGCCAAGCGCGAGGGGCACGACCTGCGACCGTTGCGGGTGGTCAGCACCCAGTTGGTCGAGGCCGGGGTGGACATTGATTTTCCCGTGGTGTATCGCGCCCTGGCCGGGCTGGACTCGATCGCGCAGGCCGCAGGGCGCTGCAACCGCGAAGGACGACTGAGCGGGAAGGGCCGCGTCGTGGTCTTCGTGCCGCCAGAGCCCCCGCCCATAGGGCACTTGCGCAAAGGCGCGCAGGCCTGTGTCAGCACCTTGCATGGTCAACAAGCCGATCCACTGGCACGCGCCTTGTTTGCCACCTACTTTCGGCAGTTCTACAGCTCCGTTGATCTGGACAATAAAAAGATTGTGCCCATGCTCAAGGTGGAGCCAAAAACGCTGGGCGTGCAGTTCCGCTCTGCTGCCGGTGCCTTTCGCCTGATTGATGACCAGGACTCAGCCACGGTCGTGGTGCGCTATGCCGAACACCGCGACGAGATTGAAAAACTACTTGGCAAGCTGGCCGCAGAAGGCCCGGCGCGCTGGCTCATGCGAAAGCTGCAGCGCTACACCGTCAGCATCCATAGACGTGTGGCCGACAGGATGCTCATGCAGGGCAGTCTGACGCTGCCCATGCCGGGGCTTTATGTGCAAGTGAATGCGGACAACCTTTACGACCCCATGCTCGGCTTGAAGCCGGACGATGATTTATACAACCCTGGTGGCTTCGCACCTTGAACGGACTTTATGAGTAAATTTTGTCTTGAGGTTTCTGGCCCCTTCGCCTGTTTTACCCGCCCTGAAATGAAGGTCGAGCGCGTCTCATATGACGTGATGACGCCCTCTGCGGCGCGTTCCATTTTTGAGGCCATTTTGTGGAAGCCCGCGATTCGATGGCGGGTGCATCGCATTGAAGTGCTCAAACCCATTCGCTGGATCAATCTGCGGCGTAATGAGGTCAGCGCCGTGGTGTCCACCCGCAATGTGCAGCAAGCCATGACGGCAGGCAGTGGCACGCTGGGGCTTTATATCGAAGAGGAACGCCAACAACGCGCAGGCTACTTTTTGCGCGATGTGGCCTACCGCATCCACGCTGATTTGTCGCTGGCACCTGGGAGGGCGGGTGAGCCCTTGATGAAATACACCGAGATGTTTGCCCGCCGGGCCTCCAAGGGGCAATGCGTGAACCAGCCGTATTTGGGTTGCCGGGAATTTGCCGCCGCCTTCGGTTTGGTGGCGTCAGATGCGCCCGCCGCGACCCCCATCAGCGAAACCCGCGAACTGGGCTGGATGCTGCATGACCTGGACTTCACCCATCCCTCAGACCCACAGCCGCGCTTCTTCAACGCGAAGATGGCGGCGGGCGTGATTGAAGTTCCCCCGTTTGAGGAGGCACGCGGATGATTCTCCAGGCATTGAATGACTACTATGCGCGCGCAAAACTGGCGCCGCCCGGTTGGGAGTTAAAAGCGATTCCATTCTTTATCGTGCTTGACCATGAGGGGCAAGTTGTGATCGTTACATCTCGCGCCGATAAGGAAAATCCAAGGGGCAGCCCAATACTGATTCCTCAGTCTGAAATTCGATCAGGAAAAAATGCCTGGGCGCAGCCCAATCTCTTGTGGGATCACTACGGGTTTGTGCTTGGTGAACCGAAGCGCAAACCAAACGGCGAAATTGATCCAAGTGATTCGGTTGAAAAAGCTGCCAAACAACTTGGGGCATTCATTGCACGCGTTGAATCTATGGCTTTGATGTACCCAGGATCAACTGGACTTGCAGCGGTATCAAAGTTTTACAGACAAGGCGAGTACAAAAAAGTCTTTTCTAGACCTGACGCAGTGGAGATGGTAAAGATCGCTGGTGCGAATATGACATTTCGGCTTGCAGGTGCCGTCGAACCAGTTATTCATGAATCTTGGCTTCAAAACCACGTTAGTCAGGGCACATCTGCTGAAGAGGAAGGTGATGCCAGCAGTGCTGTGCAGTCTGGCGTTTGCTTGGTAACAGGTAAGTTTGAAGAGATTGCACGTCTACATCCGAAGGTGTACGGCGTCTGTTCCAAACCTTCTCCACTTGCAGCTGCAAATACAAAGGAGGCCCCGGCCTATTCCTCGTACGGCAAAGAGCAAGGCTTCATTTTTCCAATTGGTAAACCAGCTGCTTTTTCGTACGCTACAGCGTTGAATCATTTGCTGCGTAGAGATTCCACTCAGCGCGTTCAGATAGGCGACGCTTCCACCGTATTCTGGGCAGAAAAAGAGTCAGAGTTTGAATCTGCCGTTCCTGATATTTTTGGCGAGCCACCCAAGGACGATCCAGATCAGGGCGTGCGTGCAGTACGTGCGCTATTCGAAGCCATGCAAAGCGGAAAATTGAGTGGGCCTGACGGTATGACTCGTTTTCACATGTTGGGCTTGGCCCCCAACGCCGCCCGCATCAGCATTCGCTTTTATCACTGCCTGCCGCTGCATGAACTGGGCGAGCGCATCCTCCAGCATTTCACAGACCTCGAAATAGCGCGTGGCCCCCATGACCCGCAATACCCGAGTTTGAAACGCTTGCTGCAAGCCGTGTGCTTGGCCACCGGTAGCCAACCCCACGGCGATATTGAAAGGGTGCCGCCGAATCTGGGCGGTGCCATCGTCGATGCTGTCTTTGCCGGGCCAGACGTGCCGTACCCCAGTTTGTGGCTCAACGCCGCCGTGGGGCGCTGCCGGGCTGAGCAAAACGTTAACTACTACCGCGCAGCCGCCATTAAGGCTTGCCTCAATCGCCAGGTCCGTCGTTCATCTGTCACACCCACCAACCCGTCCCCCGAGAAGGAGTTTTTGTCCATGCTTGACCTTACCAACACCAACCCTGCCTACCGGCTGGGTCGGCTTTTTGCCGTTCTGGAGCGGATACAGGAGTCATCCGCAGGCGGGCCGGGCAAGCTCAATTCAACCATCCGGGATCGCTATTACGGCGCTGCATCGAGCACCCCCGTCGCAGTGTTCACCACCTTGCTGCGGCTCAAAAATGCACACCTGAAGAAGTTGTCTGTCGGTCAAGCGGCATGGTTTGAAAAGCTGTTGGGCGAGATTTTGGGTGCCGTGGCCGATTTCCCCAAACATTTACCGCTGCCCGACCAAGGCCGCTTCGCGCTGGGTTATTACCACCAGCGGCAAGACTTTTTCACCAAAAGACCTGACGACTCCACCATCATTACTGAAGGAAACCCATCATGAATCTCGCCAACCGCTACGATTTCGTTCTCATTTTTGACGTGAAAGACGGCAACCCCAACGGCGACCCGGACGCCGGCAACATGCCGCGCATGGATGCGGAATCCGGTCACGGACTGGTGACGGACGTGGCGCTTAAAAGGAAGATCCGAAATTTTGTCGGACTGGTCAAGGATCAGGATGTACGCGAGCCCGAGGCAGGTGAAAAACGGTTTGAAATTTACGTGCGTGAAAAAGCCATCCTGAATCATCAGAATCAGCGCGCCTATGCTGCACTGAAGTTGGATGCCGTTGAATTGGTCGGCGAAGACGATGCGGTCATTGCAGCGGAAGAGGCCGATGCCAAAAAGAAAAAGGCTCCCAAAGAAAAGCGCAAAGGTGGTGCGGACGACGTTGGCAGCGCACGGCAATGGATGTGCCAAAACTTCTTTGACGTGCGTACTTTTGGCGCCGTTATGTCCACCAAAATCAACTGCGGCCAAGTTCGCGGCCCGGTGCAACTCACCTTTGCCCGCTCAGTCGAGCCGATCGTGGCGCTGGAGCACTCCATCACCCGCATGGCGGTTGCCACAGAAGCAGAAGCGGAAAAGCAACAGGGCGACAACCGCACCATGGGCCGCAAGCACACCGTGCCCTACGGCGTGTATGTCGCCCATGGCTTTGTTTCATCCTTCCTCGCCAAGCAGACCGGGTTTGGTGACGACGACCTTGAACTGGTGTTCCAGGCGCTTGCGCAGATGTTCGAACACGACCGCTCTGCCGCCCGTGGCGAAATGTCAACGCGTGGGTTGTACGTCTTCAAGCACGACAGCGAACTGGGCAACGCCCCGGCCCATGCCTTGTTCGACCGCCTGCAAGTCAAGCCCAAAGAAGAGGGTGCAGTCGCCCGGAGCTTCGATGCGTATTCTGTTTTGTTTGACGATCAAAGCTTGTCGGTCGGGCAATCAGTCCAGCCCGCAGCGGGCGTCACCCTGACCAGAAGATGCTGAAACACAAGGTCTTGAAAGTCACCAAGCATGAAAATCCTGCCCACTGAATTTGACGGTCAGTCCATCCGCCGCGTGTACGACGAAGCCACTGAAATATGGTGGTTTTCGGTGATTGACGTGGTGCAGGTGCTGACGCAGCAGCCAGATGACCTGACCGCCCGTAAATACTGGAATCAACTCAAGCGCCGACTCGGCAATGAGGGGAGTGAACTGGTGACAAACTGTCACCAGTTGAAGATGCTCGCCACTGACGGCAAGCAACGCCTCACCGACGTCGCCACCGCCGAAACCCTGTTGCGCCTGGTGCAGTCCGTCCCCAGCCCCAAGGCCGAGCCCATCAAACTCTGGCTCGCCAAGGTCGGCTATGAGCGCATGCAAGAGATGGCCGATCCGGCCCTGTCGCTGGACCGGGCGCGCCAGACCTGGCAGCAACATGGGCGCAGCGACAAGTGGATTCAGCAACGCATGACCGGGCAGGAAACGCGCAACAAGCTGACCGACTACTGGCGCGGCCATGACATCAAGGAAGGCAGTGAGTTTGCCATCCTGACCAATATCATTCACCAGGAATGGTCCGGGGTCAGCGTCAACGAGCACAAGGGCATGAAGGGCCTGAAAAGTCAGAACCTGCGCGACCACATGAGCGAGGCGGAACTGATTTTTACGGCGCTGGCCGAGTTGTCCACCCGGCAGATTTCTGAAAGCGTTGACGCCACTGGCATGCCGCAAAACAAAACAGCGGCCAAGGCCGGTGGCCGCATCGCCCGCCAGGCGCGCCATCAGCTAGAAAGCCAGACAGGCAAATCGGTGGTGTCAGGCGAAAATTTCCTGCCACCCGCTGCCAAGAAGGCCCTGAAGCCACCGCGAAAAGCGTAAGGCGTAAGGCGCCACGTCAACGGGAAACCTTATGGACGAGCCTGAAAAAATCCCCCTGTCGGCCCTGCAGCACTGGCAGTATTGCCCGCGCCAGTGCGGCTTGATTCACCTGGAGCAGGTGTTTGACGAAAACGTCCACACCCTGCGCGGCCAGGCGCTGCACGCCAAGGTGGACCAGCCCGGCGTTGAGACCGCCAAGGGCGTGCGCGTTGAGCGCGCCTTGCCGCTGTGGCATGACGAGCTGGGCCTGGTGGGGAAATCCGATGTGGTCGAGTTTTTGGCCGGGGGCGTGCCTTATCCAGTTGAATACAAACACGGCAGTCGCAACAAGGCCGCCGACATTGCCGCCTGTGACGACCTGCAACTCGCCGCCCAGGCCCTGTGCCTGCAAGCCATGGCCGGCAAACAGGTGAACGAAGGCGCCATTTACTACGCCACCTCCAAACGTCGGCGCGTCGTGGTGATCACCGACCCATTGCGTGCGGATGTGGTGCACACCGCCGATGCCATTCGCCAGATGCTGGCCAGTGGCGAGCTGCCCCCGCCCCTGGTGTCCGAGCAAGCGGCCAGGCGCTGCAAGGCCTGTTCGCTACAAGAGCGCTGCCAGCCCCAAGCCACCCACGCGGGCGTGCTTGCCGCGCGTGCGGCCCTGTTTGATCCAGACGCCTAGCGCCTAGCGCCTAGCGCCTGACGCCTGATGTGAGCCCATTCGCCCATGCAACTTCTCAACACCCTGTACATCACCACGCCCGAAACTTATTTGCGGCTGGACAACGACACCTTGCGCGTCGAAGTGGAGCGCGAAACCCGGTTGCGTGTGCCCTTGCATCACGTGAGTTCCGTCGTCTGCTTTGGGCACACGGGTTTGTCCGCCCCGCTCATGCACCGCCTGGCAGAAAGCGGTGTTGCGCTGGTGCTGCTTGATGACAACGGCCGCTTCAAAGCGCGCCTGGAGGGCGCGGTCACGGGCAACGTGCTGCTTCGGCAAGCCCAGTTTGCGCGCATTTCTGACGCGGCCTTCACCCTGGATATGGCCCGCGCCTGCGTGGCGGGCAAGATCAAAAATACCCGGCAAGTGTTGCAGCGCGGAGCCCGCGAGGCCAAGGTGGAGGATGAAGCCAAGGTGCTGGCGCGACTTGCCGATGACCTGGCTGCTGCCTTGCGCGCCTTGCCCGACGTAAACGACCTGGACAGCCTGCGCGGCGTGGAGGGTGCAGCAGCCCGCCAATACTTCACTGGCCTGAACCTGCTGGTTCGCGCCGATCAGCGCAGCGCCTTTAGCATGGACGGGCGCACACGCCGCCCGCCACGCGACCGCTTCAACGCCATGCTGTCTTTTTTGTATTCAATGTGGATGAATGATTGCCGCAGCGCGCTGGAGGCCGCCGGGCTCGATCCGCAAGTGGGTTTTTTGCACGCCTTGCGGCCAGGCCGTGCGGCATTGGCGCTGGACTTGATGGAAGAGTTCCGTCCCTGGGCCGACCGACTCGCCCTGACGTTGATCAATCGCGGCCAGCTGGCGGCTGATGATTTTGTGCTGCGCGAGGGTGGCGGCGTTCAACTGGAGCCGGCTGCCCGCAAGGCCGTGGTGGTGGCGTATCAGGAGCGCAAGAAGGACGAAGTCAATCACCCCCTGCTGGCGCAGTCGGTGCCGCTGGGTTTGATGCCATTGGTTCAGGCGCGCTTGTTGGCGCGCGCCATACGCGAAGACGGTGCGCCCTACGTGCCCTTTGTTGCCAGGTAAGGATAAAAATGCTTGTGCTTGTCTGCTACGACGTCAGTACCGAATCCAGAGAAGGCCGCCGCCGCTTGCGCCGGGTGGCGAGGGTGTGTGAGGGCATTGGGCAACGGGTGCAGAAATCGGTGTTTGAATGTCAACTCGACATTGCAAAATTCGAGGCATTGGAGCGAGCGCTTTTGGCAGAAATTGACCCCAAAGCGGACTGCCTCCGGCTCTATCGCATTCCCCAGACAAGGGGCTTCGAGGTGTTGGAACACGGCGCCTTCGTGGCGGTGGACTTTGACGGGCCGCTGGTGCTCTGATTGACCTTGATTTCCCTTCATGGGGGCAATCCCCGTGGTAAGGTTGCCTGCGCGGACCCCAAGTGACTGCTATTTCACCGAGAGGTTCGCGTCCCCCGCAAGCCATTGATTTAAATGATTTTTTTGTATTTTTCATGCACATCCGGCCCGCGGCTTGCTTGCTTGCCAGCAGGTTCGCGCAAAAGTACGAAAAAATCGTTTGCCAGCAATGCTTTGGCAGCGCGGGGATTCGCCCGTCAGCAATGACGGGCGTGGATTGAAACACGCGTGGCGTCGTGCAAAAAGCCCTGACCGGCGGATTCGCCCGTCAGCAATGACGGGCGTGGATTGAAACACGTAACGACCGACATTCAAAAGATGCTTATTGAGATTCGCCCGTCAGCAATGACGGGCGTGGATTGAAACTTCTGTGCTGAATCCCGTCTCTCGGCCTGCTCCACGATTCGCCCGTCAGCAATGACGGGCGTGGATTGAAACAACGCAATCCGCGCCAGCTTCCCGTCCTCGGAGGATTCGCCCGTCAGCAATGACGGGCGTGGATTGAAACCTCCACAGGGAG
>NZ_JAUXNA010000231.1 GCF_030682935.1 Polaromonas sp.
ATCGCGTTTTTGTTGATGGTCATGTGGGCGTTGCCCAATACCGCTTCGGCTTCTTTGCCGGTAATGCCTTTGGCGCGCAGGTCGACCAGCATGACGTGGCTTTCGGTGCGGCCGCTGACAATGCGCAGGCCGCGCTGCGTCAGCGTTTCGGCCACGATTTGCGCGTTTTTCAGGACTTGCTGCTGATAGCTTTTGAATTCCGGCGACAGTGCTTCCTTGAAGGCAACAGCCTTGGCGGCAATCACGTGCATCAGCGGGCCGCCTTGCAGGCCGGGGAAGATGGCGCTGTTGATGGCTTTTTCGTGCTGCGACTTCATCAAAATGATGCCGCCGCGCGGGCCGCGCAGGCTCTTGTGGGTGGTCGAGGTCACCACGTCGGCATGCGGCACCGGGTTGGGGTAAATGCCGGCGGCAATCAGGCCGGCGTAGTGGGCCATATCGACCATGAAAATCGCGCCCACGTCTTTGGCGACCCTGGCAAAACGTTCAAAATCGATGCGCAGGCTGTAGGCAGAAGCACCCGCAATGATCAGCTTGGGCTTGCTTTCGTGTGCCTTGCGTTCCATGGCGTCGTAGTCGATTTCTTCCTTGTCATTGAGGCCGTAGCTGACGACGTTGAACCACTTGCCGCTCATGTTGAGCGCCATGCCGTGGGTCAGGTGGCCGCCTTCGGCCAGGCTCATGCCCATGATGGTGTCGCCGGGTTTCAGAAAGGCGAGAAACACCGCTTCGTTGGCCGAGGCGCCGCAATGCGGCTGCACGTTGGCGGCATCGGCACCAAAAATTTGTTTGACGCGGTCAATGGCGAGCTGCTCGGCCACGTCGACATGTTCGCAACCGCCGTAGTAGCGACGGCCGGGGTAGCCTTCGGCGTATTTGTTGGTGAGCTGGGAGCCCTGCGCGGCCATGACGGCGGGCGACGCGTAGTTTTCGCTGGCAATCAGCTCGATGTGGTGCTCTTGCCGGGCGTTTTCAGCCTGGATGGCGGCAAAAATTTCGGGGTCGGTCTGTTCGATCAGAATGTTGCGGTGATACATGGCAGTCCTTCAAGACTTTGATCCCTGTCCTTTGGCCCACTAGGGCGAAAGGAAGCAAGGGCTGCCCAGGCGAACGGCTGAACGCTGATGGCCACACGGTCCCAGCGGTACGCTTCCCAGTGGTGTCCCACGTCAGCATCAATGGTTGACTAAAACCAGGACGCTTATCGCCAGTTGCGTACGATGTTAGTGTAACTTAGCGTACTTGATTCGCTTGTTGCTGTCCCAGCAGGGCTACTTTTTCGGGGGTCTGCTCGCCGGCTTCCAGCGGGGCGGGGGCTGCAGGCAACGACGCCGGAATCACGCGTGAAGGCCTTGGCGCACCGACAAAGCGCGAGGCAGGCGGTTGCCGGTTGCCCGTTGCAACAGCCATCAAGCGGGCATGCTCCGCCATGACTTTATCGGCATAGCCACCGTCGCTTTCAAGGTTGGCCGCGCCCACATAGTATTTGAGGCCGCCTTCAATCGAGCCGGCGCGGGCAATGCATTCCTGCAGCACCTTGACACCGACGCGAAGATTGGTAACGGGGTCAAAGGCCGCGAGTCGGCCGCCAAAATTTTCATATTTGTCGTGATGCACTTTGGTCATGACCTGCATCAGGCCTTGTGCGCCTACCGGGCTTTGGGCAAAGGGGTTGAATCCGGACTCAATCGCCATGATGGCCAGAATCAGCGTCGGGTCGAGCTTGGCCTTTTGGCCAATTTCAAAGGCTTGCGCCACCAGAACGCTGAGGGGCTCGGGTGCTACCGAGTATTTTTTGCTCAACCAGAAAGCCACGGCAGCCTGCGCCGATGGCAGCTCTTTCGGGTTGGACGCTGTGGCGCGGTCAATGGCACTGGGCTCGGTGAAACCGATGGTCGCTTCTTTGCGACCTTGCAGCCAGGTCATGAGCTCCAGTTCGCCGGCATCACGCAGGTCTGGCCGGGCTGTCAGGGTGATCACCGCAAACGCGACCACCAGCCCCAGCAGGGCAAAGCCGCTGTGGGTAATTTCGAAAAAGCCGCGGGCGAGGTCATCAGCAGCCGTGGAAAGACTGCTGTGCACACGCTTGATGTGCCTTTTAAGGTCGACCTTGAGGCCGAAGTTTTTTTGCGCTGTCATAGCACTCCTTTCTATGCACGCCGGGCCGATAAGGTCAGGCGGGCTTTGATTGGGTCGCCATCAAACCAAGGCATGCCTTGTGGGTGTTGACCCTTTGGTGACGCTGCCGTGTCGGGCAGCGTATGCGGGTTGTCCCTAGTATTTCTCGGGACTGGCGGGATTCTAGTGGGTCGTTAAATAACCTGTCAATAATAACAAATTGATTTGTTATATTAAATAATTATTTAAAAGTCATTCTCATCGCCAAAATCACCAATACAAGCCGCTTTGCAGGCCTTTCTTGCGGACGTGTTGCTTTGCGTAAAAGTCGTGAGCCTTCGGCGCAAGTTCGCCGAAGTACGGGCCGGATTGCCGGGCGCTCCGGATTTGGCAGATGTTATTGCGAAGTTATTTTTATGTTTGGCACCGCGCCACGGTCTGTCCCAAGAAAAAGTCAATCACAGTGCCTTTTGCGATTGAAAAATTGAACTTGCCCGTGCGGCAGCAGAAGATTAATCTTCAGTTGTCCGGTTTATCCGGACACCAACTGGGTAACCAACCCCGGTATAACTGGAAGCAATCACTTGCATCCACCGCACTGTGAGACGAGTACTCTCTCCTTTGCGAAACCCGACGGCATGAGCATCCACGCTCGCCGTCAACCCCGGTCAGTTCATCTGGCCGGGGTTTTTAAATTGTGCCCGGCGTATTTTTCCAATCAGTCATTGAGCTTTCGGCGCGGATATAAAAAATTCGCTGCTGAAAATCCGGGTGTGCAGCTCACGCTGGACTGAACGCCGTGACCTGAAAATTGGCGATCTCCAAAACCAGCTGGCGGCGTCTCGCGGACCTGCCGCCACCGCGCCGTTACCCCCTGCTTTCCCCGGGCAGACATCAAGCGTCTATATATAAGAGCAGCGCTTTGGTCGCGGCTGTAACTGGTTGGAGTTCGCCCGACGGAATCTGGCCAACAAACGCCTGCCTTGCGTCGTCAAAGCCATGCCCGATGAGGCCAAATCGCCGCTTTGCACCGAACTTAATTTGGCGATGCCGTAAAAACAGCGAAAATACACGTATTGCTTTATTTTTTAAAGCCGAGGGTACTCAGGTCTTGCGAGCCATAACCCGAATTATTCCCGCTGACAGAGGCCTGTTCATCGCCTCCTCCGTTGCTTTGGAGGAGTTGGCAGGCCCGCGAATCCTGGTGCTTTGAATGCCCGGTGTACGTGCTGTCTTTGGATGTTTTGTTTCGAACCGATTGTTGAAAAATTTCTATGTTGCGCTTTCCCATGTCCAAATCCTCCAAAGCCGAAAACACCCCAGCCGGCGCATCCGCTCCAAAAAGCAGCTCGGCCAAAGCGGCCGAAGCCCATCCGCTGGACGGTCTGACGGGCGGGGCCTTTTCAGCGGCCACCTCTGGGGAGCGCACAGCGCGCATTCGTCAGTGGTTGTCCACCGAGCCCACGGCCGAACAGATGGCCGATGTCTACAAAGATTTGGCCAATCGCGACAAGGGTGCCGCCAAGCCGCTCAAGGAAAAGCTCGACGAAGTCAGGCGCAGCAAAGGCCAGGAAGCCGTTGCCGCTGAATGGGCCGAAAAAGCGCAGGGCTTGCTGGCCCTGCCCAAGCTCAATCTGGCCAATGCCCTGGCCTGGCAGCGCGATGCCGCCAAAGCCGGTGCGCCCCTGTCCAAAGAACCCCTTTCCAGCCTGAAGGTGCAGCTGGCCGAGCGCGTCAAGACCATTGAAGACTTGCAGCACCGCACTCAGGTGCAGCGCGAAGCCGCCGTGCTGATTGCGCAGCGCATTGAAGTGTTGTCCACCAAACCCTGG
>NZ_JAUXNA010000234.1 GCF_030682935.1 Polaromonas sp.
ACAAGCTGGGTGCCGCGCTCGGCGCGTCGCGCGCCGCGGTGGACGCAGGCTACGCGCCCAACGACTGGCAAGTGGGCCAGACCGGCAAGATCGTGGCGCCCCAGCTCTACATTGCGGCCGGCATTTCGGGCGCGATCCAGCACCTGGCCGGCATGAAGGACTCCAAAGTCATTGTCGCCATCAACAAAGACCCCGAAGCACCGATTTTCAGCGTCGCTGACTACGGGCTGGAGGCGGATCTGTTCGTGGCTGTGCCGGAGCTGGTTGCCGCGCTTTCCAGGTGAATCCGCCCCCGTGGGTTTTATCAATCAGGTTAACCATAAGACAGGAGACAAACATGTCCAATTTGCTTTCACGCCGCACCCTCATCCAGGCCGCCAGCGCCGGCCTGGCCAGCGCCGCACTGCCGTCCATGGCCCAGCCGGCCTGGCCGAGTCGCCCGATCCGCATCATCGTGCCGTACACGGCCGGCGGCTTCACCGACCAGATGGCGCGCCTGCTGCAAGTGGGCCTGCAAAGCCGGCTCAGCCAGCCCGTGGTCGTCGAGAACATGCCGGGCGCCAACAGCATCATCGGCGTCAACGCCGTGGCCAAGGCCGCCCCGGACGGGCACACCTTCGGCGTCGTGATTGCCGCCTATGCAGCGAACACCACGCTGTATCCCAAGCTGCCGTACAACCCGGCCAAGGACCTGGTCGGTGTGTCCCTGCTGGGCATATCGCCGCTGCTGGCAGCCGTGCCAAACAACGCGCCGTTCAAGAACGCAACCGAACTGGTGGCTTACGCCAAGGCCAACCCCGGCAAGGTCAGTTTTGGCTCGTCGGGCAATGGGTCGGCCGCGCACCTGACCAGCGAGCTGATGAAGGCGGTCACCAACACCTACATGGTGCACATTCCGTACCGGGGCGCGGCGCCTGCGCTGACCGATTTGCTGGGCGGCCATATCCAGCTGTTCTTTGACGCCCCCACCAACCTGATCCAGCCCGGAAAAATGGGCCGCCTGCGCCTGATCGGGGTTGCCAGCGACAAACGCCTGCCGGCAGCACCGGACGTACCGACCTTCATCGAGCAGGGGCTGAAAGGCTTCACCGGCAGCACCTGGGCCAGCATGATTGCCCCCGCAGGCACGCCGCGCGACGTGGTGCAGCGCATGTCGGACGAGGTCAACCGAATCATCAGCAGCGAGGAAACCCGGGCCAAGCTGGAGGCCATGGGCACTTTTGCCGAAGGCACCTCGCCGCAAGCCTGTGATGCCTTCATCGCGTCCGAAACCGTCAAGTGGGCTGCGGTCATCAAGAACGCCGGGGTCACCGCGGATTAAAGCCAGGGGGCTGAAGCGGTTGAAGGCGCCCTGATGGTGACGCACCCACGACGGTGCGCCCATCAGCCGAATCTATACGATTCAGTCGCAATTTACATATCCAAAACCAAGGGACCCCGACGACAGCGGGACACGCAAATCATCATCGATTTGTTGGCAGCCTGCTCTTTTTTAGTGAGTATGCTGTCGTGGTGTTCAACCTCCCCTGACAAGATTTTCGTTTCGCAGGCACCGCAAAGTCCGTCCTTACAGCTGTAATTTGGCGTCATTCCTGCATCCAGCAAAGCATTCAACAATGACGATCCAGCAGGAACCTGCACCATTTTTCCAGACTTTCGCAGTTTGTGGTGGTCTAATTTAAAAAGACACAACGATAGGTTGTTACGCCACCGCGTCCTGCCAGCGCAAGCTGCTTTGCGATCGGACAGACTACAGCCTCAGCACAAACGCACTGTATGACGCCGGATCAATAACGGCTTGATATTTCTCAAGCGACAACCCCGACGCTGCAAAGTGATACCTCAAAGAAGGCCCTGCGGATTGCCCGTGGTGCAGCGCTTCCAGCTGCGAACTGAAAGTTCAATCGTTTGCGGTCAGCCCTTCAGTTGCTTGAGCACCTCTTCATGCAGATCGTCGCCTTCGGCCTGCGCCATGAAGGTGTCAATGCTGCCATCAAAGCGGACTGTGCCGCGGTGCAGCAACAGCAACCGGTCGGCCACCTTGATTTCCTCCACCAGGTGGGTCGCCCACAGCACGGCCACCTGCCGCTGCACGGTCAGGCTGCGTACCGTGGCCAGCAGTTGCTGGCGTGAAGCCGGGTCCAGCCCCACGGTGGCCTCGTCCATCAAGAGCACGCGGGGTTGGTGCAGCAGGGCGCGCACCAGTTCGACTTTGCGGCGTGTGCCGCCGGAAAGGCTGCGCGCGACCGCGTCGATCTGGTCTGTCAGCCCCATCAGGGCCAGTCCTTCGGCAATGCGCGCGCGCGCCAGAGCGCGGGGCAGTCCGTGCAAATCGGTGTGAAACAGCAGATTGGCGCGTACCGACAAGTCGAGATCAAGCGCGCTCTGCTGAAACACCACCCCCAGCCCGGCCAGCGCTCGGCTGGCGTCCAGCCGCATGTCATGCCCCAGCACCTCGATCCGACCCTGGTCGGGGCTGAAGAGACCGGTCAACAGTTGCAACAGCGTTGACTTGCCGGCACCGTTAGGACCGAGCAAAGCCACCATTTCGCCCGCCTGCAGACGCAGGCCCACACCTTGCAGGGCGGGGGTTTTGGCATACGATTTGTGGAGGTTTTCGGCGTGCAGCAGGGTTTCAGTCATGGGGTGAGAAACAAGTTGAATGGAGATTCAGGCTGCGGGCGCAGCCAGCAGTTTCATGCGCTGAAGCAATGCTTTTTCGCGTTCAACGGTCTGCAGTATGGCCTGCTGGTACGCCCGGGTATCAAGGTAGTCAATCGACTGATCGTATCGGGCCAGCGCAGCCATGTGGCGTTCGCTGAACATAGCCTTGTGAAACGCATCGTGCAGCGCCTGCACGATGGCGGGCGGGGTGCCCCTCGGCGCCGCCAGACCCCAGGGTGAGGTGTAGACGGAGCGCGGGTAGCCCAACTCACGCAGTGTGGGCACCTGTGGCCAACGCGGGCTGCGTTCGGCGCTGAATATCGCCAGCAAGCGCATGCCTCCCCGGTCAACCCAAGGTGCGAAGCCGGTGGAATTGACGCCCGCCATCAGTTGCCCCGAAGCGATCGCCAGCATCTGGTCGGCCGTGCCCTTGTAGGGAACGTGGACATATCGAATTTCTTGCTCCAGCAAGATTTCCTCCATCGCCAGGTGGGCCGTGGTGCCAATGCCGGTCGATCCCATCAGGAGTTCACCGGGATGCTGGCGGGCCCAGGCCAGCAGGTCGGCAAGGCTTTTCCAGGGGCTCGCGGAAGGCACCAGCAAGCCAAAGGTAGTGCCTGAGACTTGCACGATGGGGGCCAGGTCGTGCACGGGGTCCCACGACACGCGATTCATGAGCGCGTGGCGGTACACCGTGATGGGCACCTGGCCCAGGGTATAGCCATCGGGCTCGGCGGCCTTCAATGCGGGGGCGACCAGAGTTCCGGCGGCGCCGGGCCGGTTGGTGACCACAATGCGTTGCCCCAGCAGGGGTTCGACTTCTTCGCACAGCACACGCAGCGTCAGGTCGGTCGCGCCGCCAGCGGGCCAGGGCACGATCAGTTGCAGTGGCCGCTGCGGCCATGCCGGCGCTGTGGTTTGCGCCTGGGCTGCGCGGGGGGCCAGCCCCACGCTGGCGCCCATGATGCTCGCCACCCCTGTGCCTAAACTCCAGCCGAGCCAGTGGCGGCGATTGAACAGGGTTTCGGCAGGAGTAGTCGGTAGCGGTGCTTTGGTTTGGCGTGTCATGGCGTTGGGCTGTGGGACTTGTCATGGTACGTGCCTGCAAATAGTAAGATCAAAGCAAACATCGCGCTTGGAAAGCAGGCACTATTTTTTCCTGACTCCGCACGAGCCGACGGTTTGCTCAACCAAAAATTACAGGAGACGTATCGATGACTCTCAGCACCTTGCAGCCACACAAGACGACTCGGCAGCGCCTCGGACTCCCCCTGATGCGTCCCCTGATGCTGCTGGGCATTCTGGCCTTGAGCGCCCACCTGGCCATGGCGCAGACACCCCCTTCCAACCGGGTGTATGTGTCGAGTGAAAAGGACAACAGGATTTATGTCTTTAACACCCAGGGCGCGCGCCAATCCGCCATTGAGGTTTGCCAGCGGCCGCGTCATATGGGGTTCAATGCCGGCGGCAGCCAGATTTATGTCGTGTGTGGTGACAGCAACCAGCTGGGATTGGTCGATACGGCCAGCGGCAAGATGACGGGCACGGTGCCGCTGGGCGACAGCCCTGAAATTTTTGACCTGAGCCCGGACGGCAAAACCGTGTATGTCTCGATTGAAGATGAAAACACCATGGCCGCCTATGACCTGCAGAGCAAGACCAAGCTGTTCGATGTCAAGACCGGCGGCGAGCCAGAAGGCATTTTGGTAATGCCCGACGGCAAGCAGGCTTACGTCACATCGGAAGGTGCCAACGTGGTTCACCTGATTGACCTGACGCAGCGCAAAGTGGTCAAGAACATCCGTGTGGGTAACCGTCCGCGTCGTTTTGCACTGGCCGCTGGCGGCAAGGAGCTGTGGGTCACCAACGAACTGGGCGCCAGCGTCAGCGTACTCAGCACCGAAGACCAAAGCGTCAAACACACCCTCAAATTCAAGGTGCAGGGCATGCGCGCCAATGACATTACCCCGGTCGGGATGACCCTGAGTCCGGATGGCAAAACGATGTGGGTCGGTCTGGGCCGGGCCAACCATGTGGCCGAGGTGGACGTGGCGACACGCGAGGTGCGCAAGAATATTCTGGTGGGCAAGCGGGCCTGGGGCCTGACGATGCATCCGGACGGAAAAACCTTGTATGTTGCCAACGGCATGTCTGACGACATGACCCTGATCGACACCGCCGCAGGCAAAGCCGTGCGAACAGTCGCCGTGGGCCGCGTACCGCACAGCGTTCTGGTGCAGCCCTGATGGCTGCGCAGCTGCGACATTTTTCGTTAATGAGGCGTCTGGCCAGCTGGGCCCTGGGCCTGGGCTGGCTGGGCGCGCAAGCATCGCTTGCGGCTACGCCTGTCACCGTCACTGTGGCTGTGATTTCGCTCGCTGACGATGCACGCTATGCGCCCCGGCGCCTGGAGCGCGCGTATCCGGGCCATCCGCAAGGACGCCCATGGGATGCGGCGCGACTGGCGGCTGATGAGGCTGCAGTCGAGATGCAAATGGCCGGTATTGAGCTGAAAATACGCGAAGTGCTGCTGCCGGATCTGCAAGCCTTGCCCAAGGCCCTGAGCGAGCTCAAGGCAGCGCGCGTGCAGCACCTGCTGGCCGATTTGCCGATGCCGGCGATGCGCCAGCTGGTGCAAACTGCGCCAGCGGCGCTGGGCGGCGCCATGGTCTTCAACGCCGGTCTGGATGAAGACACCTTGCGCGGAGAACAGTGCGCGGTTCACCTTCTGCATACCTACCCAAGCCAGCAGATGTTCAGCGACGCGCTGGCGCAGTACCTGGCGGCCCGCAGCTGGCGCAAGGTCTTGTTGCTGCAGGGGCCACAGCCGGGCGACCAGTTGCAAGGCGATGCCTTGAACCGGTCGGCGCGTCGCTACGGCCTCAAAATTATCCAGACACGGCCTTTCAAACTCAGCGGAGACCCGCGCGAACGCGATCTGTTCAACACCCGTCTGTTGACAGCGGATCGTGACCACGAGGTGGTGGCCGTGATGGACAGCCAGGGGGAATTTGCCCGGACGCTCCCTTACGCAACCCAGTGGCCGCGGCCAGTGGCCGGGGCCAATGGCCTGATGGCACAGGTCTGGCATCCCCAGTGGGAGCGCAACGGAGGGCCGCAACTGTCACGCCGTTTCCAGAAGTTGGCCAAGCGGCCCATGCAGGGCCACGACTGGGCGGCCTGGATCGCGGTCAAGGCGGTCGCAGCGGTTTTGGTGGATGAACCCAAGGCCAGCATTGCCCAGCAATTGAAACGGCTGCGCAGCGGCACGCTGTACCTGGATGGATTCAAAGGTCCGAGGCTGTCGTTTCGGCCCTGGGACGGACAGTTGCGCCAGCCGCTGTTTTTGGGCCACGGCGACGGCGTGGTGGGGCTGGCCCCACTGGAGGGCGTGCTGCACCCGACCGAGGTGCTTGACACCTTGGGAATGGACGAGAAGGAGTCGGCATGCCGACAGCGCCTCTGACGCCTGCGCGGCTGCCGCACATTGCGCGCGCCCTGCGCGCGGTGGTTGGCCGCGAAATCAATAAATTTATGCGCCAGCCCTCCCGCCTGGCCTCGGCGCTGGTGCGTCCGCTGCTGTGGTTTGTGGTGTTTTCGGCGGGTTTCCACAATGTGTTTGGCGTGTCCATCGTGCCGCCGTATGAAACGTATGTGGAATATCAGGTCTACATGGTGCCCGGTTTGCTGGCCATGGTGGCTTTGTTCAACGGCATGCAAAGCTCGCTGTCCATGGTTTACGACCGGGAAATGGGGGTTATGCGCCTGCTGCTGACCGCGCCCTTGCCACGCGGCTGGTTGCTGGCCTTCAAGCTGCTGGGAGGCACCTGTTTGTCGATGTTGCAAATGGTGGTTTTTCTTTTGATTTCAGTGGCGTTTGGCGTCACCATGGACTGGCTGCATGTGCCCCTGCTGCTATTGGCGATGGCTTGGGGGGCAACGCTTTTGGCCGCGCTGGGCTTGATGTTGTCTGTGTACATCAAGCAGCTGGAAAACTTTGCCGGAACAATGAATTTTGTTATTTTTCCGATGTTTTTCATCAGCCCCGCCCTGTACCCCTTATGGAAGCTGGAAGAGTCGGGCGCCTGGTGGCTGCTGATTCTGGCGCAATGGAATCCGTTTACCCATGTGGTTGAGATGCTGCGTTTTGCCATGTATGGCCAGGTTAACGTGCTGTCTTGGGCCGTGGTGCTGGCAGGTAGCGCCGTATTTTTTGGTCTGGCGTGGTGGGGCTATGACCCGCAAAGAGGCTGGATCAAACAACGCAATGCGGCCTGACCCCCCGGGCTTTGGGACGTGCTGAAAAAACAGGGAGGCAACGTCATGAACGCCAAAAACGGATCCGTGATTGAAGGCTGCTCAGCGGTCAGCCGCCGTGCACTGACCAACACTTTCGTCATGACAATCTGCATTGAACACAACGCAAAATCAATGCCATGCAATCCCTCTTGAGCCCCACAGGTCTGCCGCTGCAAACGGAACCCATGACACGCTGGAGCAAGCCGCGCTTTGTGGCAACTGCCCGGCATGCCCAGATGGCTTACCGGCAAGCCGGCGTTCCCGGCGTTCCGCCTTGGCTGGTGCTGCATGGAGGACCGGGCAGCGGCAGCCAGCCTGGCCTGCTGGCGCCCTTTATGCTGGAACGCCAGCAAGTCATCGTGCCAGACCAGCGCGGCGCTGGTTTGTCGCGTCCCAGGGGACGAACAGCGGGGAATCACACGGACCAGTTGGTGGCCGATCTGGAGCGCTTGCGCCAGCACCTGGGCATTGAGCGCTGGAACGTGATGGCCGGCTCCTGGGGGACCGTGCTGGCGCTGCGCTACGCCCAATGTCACCCCGAACGCGTCATCCGCCTGGTGTTGCGTGGCGCATTCGCGCTGCGCTGGTCAGAAATTGGCGGTGTGCTTCAGCCTCATCCGACGCGCGACAGGGTGGTCTGGACCAGCCCGCACTGGCCGCGTGGCTTGCGCAGCAGTGGACCTATCGTGCTGGCACGCTTGGCGCGATTGCTTCAATTTGGTACATCAAGTGTTGCAACGCTGCACGTTGTACGCTGCTGGAACATGCTGGAGCAGCGCGCGGCGCTGCGCGGCCTGTGGCGTAGCCTGGTTCATGCGGCCATTTCAGTGGCGACGAATACCGAGCCTGAAGTCAAACCGCCAGCCCAACGTCGTGCCTGGGCGCAACTGCGGCGCCAGCAAAGGCGCTCTCGCGCCGAACTGAGGCGCCCAGGTGTTCGCCCTGAGGATAGGCGCGGCATGCAAAAATTTCGAATTCAGGCGCACTACCTGAGGCACCGGGGTTTCATGCATCCCGGTGCATTGGACCAGGCCGTGCGCAGTCTGGCGCTCAATGCCCTGCCCAGCGACTGGGTGCATGGGTGCTTCGACGCCATTTGCCCCCCCGGCAACAGCCGTCATTGGCGCCAGCAGTCCGAGGCTTTGAAGCCAGGACTGGCGCGTGGCCACTGGCCCAAAGCCGGTCATCTGGCAAGCGAACCAGGCATGCGTTCGGTGCTGGCGCAGGTAGTGCGCAATGATCGCGGGTCACCGTGATCGCAGATGCGGGCGAGGCGCTGGTGGTGGACCCCGGCCTCAACCATTACCACGACCAGCGGGTGCGTGCGTCGCTGGCTTGCCAGTTCGCTGCATAGCTGACGTTCATGAGCGTTTCAGTGATCGTCTGCTTCAGACTGGAGGCGGCTGGTCGGGACTGATCTGCCAAAGCTCGGACTGGACCCTAACTCATAATCCATCGCTCCCAACATGCATTGCCACTGAGACAGTATCGTGGTCAGGCTACTATTTCAGCACCTCAACGACAGCAGCAGAACTCCCATGAACACGATTACCAGACTGGACATGCCGATACCCAGTGGCGAAAACCTCAAGGCGGCGCGCATTGCGGCAGGACTGAGTCAGGTGCAGGCTGCCGAGCTGATGGGATATTCCCTTCAGGTGGGAAGCCGCGGTGGCGTTCAGTCTCGTACGTGGCAAGCCCTGGAAAGCGCAACCGACGAGAGAAACATTCAGGGGCCCGTTTTTGCGATGTTCTTGCTTCTTACGGGCCAACATCCAGAGTTCCGCTTGATTGAAAAAAATTCCTCCGAAACGGGTCCTGCCTGATTTTCTTCACGAGGCTGAAATCGCTATTGCATAGTCGGCCGTGACGGGCAATGGTTGAATAACCGCAGGAATTTCGCAGCCAAGAAAATGAAAGCTCTGACCGGCTGCTCCAGTTAAGGCAATGCTGAACAAGTCCACGGGCAGTGCAGGTTAAGCGTTACGTTTCGATGAAGCAGCAAACCTTGGCGATGGCCGCCGATCAAGGAACAGGATTCGAGCACTACCGCAAGCCCACGCGGCGCGAGGAGTTTCTCAAGACCATGCAAGCCATCGTGCCTTGGGCCGCGCTGTGCGAGGTCATCGAGCCACATTACCCCAAAGCTGGGAACGGACGCCCACCCATTGGTCTGGAACGCATGCTGCGCATTCACTTCATCCAGCACTGGTTCAACCTGGCCGATCTGGCCTGCGAAGAAGCCCTCTACGACAGTGCCAGCTTGCGCCGCTTTGTGGGCATTGATCTGGGCCGCGAGCCCGTACCCGATGCCACCACACTGCTCAAGTTTCGCAAACTACTCAACGACAACCAGTTGGGTGAGGCCCTGTTTGCCCAGGTCGGCCAAGTGCTGCAGGGCAAAGGTTTCAAGGTCAACCCCGGCACCATCGTGGATGCCACCATTATTAGCGCGCCCAGTTCCACCAAGAACTCGGGCAAGGCGCGTGACCCCGAGATGCACCAAACCCGCAAGGGCCAGCAATGGTATTTCGGCATGAAGCTGCACATCGGCGTGGACAGCCAAAGTGGACTGGCACACAGCGCCGTGGTCACCGCGGCCAATGTGCATGACAAGCACCCGCTGCCCGATTTGCTGCATGGCAACGAGAAACGCGTGTATGGTGACTCAGCCTATGCCAGCCAGAAGAACCTGATCCGCAGCAAGGCAGCCAAGGCCAAAGACTTCACCAACCAGCGCAGCCGACGCAATGGCGTCATCAATGAAGAAATCCGGAGCAAGAACCGCAACAAGTCCCGTATTCGGGCGCGGGTGGAGCATGTGTTCGGCGTCGTCAAGCGCCTGTGGGGATTTGGCAAGGTGCGCTACCGCGGGCTGAAAAAGAATGCCACGCGTGCTTTTACTGCCTTGGCGCTGGCCAACATCTACCTCAGCCGACAACGGTTGATGGCACAGGTGCGTCCATGAGGGCGCAAGGTGGGCCGAAAGGCCGTGAAGATAGGCCCCAGGGGCCACAAAATGGGGTGATTGACGCTCCGTGCTCATGAAATCGCACCGTCATCAGCCTTGCCTAGCGTCTTAACGGTACTTGTTCAGCATTGCCTTAACTCTGGAGTCAAGCATCGCTCTCAGTTGCTCAAGGCACACTTCGCCGAACTCATTGCAGGGTATCACCTCAACAACTGCACCGACCCGATGTGCAATGTGTAAAAGTGCCGCATAGTTGCCACCCCATTCACTGCG
>NZ_JAUXNA010000237.1 GCF_030682935.1 Polaromonas sp.
AACTCGATCCTCATCAAGATCAACCAGATCGGCACCCTGACCGAAACCTTTGCCGCCATCGAAATGGCCAAGCGCGCGGGTTACACCGCCGTGATTTCGCACCGTTCGGGCGAAACCGAAGACTCGACGATTGCCGATATCGCGGTCGGCACCAACGCGGGCCAGATCAAGACCGGCTCACTCTCGCGCTCGGACCGCATGGCCAAGTACAACCAGCTGCTGCGCATTGAAGAAGACCTGGGCGAGGTTGCGTCTTACCCCGGCCGCGCTGCATTCTATAACCTGCGCTGAGCCCAGTTCCTGGCTTTACCAACTTGACCGTCCCGTGGGAAACCGCTTCGTCCCTGTCATCCTGATTGCGCTGCTGGTGTTATTTCATGCGCAACTCTGGAATGGCCGGGGCAGCATTCCCAGCGTGCGCGAGATGCAGCAACGTCTGGACGAGCAACTCGCCAAAAATGTGCAGGTTCAGGCCAGCAACGACCAGCTCGCCGCCGAAGTCAAGGATCTCCAGGAAGGCCTTGAAATGGTCGAAGAAAAAGCGCGCAGCGAGTTGGGCATGGTCAAACCCAATGAAATTTTTGTACAGATCACCCCATAAGCGGCTTTCCCCGCACTTTCCAGCGCAGGCTCGTTAGCCCGCCCACCGTTCACTTCACCTTCTGGCATGACTGTGCTGAAAATCGCATTGACTGGCGCGGCCAACACCGGGAAATCGCAACTGGCAGCCGCCTTGAACCGGGCGCTGCAAGCCTCTGAGGAGAACGCTTTTGTGGTGGTGGCCAATACGCCAGCGCTTTTGGCAGGCCTTGCCCGCAATGACCTGACGCTGCTCATGGGGCTGCAAACCCCGGAAAAATCGCAATTCCCCACAGGAACGCAGGAAGCCGAAGACCTTTTTATTCGTGCTGCATTGGCACACGCTGCCGTGCCTTACCGGGTAATTTACGGCGCAGGGGAGGAGCGCCTTGCCCAAGCGCTCCACGCTGCCCGGCGCCTGCTGCCCCGCACGGAAAAACTGCTACGGCTCAACAGCTACGCAAACACCCCCAAGACAAGCGCCTGGGTCTGGATCTGCGACAAGTGCAGCGATTCGCAATGCGAACACCGACTACTGACAGCGCTGCTGGCCCAGCGCGCCAGCACAGCTTGACTGCTGGCAAGCTCGACGCTCAAGGCCGCTGACGGCGCCACTTAGGCCATTTGCGCCAGTTACTGCACCGTTGAAGTCGGCGGTGGCTGATGGCTCTGATGGGTAAAAATCTGCGCCGCATCAACGGGATCGAAGACGTACTGCGCCCCGCAAAACTCGCACCCCACCTCGACATTGCCGCGCTCGGCAATGATGCTCTCAATCTCTGCCGTGCCCAGGCTGCGCAGCATGTTGCCCACGCGCTCACGCGAGCAGCTGCAGGCGAAACGCGGTATCAGGGGCTCAAAGCGCGTGATGGGCTCTTGCCAAAATAGCCGGTGCAAAATCGTATCCACATCCAGCGTCAGCAGCTCTTCCCGTTTAAGGGTGCCGGCCAGCAAGGCAATGCGCCGGTAGTCTTCATTGACGCCGATCTGGTCTTCATTGGCATCCCGGTCCGTCTGTCCTTCGAGGTTGCCCAGCCCCTTCGCAGGCAGCCGCTGGATCAGCAGGCCCGCCGCAATGTTCCCGTCCGCGGCCAGAATCAGTTTGGTGTCGAGCTGCTCGCTTTGCAGCATGTAGTGCTCCAGCACCTCGCTCAGGTTTTCAATTTTTTCGCGCTGGTCGCCAAAAAGTGGCACCACGCCCTGGTAAGGCTGCTGACCCGGAAACTTGTCTTTAGGATCCAGCGTGATGGCGCAGCGCCCCTCGTTATTCACGTTGACCAGCTGGCTTAACGAGCTGCCCGGATCGACGGTTCCGGTCACGGTCGCGGTCGCGCGCAGGCTCAGGTCGGGCTGCACCTCGGCCACGGCCAGCTTGACCGGTCCATCGCCAAAAATTTGCAGCACCAGCGCGCCATTGAACTTGATGTTGCCCTGCATCAGGGCGCCAGCCGCCGTCATTTCACCGAGCAGGTGCATCACTTCGACCGGGTAACCGCCCGCCGCCTGCCGGCGTTTGAGGATTTCTTGCCAGGAATCGGTCAGGCGCACGAGCATGCCGCGCACGGGCAGGCCGTCAAAAAGGAATTTATGAAGTTCGGACATGGCTTAGGCGTAAAAAAGTGCAGGCTGTATGAAAAAAACGAAAGCTGGCCGCTCAGGCCAGCTTCTTGAGCCCGGTCTTGTAGCGACGGGCATTGTCTATATAGCGTTGGGCGCTCAGTTTTAAACCCTCTATCTGCTCTTCAGAAAGCTGGCGCACGGCTTTGGCCGGGCTGCCGAAGATCATGGAGCCGTCGGGAAACTCCTTGCCCTCCGTTACCAGCGAGCCCGCGCCCACCAGGCAATTTTTGCCAATTTTGGCGCCATTGAGGACCACTGCCTGAATGCCGATCAGCGAGCCGTCCCCAATGGTGCAGCCATGCAGCATGACCTGATGGCCCACTGTGACGTTTTCACCAATGGTCAAGGGCATGCCCTGGTCGGTGTGAAGCACGCTGCTGTCCTGGATGTTGGAGCCCCTGCCCACCGTAATGGTGTCCATGTCGCCCCGGATCACCACGCCAAACCAGACGCTGCTGTCTTCGGCAAGTGTCACCTTGCCCATGACCTGCGCGTTGTCGGCCACCCAGGCTGATGCATGCAGGGTGGGGGTCGAATCGTCCAGCTGGTAAATCGCCATGGGGTGTCCTTGTTCGGTTGTCTGCGGTCTTGGGGCAACCCTGGATTGTACGGAGCCGCCTGCACACCTGTCGTTGACAATCCAGCAATGTCCGCCAATTCCCACCCCGCAGAACTGCGCCAGCTTGCCCTGCAGGCGCTGATGGAACCCGATACACAACAAAAAGTGCTTCTGGCGCTTGATCTACAGACCCGAGCAGCTACACTTTCAATAGCAAATGATGCTGCTTTCCAGGCGCCAGACGGCCTTCCTGGCTGTCCGGCGCGGCCTGAACTGCGCTCGCATCTGGATCTCCCCAGGCGCTCGCCCTTCACCCGGGAAGGCTTGGCCGCCCTGCTCCACGCCGTGACGCACATCGAGTTCAACGCCATCAATCTGGCGCTTGATGCCGCTTGGCGCTTTGCCGGCATGCCGCCTGCCTACTACCTGGACTGGCTGACAGTGGCGGCTGAAGAGGCGCAGCACTTCAGCCTGCTGCAGGCCCAGCTGCAAGGCATGGGTTATGACTACGGCGACTTTCCCGCCCACACCGGCCTGTGGGACATGACCCAAAAAACCGAAGGCGACGTACTGGCGCGCATGGCCCTGGTGCCGCGCACGCTGGAGGCCCGGGGACTGGACGCCACGCCGCCCATGCAGGCCAAGCTGCGCAAGGTCGGCACGCCCGACGCCCTGCGCGCGGTGGCCATTCTGGACATCATCCTGCGCGACGAAATCGGCCATGTTGCGATTGGCAACCGCTGGTACCGCATGCTTTGCACCCAGCGCGGACTGGAGCCGCTTGCCACCTACGCCATGCTGGCCAGACAGTATGGCGCGCCGCGCCTGAAAGGCCCGCTGAACCTGGCCGCACGCCGCGACGCCGGGTTTGACGAGGCCGAGCTGGCCCTGCTAAGCGCCAACGCCTGAGGATACGCTTTGTAACAACGAAATAATTTGAAGGGCGCTAGACTGAAAAAGATCAAAAAAAATAGGCACCACAGGGAGGTAGCATATGATCCGGCACCTGGCTTCAAGCATTCCATCGCACCTGCCTGCAGACATTGCACTGCAGTTGCCGCAAGGCCAGCATCTGGGTCAGCCCGATGCGCCGGTCAAGCTGTCGTTTTCCAGGTGGTCGGGCATTGCCCGCCTCAAGGCCGGTCAGATCGGTGCGCTGGCCGAAGACTATGTCGAGGGCAAACTCCAGATTGAAGGCGCCATGCGCGATGTCATGCGCGCCGTCACCAAGCTGCTGCCCGGCAACCCGGTAGCAAGCGACATGGGCTGGTGGTCCGGGCTGCTGCAGCGCGCCAGATCGCTGGGGGCCCACACACTCGCCAAGGATGCGGCGCAGGTGCAGTTTCACTACGACGTTTCAGACGCCTTTTATGCGCTGTGGCTGGACCCGCGCCAGGTCTACTCGTGCGCCTATTACCGGGACTTCGGTGACCGCAGCGATACGCCCACAACGCTGGCGCGCGCCCAGGAAGCCAAACTGGACCACATCTGCCGCAAACTGATGCTGCAACCCGGCGAGCGCCTTCTGGATATCGGGGCGGGCTGGGGCGCGCTGCTGCTGTGGGCGGCCGAGCATTACGGCGTCGATGCCACCGGCATCACGCTGTCAAAAAACCAGCACGCCCACGTGCAGCAGCTGATTGAGGAAAAAGGCATGGGCCAGCGCGTGCGCATGGAACTGCGCGACTACCGCGACATGGCCGAAGAGCGTCCCTTCGACAAAATCTCTTCCGTCGGCATGTTTGAGCATGTGGGGCGCGAAAACATGACGGCCTACTTCGAAAAAATCATGCGCCTGCTCGCGCCCGGCGGCATGGTGCTGAACCACGGCATCACGGCCGGTGGGCTTGAAAACCGGCAGCTGGGTGCCGGCATGGGCGACTTCATTGAAAAATACATCTTTCCGGGCGGCGAACTGCTGCACGTCAGCGCCGTGATCGAGCACCTGTCGCGCGCGGGGCTGGAGATGGTGGACACCGAAAACCTGAGGCCGCACTATGCCCGCACGCTCTGGGACTGGTCGGACGCGCTGGAGGCCAGGCTGGATGAAGCGCGCCAGGTGCTGGCCGCAGACGGCGGGCCTGAGCGCGCAGAAAAAACCCTGCGCGCCTACCGCCTGTACCTGGCCGGCAGCGCCACGAGTTTTGAGCAGGGCTGGCTTTCCCTGCACCAGTTGCTGGCCACGCGGCCCTCGGGCGATGTTCGGCAATTGCCGGCAAAAGGCGCACGGTCGGCCTACCCCTTCAGCAGGGACTATATGTACCGCTGAACTTCCTGGCCCTGCGCCTGGCCGGCTGAGGATCAGCCGCGCGGATGATGCTCCGCATGCAGCGCCTTCAGGCGTTCCCTGGCCACATGGGTGTAAATCGTCGTGGTCGAAATATCGGCATGCCCCAGCAGCAACTGCACGGCGCGCAGGTCAGCGCCATGGTTCAGCAAATGGGTGGCAAACGCATGACGCAAGGTATGCGGTGACAGCGGCGACGTGATGCCCGCCAGGCCCGCGTATTTTTTGACCAGCTTCCAGAACATCACCCGGCTCATGCCATGGCCGTGGCCGGTGACGAACAAGTCGTCGGTCTGCTGGCCGCCCAAAATGACAGGCCGCGCCTCGGCCAGATACAGCACGACCCACTCGCGCGCCACCTGCCCGAAAGGCACCAGCCGCTCCTTGCCGCCCTTGCCCATGACGCGCAGCACGCCTTCATTGAGCCCCAGGTGAAACGTCTTGAGACCGACCAGTTCACTGACGCGCAGGCCACTGGCATACATCAACTCGAGCATGGCGCGGTCGCGCTGCCCCAGCGCTTCATCGTCAGACGGCGCTGCCAGCAAGGCATCGACCTGCGCTTCGCTCATGGTTTTAGGCACCCGCAGCGCCTGCTTGGCCGCTTGAAGTTTCAGTGTCGGATCTGCCGCCATGAAGCGCTCACGCAGCGCCCAGCGAAAGTAGCGCTTGAACACCGTCAGGCGCCGGTTCGCCGACGTGGCCTTGGTGGCCTCGTGCATCACGGAAAAGTAAGCGGCGAGATCGCTCTCCAGCGTCTCGTCGAGCGGGCGGCCGCCCTGGCTCTGGGCCCCCAGCCAGCGTGCGTAAAGCGACAAGTCGCGCCGGTAAGCCTCGAGCGTGTTTTTGCTCAAGCCGTCTTCCAGCCACACGGCGTCAATAAACGCATCAATGCTATGTTGGCTGGCGGGCATCATGACACGAACGATAACAAAAAAGCCGCCCCGCAAACCACAAAGGTATTGCGGGGCAGCTGGCAGCCCTGCCAGCGGGCGACAAACCCGGTGACAGCAATTTACTTACTCAAGCTTGAGCTTGGCAGTTTCAACCACCTTCTTGTAGACCTCGTACTCGGCCTTGATCTGCGCCGCAAACTGCTCTGGCGTGTTGGCAACGACCAGCGAACCCGTGTCCTCAATGCGTTTGCGCACAGCAGGATCTTCCAGCGACTTTTTCACGCCCGCATTGATCTTGTCAACGACGTCTTTTGGCAGGCCCTTGGGACCCACAATGCCGTAATAGGCCATGCGGTTCACCGGCTCCAGCCCCACTTCCTTGAAGGTCGGTACATCGGGCAACACGGCCAGACGCTGGGGTGCGGCGACCACGATGGCGATCAGGCGCTTTTGCTGGATGAAAGGCAGCGCGGAAGGCAGGTTGTCAAAAATGACGGGCACCTGGCCCGCCACCGTGTCGTTCAGAGCCGGGCCAGCGCCGCGGTACGGAATGTGCGTGATGAACGTGCCGCTGAGGTTTTTGTACAGCTCCATCTGCAGGTGACCAATGCCGCCGGTGCCCGAGGAGGCGAAGGAATATTTGCCGGGGTTCTTTTTAAGTTCGGCCACGAACTCCTTGTAGTTCCTGGCCGGGAAACTGGGGTGCACCGCGATCACATTGGGTGTTGCAGCAATATTGACGACGGGCGTGAAGTCGGTCAGCGGGTTGTACGGAATTTTGGGGTTGATCGCCGGATTGGCCGCGGTGGTGGATACCGTCGCCATGCCCAGCGAATAGCCGTCAGGTGCCGCCCGGGCCGTTTCAGAGGCACCGACCACACCACCGCCGCCCGCCTTGTTTTCAACGATGACGGATTGGCCCAGCGCCTTGCCCAGCGGCTCGGAAATCACACGCGCCACGATGTCAGTCGTTCCCCCCGGCGCAAACGGGACTTGCAGTTTGACGACCTTGTTGGGATAAGCCTGCGCCCACACGGAGCCTGTCGCGGCGATCAACGCCAACGCAGAGAGGGTAGACAAGGAAAAAAGATAACGCCGTTGCATATTCACATCCTTACGATAAAAAACAGTCTGAATGGTAAGCGCAAGCACACCACTTGCTTATTGTGGATTATGCATAAGGGCAAACCCGGGCAGTTTGCGGTTATTCTCGGGCCGGTGAATTATGCGCAACTCCTTTTTCCCGACTTTTCGCTCATCGTTTGTGGCTACCTGATCTGCCGCTACACCGCGATTAACCGCACGGTGTGGTCGCAGGTGGAAAGCCTGGTTTACTACGTCCTGTTTCCGGTTCTGCTGTTTCAGTCGATTGTCAAAAGCCCGCTGGACCTGGCCGCTGCCTCCAGCCTGATCAGCGCAGGGCTGCTCATGGGACTGGCAGGCATTGCGATGGCCTACAGCTTGCCGCACCTGCCCTGGCTGGGCCGGCATATTGACCGGCGCGAACATGCGGCCAGCGCCCAAGTGGCCTTTCGATTCAACTCCTTCATTGGTCTGGCGCTGGCCGAGCGGCTGGCAGGCAGCGAGGGCCTGCTGCTGATTGCGATCCTGATTGGCGTTTGCGTGCCGCTCTTCAATGTGGCGGCACTGTGGCCCATGGTCAGGCACGCGCAGCGCGGTTTTCTGCGCGAGCTGGTGCGCAACCCGCTGATCCTGGCCACAGCCAGCGGCCTGGTGGCCAACCTGCTGGGCTTTTCCCTGCCGCTCTGGCTGGAACCGACGGTGACACGCATCGGTGCGGCATCACTGGCATTGGGCTTGATGGCCGCCGGCGCAGGCATGCAGTTTGGTCATTTGTCGCAGGCCAAAACCCTGGCGGTGGCGGTGCTCTCGATACGGCATCTGATCTTGCCGCTGGTGGCGCTGGGCCTGGCCAGCGCATTTGGCCTGTCGTACACGCAGGCCACCATCCTGCTGGCGTTTTCTGCCTTGCCCACAGCCTCCAGCGCCTATGTGCTGGCGGCGCGCATGGGCTACAACGGCGGCTACGTGGCGGGCCTGGTGACCCTCTCGACGATGCTGGGCGTCGCAAGCTTGCCGTTTGCGCTGGGCGTGCTGCGCTAGCTCGGCGCACCCATGAAAAAGGTGGCCAACGCCGGTTTTGCAGGCTACTGCCCTTTCCTGGGGTTACAACCGTTACTATAAATTTAGTAGCTGCTTGCACCCGTATCTATTGGGCTGGATGCCAAATTCATTGATAATTTATGAAGGCGGCCAAAGCCTCGACCAGGTTCATCAAGAAAGGGCCCACAGCACATGCTCCCTGACCACCTCGCTGGAGTGACCCACGCGCGCCAGCAAGCTTGCCCTTATTTCGGCATCGTCGGCAGCACCGCCTGCGCGCACGCGCAGGGCGTTTCCCATTGCGACAGCAATGTTGCGCAGCCAGCGTTCATGGCCAATCCGGCGAATCGGACTGCCCTCCGTAAAACGCAAAAACTCCTCTTCGGTCCAGGCCAACAGGGTCACCAGTTGCTGCCCCGTCAGGCCCTGGCGCTCATCAAAGTCAGGCAAGGCGCTGCGTTGCGCGAACTTGTTCCAGGGGCAAACCAGCTGGCAGTCGTCGCAGCCGTATATGCGGTTGCCGATCAGCGGCCGCAGTTCCAGCGGAATCGGTCCGGCGTGTTCGATCGTCAGGTAAGAAATGCAGCGCCGTGCGTCCAGCCGGTAAGGCGCCACGATGGCCTGTGTCGGGCACACATCGATGCAGGCGCTGCAACTGCCGCAGTGCGGCGTCACGGGGGCGCTGGGCGGCAGCGCCAGGTCCACATAGATTTCGCCCAAAAAGAACATCGACCCGGCTTCCCGGTTCAGCAGCAGCGTGTGCTTGCCGCGCCAGCCCTGGCCGCTGCGGGCGGCCAGTTCGGCTTCGAGCACGGGGGCCGAGTCGGTGAAGGCGCGGTGCCCCAGCGTTTCCACCTGCGCGGCAATCCGTTCGCCGAGTTTTTGCAGCCGCGCGCGCATGACCTTGTGGTAGTCACGGCCCCGGGCATAGACCGACACAATGCCCTCGGTGGGCCGCGCCAGCCGGCTCAGTTCCAGCGCCTGCCATTCGCCGGGCCGGGTGGGCGTGGCGGCCGGCAAATAGTCCATGCGCGCCGTGATGACGCTCACGGTGCCCGGAATCAACTCGGCCGGCCGAGCCCGTTTAAGCCCATGCGCCGCCATGTAATGCATGTCACCCTGAAAGCCTGCGGCCAGCCAGGCCGATAATCCGGGTTCTGCTGACGACAAATCAACGCCTGCAATGCCAATTTGCGAAAATCCAAGCTCGCGCGCCCACGTTTGAATCTGACTGACAAGTTGATGATTGAATTGATGACTGTTAAGGACCACCCGCTGATTGTAAAAAACATTACCTGGCAGAGCGAAGCCGAGACCCAGGCCTTTGCGCAGGCACTGGCCCGGCAGCCAGCGATTGGCCGCGCCTTGATTGAACTGCAGGGCGACCTGGGCGCCGGAAAAACCACGCTGGTGCGGCATCTGCTCCAGAGCCTGGGCGTTGAGGGCCGCATCAAAAGCCCCACCTATGCGGTGGTCGAGCCCTACACGCTGGCGTCGTCAAGCGTCCATCCGGGCCTGGCGATCTGGCACTGCGATTTTTACCGCTTCAACGACCCGCACGAGTGGGAAGAAGCCGGGTTTCGCGATATCTTTGCCAGCCCCGGGCTCAAACTGGTCGAATGGCCCGAAAAGGCGGGCAACCATTTGCCGCAACCCGACCTGCGCATCCACATCGACATGCTGGCCAACGAATCGCGCGCCGTCACGCTGACCGCGCTTACCACCACGGGCGAGGAACTGCTGGCATGAAAAAGGCCGCAACACCGCTCAGCCGGCGCAGCGCCTTGCAACTGGGCAGCGTGGTGCTCCTGCTGGGCGTGCAGCACCTCGCACACGGCGCCACGATTTTGGCGGTGCGTGTCTGGCCTTCCAAAGACTACACACGGCTGACCATCGAGTCGGATGCGGAGATCAAGGCACGGCAGTTCTTTTTGGCCGATCCACCGCGCCTGGCGGTGGACATTCAAGGCATTGACCTGATCCCTGCCTTGCGCGAACTGGTAGCCAAGGTGAAATCGGACGATCCGAATATTTCAGGCATTCGCGTCGGCCAGAATGCCCCGGGCGTGGTCCGTCTGGTGATGGACATGAAACAAGCCATGCTGCCGCAGGTATTCACCCTCAAGCCCGTAGCCGCCTACCAGCACCGCCTGGTGTTTGACCTCTATCCCGCGCAGGTAGTGGACCCGCTGGAGGCCCTGATTACGGAGCGACTGGCCAGCAAACCGGAGGCCAGGGCGCCCGCTGCAGACCCGGACCATGACCCGCTCGGCAACCTGATGGCGCAGCAGTCCGACAAGGCTGCCTCCAGCGCGCCGCCAGCGTCGGTCAGCGCCGCAGCGCCCAAAGCCCCGGCAGACAGCGCCGCCGCCAAAAGAACCGTCGAGGCCAAGACCGACCGGCTCATCATCGTGGCGCTGGACCCGGGCCACGGCGGCGAAGACCCCGGCGCGATCGGCCCCGGCGGCACGCGTGAAAAAGATGTGGTGCTGCAAATTGCCCTGCGCCTGCGTGATCGCATCAACCAGCAGCCCAACATGCGCGCCTACCTCACGCGGGATGCCGATTTTTTTGTGCCGCTGCACATCCGCGTCCAAAAGGCCCGCCGCGTGCAGGCCGACCTGTTCATCAGCATTCACGCTGACGCGTTCTTTACCGACAGGCCACAAGGCGCCAGCGTATTTGCACTGAGCGAACGAGGCGCTTCCAGCAGCGCCGCGCGCTGGATCGCCGACAAGGAAAACTCCGCCGACCTGGTGGGCGGCATCAATGTGAAGGCCAAGGACGCCCAGGTTCAAAAAGCCCTGCTGGACATGAGTACCACCGCGCAAATCAGCGACAGCATGAAGCTCGGTGGCGCCATGCTGGGCGAGATCGGCAACGTCGGCAGGCTGCACAAACCCAGGGTCGAGCAAGCCGGTTTTGCCGTGCTGAAAGCGCCCGACATTCCCAGCGTGCTGGTGGAAACCGCCTTCATCAGCAACCCGGAAGAAGAAGCCAAACTGCGCAGTGATGGCTACCAGATACAACTCGCTGATGCACTGATGCGCGGCATTACGCGCTACTTTTCCAAAAATCCGCCACTGGCGCGAAGCCGCGCGCTGTGAGACGGGCAGCCGGCAAACGTCAGGAAAAAAGCACGACGACGGCGAGCGGCGACCTTCTCCTACAGCCCCGAAGCGCTCAAGGGCCTATAGTCCAATCACAGGTAGCGCCAGGACACCCCACCCCAAACGGACGTGAATGTCAATAGGTAAGAGCCTGAAACTCTTAGCAAAGATGAATATTATGAACACGAAAATTTTGATGTCAGTAGCCGCCGCTGCCCTGATTGCCCTGACCGGCTGCGGAACCAACCCCACCAACGCACAAATTGGCACCGCCACTGGTGCCGTCTTGGGCGGTGTTGTGGGCAATGCCGTTTTGGGCGGCACGCTGGGAACTGTCGGTGGCGCTGCAGCCGGCGCGCTGATTGGCAACGAAGTGGGCAAGAAGCAGTAAACACCGCAAGCGGCCGCCAGGCCGTGACAGCGGGCAATCCAGCGGGTGGATACGCCACGCGCTGGATTGCAAATCAAGACGACGCCTGAATTTCAGCGCGTCGTTTTTTTTACATCCCCGTCAACAGGGTCGCGAGCAGTTAATGCTTGACGGTTGGCGCCAGGCCCTTGTTGCGGCTGGCCTTCCAGGCCCCGTAAATCACCATCAGCCCGGGAACCAGAATCATGGCCCAGATGATCTTGCTGAGGTTTTCCTTGACCCAGGGCAAGTTGCCAAAGAAGTAGCCGGCACTGCACAGGCCCACCACCCAGACAAGGGCGCCGATCACATTGAAGGCACTGAATTTTCCGCGGCTCATTTCCGCGACGCCGGCCACAAATGGCGCAAACGTGCGAATGAAGGGCATGAAGCGCGCAATGATGATGGTGATGCCGCCGTAGCGTTCATAAAAATCATGCGCCTGGTTGAACGCACGCTTGTTGAAAAATCTCGACTGCTCCCACTTGAACACGCGCGGGCCAAAGTAGCGGCCTATCGAATAATTGCACTGGTCGCCCAGAATCGCCGCGACCACCAGCAAGCCCATGGCCAGCGGCAGGCTGAGCAGACCGACGCCGCAAAGCGCGCCAACGATGAACAGCAAGGAATCGCCGGGCAAAAACGGCATGACCACCACGCCGGTCTCGACAAAAATGATCATGAACAGCAGCGCATAAACCCACATGCCGTAGTTTTGGGTAAACACCTCCAGGTGCCTGTCCACGTGCAGGATGAAGTCAATCAGAAAAGTAAATAGTTCCATGGCCGGGATTTTGACACGCGGCTTTTGGCGCACGCGTGCTCCCTTGCCCCGCCCTTTCCTGCAGCGCCACCATCTCCCCTAAAATCAAAGCTGTGACACTCTCCCCCGCGCCCACCCATCCTCCCGCGCCAGGCCCGCGCCGCCCCATACGTGATCTTCCCGACGAGTTGATCAGCCAGATCGCGGCCGGCGAAGTGGTCGAGCGGCCCGCCTCGGTGGTGCGCGAGCTGGTCGACAACGCGCTGGATGCCGGGGCGAGCCAGGTCACGGTGCGGCTGATGGCGGGCGGCGTGCGGCTGATACTGGTCGAAGACGATGGTCTGGGCATTCCGCGCGAAGAGTTGCCTGTGGCCCTGCGGCGCCACGCCACCAGCAAGATTGCCTCGCTGCAGGACCTGGAGGCCGTCGGCACCATGGGCTTTCGGGGCGAGGCCCTGGCGGCCATCAACTCCATTGCCGACATGAGCCTGCTGTCGAGAACCCTGGACACCGAACACGCCTGGCAGCTCGACGGCCGCACCGGCGAGCTGACGCCGGCGGCGCGCAACCGGGGCACCAGCGTGGAAGTGCGCGAGCTGTTTTACGCCACGCCGGCCCGCCGCAAATTTTTAAAAACCGACGCCACGGAACTGGCGCACTGCATTGAAGCCGTGCGCCGCCATGCGCTGGTGCGGCCCGACGTCGGCTTTGCGATCTGGCACGAAGGCAAACTGGTGGAGCAGTGGCGCGCCTGCAGCCATGCATCGGCCGTGTCGGCGCACGACCAGCGACTGGCCGACGTGCTGGGCAGCGACTTTGTGGCCCAGTCCGTGGCGGTGCACTACGAAAGCGCGGCGCGCCGGACCGACGGCCAGCCGGCCGTGCGGGTATGGGGCCGCGCCGGCATTCCGGATGCGGCCCGCTCGCGCGCCGACCAGCAGTTTGCCTACGTCAATGGTCGCTACGTACGCGACAAGGTGCTCACGCACGCGGCACGCAGCGCCTACGAAGACGTGCTGCACGGCCACCGTCAGCCGGTCTATGCGCTGTATGTCGAGATGGACCCCGCCCGTGTCGACGTGAACGTGCACCCCACCAAAATCGAAGTGCGCTTTCGCGACAGCCGCGAGGTCCATCAAGCGGTGCGTTACGCCACGGAAGACGCGCTGGCCCCGCCACGCGCCAGCCTGACCGCACAGGCGGCCCACGACACCGCAGCGCCCGGGACCCCGGCGCCACCGGCCAGCGAGTTTCTTAAGGAAAACAGGGCTTTTGCCCAACAGGGATGGGTGCAACCAGCTATTAATTTAAGAGCAAATCAGGAAGGCCTCGTGGCCGACTTCGAGGCGATGTGGCCTGTGCGGTCGGTGTCAAGCAGTCCGGCAAGCACAGAAAACCCGGGCGCAGCCACCCGCGCACCGGCCGACAGCGTGCAGCCCTGGCCCCTGGGCCGCGCCATCGCGCAACTGCAAGGCATTTACGTGCTGGCCGAAAACGCGCAGGGTCTGGTGATTGTCGACATGCACGCCGCCCACGAGCGCATCGTCTACGAACGGCTGAAAAACCAGCTCGACACGTCCCGCATCGCCAGCCAGCCCCTGCTGATTCCCGCCACCTTTGCCGCCAGCCCGCAGGAAGTGGCGACCGCTGAAGCCAGCGCCGAAACGCTCGGCACGCTGGGCCTGGAGATCACCGCTTTTTCCCCGCGAACGCTGGCCGTGCGGGCCGTGCCCACCAGTCTGGCGCTGGGCGACGCGGTGGAACTGGCTAGAGGCGTGCTGGCCGAGCTGGCGCAGATGGATTCGAGCAGCGTGATTCAGCGGGCACACAACGAGTTGCTCTCGACCATGGCCTGCCACGGCGCCGTGCGCGCCAACCGCAAGCTCACGCTCGATGAAATGAATGCGCTGCTGCGCCAGATGGAGGCCACCGAGCGCTCCGACCAGTGCAACCACGGCCGGCCAACCTGGCGGCAGATCAGCATCAAGGAGCTCGATGCGCTGTTCATGCGTGGCCGTTAAGCTCCCAGCGCGCACCGAAGGGCCCGAGCCCGTGCAGGCCTGAATGGGCGCGCTGGCGGCAGCCCGGCCGTCACGGCGCACTGAACTTTTCAGCGCACGGCGGGTCTGCCATGGACATGAAACGCTGGCATCTCTTTGCATCTTTCTGTACCGTACTGGCGTTGCTGGCCGGTTGCGCCACGCTCGACGAAAAGCAGCGCGTCTGGATTTTCCAGCCCAGCGACCGCAGCTGGAGCGGAGGCGTCGCAGCCGCCGAGGGCATGGACGACGTCTGGATTGAGCTGAACGCAAACTCCAGAACCAGCGGCCCGAGTGCCCGGCTGCATGGCCTGTGGCTGGCGGCGGACAAACCAGAGGCCGCAGACGCCCTTCGCGCGCCTGTCATGCTTTACCTGCACGGCGCGCGCTTCAACGTCACCGGCTCTGCCCCGCGCATGCGCCGCATGCAGGCGCTTGGTTTTTCAGTGCTGGCGATTGACTACCGCGGTTTTGGCAAAAGCAGCCACGCGCTGCCGTCCGAAGCGTCGGCCTACGAAGACGCGCGCGCTGCCTGGGACTGGCTGGCGCAAAAATACCCGGACCGCCCCCGCTATATCTTCGGCCACTCGCTGGGCGGGCCGATTGCCATCAACCTGGCCACCGAGGTGAGCGACGAGAGCGGCACGATTGTCGAAAACACCTTCACCTCCATCGCCGACGTGGTGAGCAACTCCCGGTGGGGCTGGCTTCCGGTGTCGCTGCTGATCACCCAGCGTTTCGAGGCCGTCCGCAAGGTCGACAAGATCGGCTCCCCGCTGCTGGTGGTGCATGGCGACGAAGACCAGCTGATCCTGCCCGACCTGGGGCGCAAGCTCTTTGACGCCGCCGTGCAGCCCAAGCTGTTCATGCTGGTGGAAGGCGGCTCGCACCACGACACCAATGTGATGGGCCAGCCGCAGTATCGGCAGGCGCTGGCGCAGCTTTTTGATTTGTAGGGGAGCGCGCGCTGCGGGCCATCACTGCCAGCGCCGCCGGCCCGTGTGTGTGTGTGCAGCCATGCGCCCTCTAAAAGTGCATTTATTTGGTGCAAGCGGATCAAATCCAGCAAAACCCCTTTCCACATTCCCTAAAATAGTGCACTTAGGCGGCAATATGTTCTTTCCGTGTCAGTTTATGCACCATTTTGAGGAATTTCGCAAATGAAGTACAAATCACTGGAAAGCTTTTTAAGCCATGTAGCCGCCCGCAACCCGGGCCAGCCGGAATTCATTCAGGCCACAACCGAGGTGATGGAGAGCCTCTGGCCCTACATTGAAAAACATCCCAAATACGCCGAACACGGCCTGCTCGACCGCCTGATCGAGCCCGAGCGCACCATCATGTTCCGCGTTTCATGGGTCGACGACCACGGCGATGTGCGGGTCAACCGCGGCTACCGCATCCAGCACAGTTCGGCCATTGGCCCGTACAAGGGCGGCCTGCGCTTTCACCCCTCGGTCAACCTGTCGATCCTGAAATTCCTGGCGTTCGAGCAAACGTTCAAGAATGCGCTGACCACCCTGCCCATGGGCGGCGGCAAGGGTGGCTCGGACTTTGACCCCAAGGGCAAGAGCCCGATGGAAGTGATGCGCTTTTGCCAGGCATTCGTCAGCGAGTTGTTCCGCCATGTGGGTTCGGACACCGACGTGCCGGCCGGTGACATCGGCGTGGGCGGCCGCGAAGTCGGTTTCATGGCCGGCATGTACAAAAAGCTCAGCAACCGCGCTGACTGTGTGTTCACCGGCAAGGGGATGAGCTTTGGCGGCTCGCTGATGCGCCCTGAAGCCACCGGTTACGGCACGGTTTACTTTGCCCAGGAAATGCTCAAGCAAAAAGGCCGTTCCCTCGACGGCCTGCGCGTGAGCATCTCGGGCTCAGGCAACGTGGCCCAGTACGCCGTTGAAAAAGCCATGGCGCTGGGCGCCAAGGTCATCACGGTATCCGACTCCAGCGGCACCATCGTCGACGAGGACGGCTTCACCACCGAAAAGCTGGCCGAACTGATGGAGGTCAAAAACCACCTGTACGGCCGGGTCAACGACTACGCCCAGCGCACCGGCGCGGTATTTCACGCCGGCGCGCGGCCCTGGCAGGTGCCGGTCGATGTGGCCCTGCCCTGCGCGACGCAGAACGAACTCAACGCGGAAGACGCCGCCACGCTCGTGAAAAATGGCGTGCTGTGCGTGGCCGAGGGCGCCAACATGCCCTCAACGCTCGACGCCGTGCGGGTGTTCGAAGGCAATGGCGTGCTGTACGCACCGGGCAAGGCCAGCAACGCGGGCGGCGTAGCAACTTCGGGTCTGGAAATGAGCCAGAACGCGATGCGCCTGTCCTGGTCACACGACGAGGTCGATGCGCGCCTGCTGCAGATCATGCAGGACATCCACAGCGCCTGCCTGCAATACGGCCGCCGCGAAGACGGCACACTCAGCTACGTCGACGGCGCCAACCTGGCCGGCTTCGTCAAGGTGGCCGACGCCATGCTGGCGCAGGGCGTGGTCTGACCCTGCCCGCCGCCGGGCGTGGACCGGCATGAATCTGATACGCTCAGATTCATGCCCGCCACACCGCACCAGCCTGATTTCACGCCAAGCGTGGGGCTCCAATACCTTTCCTTGGCAGGCCCAACGGCGGCCGGCAAAACCGCCGCCGCCCTGGCGATTGCCGCGCAGTACCCGGTCGAGATCATCAGCGTCGACTCCGCGCTGGTCTACCGCGGCATGGACATTGGCACGGCCAAGCCAAGCGCCGATGAACTGGCCGCAGTAAAGCATCACCTGATCGACATTCGCGACCCGCTGCAGGCCTACAGCGCGGCCGAGTTTGTACGGGACACCCAGAAACTGATCGCCGACATCCACGCGCGCGGCAAGCTGCCGCTGCTGGTGGGTGGCACCATGCTGTACTTCAAGGCGCTGTTTGACGGCCTGGACGACATGCCCGCGGCCGACCCGGCGGTGCGCACCGTGCTGGCGGGTGAAGCCCTTGAAAAGGGCTGGCCCGCGCTGCATGCCGAGCTGGCCCGGGTTGACCCCATCACAGCCGCGCGGCTGGCGCCCAACGACTCGCAGCGCATCTCGCGGGCGCTCGAAGTGTTTCGGGTATCCGGCCAGCCGCTGTCGTTCTTTCATCAGCGAAACGCTACTGAAAACATAGCTACTCAAGCAGAACAGACGGGCGCCACAACCCTTATTTCCCTGGAACCCAGCGACCGCGGCTGGCTCCATGGCCGGATTGCCGAGCGCTTTGACATGATGCTGGCCGCCGGTTTTCTGGACGAAGTCAGGGCCCTGCGCGCGCGCGCTGACCTGACACCCGATTTGCCGTCGATGCGCTGCGTGGGCTACCGGCAGGCCTGGGAGGCACTGGACGGCACCAGCCCCATGGCCGAGCTGCGCGAAAAAGGCACTATTGCCACACGCCAGCTGGCCAAGCGCCAGATCACCTGGCTGCGCGCCATGCCACAGCGCCGCGTGGTGGCCTGCGATGCGCCCGACGCGCTGCAGCAGGTGCTGGCGCTCGTGAAGACGCAGATGGAAAGCTTTTGATGAGCCTGAAAATCAGCAACCTGGGCAAGCACTACGGCGACACCGCCGTGTTCAGCCAGGTGTCGCTGCAGGTCGCGCCCGGCGAGTTTGTCGCCATCGTCGGCGAATCGGGCGTGGGCAAATCCACGCTGCTCAACTGCATGGCAGGGCTGGACAGCTGGGATGAAGGCAGCATCACGCTGAACGGGGCGGACCTGGGCACGATGTCCGACGACCAGCGCGCGCTGCTGCGCCGCCGCCAGGTCGGCTTTGTGTTTCAGGCTTTTCACGTGTTACCGCACCTCGATGTGGCGCAAAACGTAGGGCTGCCCTTGCTGCTGATCGGCCAGCACGACGACCAGCGGGTACAGGCCATGCTTGACGCCGTCGGCCTGAGCGGCTTGGGCCGTCGCCTGCCGCAGCAACTGAGCGGCGGACAGCTGCAGCGCGTGGCGATTGCCCGAGCGCTGGTGCACCGCCCCGGCTTGCTGCTGGCCGACGAGCCGACCGGCAACCTGGACCTGGCCACCGCCGCGAAAGTGATGGACGCGCTGGTCGGACAGACGCGCGAACACGGCGCCGCGCTCGTGCTGGTGACCCATTCGCAAGCGGCCGCAAGCCGGGCCGACCGGGTGCTGCACCTGAGCAGCGAAGGCATTACCAGCTGACGGGATGACAGGCCAAAAAAACAGGCAGCGCAGCGTTCACCCCGTCCGAAAAATCGCATTCTTTTCAAATCGGGTTGAGATTTCGCAAGGACATTCAGTGCGTCAGCAACTACATTGAAGTCGTGCCTCGCGAACTTCGCTCAGGCGAGGCTTGCGGGACATGGAGTTGGGGGGTTCAAGCAATTGAGCCAAGTTCTGATGTGCTACATCGGAACGGATGAGGACGTCCCCAGACGTGTCAGCCTGACAAACTGACCCGGGGTCCTCGCCACCACCGCCAGCCCCTCAAAAGGCTGGCGGGTCTGTTTTAAGGGTTGTTTGCACATGCCGGACTTCGACGCCAAGCTGAAATTTCTGCAAACGGCCGAGGCCTATGGCGAATCCGGGCAAGGCCCGGTGTGCATCGAAACCCATATGTCCTGGGTGTTCCTGGTGGGCGAGCGGGTCTACAAGCTCAAAAAACCGGTGCGCTTTCCATTCCTTGATTTCACCACCCTCAAGGCGCGTGAGTTCTACTGCCGGGAAGAAGTCAGGCTAAACAGGCGACTGGCCCCCGGCGTCTACCTGGGTCTGATGGCGCTGCAGTGGCGTGAGGGCTCTTTTTCGCTGCTTCCTGAAGCGCGCCTGCAGTTGCCCGCCGGCGAGACGGTTGACTGGCTGGTGTGCATGCAGCGGCTGCCCGCCAACCGAATGCTTCACCAGTTGATCGCGCAGGGGGGCGTCACGCCAGCGGATATTGACGCGCTGGTTACGGTGCTGGGCGCGTTTTACCGCACGGTCCCTGCGGTCGCCCTGAGCCCGAACGACTACCTGGCCCGTTTTCAGTACGGACAGGCCGCCAACCGCGAGGTC
Source organism: Polaromonas sp. (assembly GCF_030682935.1). Classification (GTDB taxonomy): domain Bacteria; phylum Pseudomonadota; class Gammaproteobacteria; order Burkholderiales; family Burkholderiaceae_C; genus Polaromonas. Next base: position 19,434 of record NZ_JAUXNA010000237.1, read on the forward strand.
TTGCTGCGGCCGCAGTTCCGGCTGCGTGATGCCGCGCTGGCGATTGACCGGCTTGACCTGGCGCTGGCGCAGGGCGCCGATCTGCTGCGCGACCGTGCGTCCCGCAAGCGCGTGCTCGACGGGCACGGTGACCTGCGCCCCGAACATGTCTGCCTGCTCCAGCCCCCGGTGGTGATTGACTGCCTCGAGTTCAACCCGCAGCTGCGCCAGGTCGATCCCTTTGATGAAATGGCCTACCTCAGCCTGGAATGCGGCCTGGTGGGTGCGCCGTGGATTGGCCCGCGCCTCGTATCAGGCTGCGCTGCCGCGCTGGGCGACCCGCCACCACCGGCCCTGCTGCACCTGTACACCGCTTATCGCGCCCTGGTGCGTGCCCGCCTTTGCATGGCGCATCTGCTTGACCCGCAACCCCGCACGCCCGAGAAATGGCCGCCGCTGGCGAGTCGCTACATCGCCTGCGCCCTGGCGGCGCTGGACGCGCTGACCCACCTGGAAAAACACAAACCTCTCAGCGCGCCCCTGCCGCATGGGTCGCCCTGATGGCCTCGGCAAACAGCGGCGCAGCGGAGACCACGCGCAGCTTGTTGCTCACTGCTGCGGTCGCTGGCAGGCGAAAGGGCGGAACGCTGTCGGTCACCACGATTTGCGCCAGGCTGCCATCCCCCAGCACCTCGCCCGCCGGACCGGTAAAGAGGCCGTGCGCCGCGAACGCGAACACCTCCCGCGCGCCGGCCCGACGCAGCGCCACGGCCGCGCGCTTCATGGTGTCGCCACTGGCAATCAGGTCGTCGAGCAGCAGTACCGTCATGCCGTCCACGTCACCAGCCACCAGGTTGTCACTGCTGACCACGCCCGCACTGCGGCGCTTGTCAACCATCGCAAAGCCCACGGACCGCATCAGCGTTTGCGCGAGCGACTCGCGCCACAGCTGCGCCCGCTTCACGCCACCGGGGTCGGGCGATGCCACTGCCAGCGCCCGGTCGCCGGCCAGTTCGGCTACCCAGCCGTCAAAAGCGCGGTGCGCTTCAAGATGCAGGGTGGTGCAGCGAAAAGCGTTCTGGAACGCCGCCACGTTGTGGGCCTCCAGTACCATCAGCTGCGACGTGCCGACCGCCTCGAACAGCTGCGCCACATACCGCAGCGTGACCGGATCGAAAGGCTTGGTTTGCCGGTCCTTGCGGGCATAGGCCAGATAGGGCACCACCGCCGTCACCCGCGCCGCGCCGTGTTCGCGCAAGGTGGCAATGAACATCAGCAGGTGGCAAAGCTTGTCGTGCGGACTGTCCACGGGGCCCCCGTGCAGGCTGGCGACCACGTAAGCATCGCGGCCACGCGGGTCCAGCAAGGGCCTGAGCTTGTGCTCCCCGTCCTCGAAGCTGCGGTCCTCGTGGGGCGCCAGCGGCACGCCCAGACCGGCAGCCAGTGCCTGCGCAAAAGTGGCATCGAAATCAAGCGAAAAAAGCAGCATCGTTCAACTCCATCAGGGATGGCTGGCAGACCCCGGGGGCCGCGGACGCCACAGCCACAGACGTCCCAGAACATTGTTGAAGAAGCAGCCAGACCTGGCTTGACGAAGATCAATCCGGCTGTTGTTCAGCGATGCCGGCCTTACCGCTGCCGACAACACGCAAACAAACAGCATGGAGATGACGCCGCGTTTGCGGATTGTCAAATGCCCGATCGACCTGCAGGCGCATAAATGAATATTTGGGGCACGGACCGCAGGCGCCCGACACCACAGCCATGAACAACCACTGGGAACACTTCGAGCATGGCGCCGACATCGGCGTACGCGGCATAGGCGCGACCAAGGCCGGCGCCTTTGAGCAGGCCGCCCTGGCGCTGACGGCCGTGGTCACCGACCCGCAGCGCGTGGCCGCCGTGGGCACCGTGCACATCCGCTGCGAGGCGCCGGACGACGAGCTGCTGCTGGCCGACTGGCTCAATGCACTCATTTACGAGATGGCGGTGCGGCGCATGCTGTTTGGCCGCTTTCATGTCGAACTCGACGGCACGCGCCTGGACGCGCAGGCGACCGGCGAATCCACCTCGGTGCAGCGCCACCAGCCGGCGGTGGAGGTCAAGGGCGCCACCTACACCGCCTTGCGCGTCGCACCGGTCGAAGGCGGCTGGCTGGCGCAAACCGTCGTGGATGTCTGAGCCATGGACCTGAACCTTTTGACACAACACGGCCCCTGTGCCTGGGAGATCCCGGCCCAGGGCAAGATGCGCGTGCCGGCCATCATCTATGCCAGCAAGGAGCTCGTGCGCGCGATGGACCACAAGGTCTACGAGCAGGCGGTCAACGTGGCCATGCTGCCGGGCATCGTGGGGGCCTCGTACGTGATGCCCGACGCCCACTGGGGCTACGGCTTTCCGATCGGCGGGGTTGCTGCCTTCGACGCCGATGCCGGGGGCGTGGTCTCGGCCGGCGGTGTGGGCTTTGACGTCTCGTGCGGCGTGCGCTGCCTGCATACCGGGCTGCGCCGCGAACACATCATGGCCGTGCAGCAAGCGCTGGCCGACACGCTGTTCGAGCGCATCCCGGCCGGCGTCGGCAGCACCGGCTCGATCCGGCTGAGCAGCACGCAGATGGAGGCCATGCTCAGCGGTGGCGCGAAGTGGGCGGTCGGGCGTGGCTGGGGCACCAGCGCCGACCTCGAACGTGTCGAAGAGCAGGGCCAGATGCTGCACGCCAAACCCAAATACGTCTCGGAGCAGGCCAAGAAGCGCCAGCGCGAAGAGATGGGCACGCTGGGCAGCGGCAACCATTACCTGGAGGTGCAGGAGGTCACTGCGGTGTACGACGACACCATTGCCGCTGCCTACGGCCTGCACCTGGGTGATGTCGTGCTGATGATCCACTGCGGCTCGCGCGGGCTGGGCCACCAGATCGGCACCGAGTTTTTGCGCCGCATGGTGGAGGCCGCCCCCAGCCACGGCCTGGTGCTGCCAGACCGCGAACTGGCCTGC
>NZ_JAUXNA010000111.1 GCF_030682935.1 Polaromonas sp.
GATTGATCGAAGGCCGCTGCATCAAGGTCGAGCAGGCATAAAAAAACCCGCTGTCACCAGCGGGTTTTTTGAGCAGCACCCTGGGGCGCCGCAGGCATCAATCTGAATTACTTCAGTTTGATTTCCTTGTATTCCACATGCTTACGAACTTTCGGATCAAATTTCATGATCAGCATTTTTTCAGGTGTGGTTTTCTTGTTTTTGTCGGTCGTGTAGAAGTGACCGGTGCCAGCTGTGGATTCCAGCTTGATTTTTTCGCGTCCGCCTTTTGCCATGATGGTTCTCCTTAGACTTCACCGCGGGCACGAAGATCCACCAGGATCGCGTCAATGCCTTTTTTATCAATCAAGCGCAAACCAGCTGCAGTGATGCGCAAGCGCACCCAGCGGTTTTCACTCTCGACCCAAAAGCGGCGGTACTGCAGGTTAGGCATGAACCGGCGCTTGGTTTTGTTGTTTGCGTGAGAAACATTGTTTCCCACCATCGGGCCTTTGCCCGTTACCTGACAGACGCGTGCCATGAGCGCACTCTCCGTAAAAAATTAGAAATAGGATGCTGGAATTCAAGATATCCGTGCTGGACAGACCCTACGAATGCTCAGCTAAGCCATAAATTATAGCCCGAAATCAAAAATATCCAAAAACACCCCGTTGACGGGCCCCTGAAGCGTCGCCAAAGGAAATGATGGCCCGCACTGTTGTCTGGGAGCCGTCTTCAGGCGCTTTGGTCCAGAAACCGCTGGGCATCCAGTGCGGCCATGCAGCCCGTGCCTGCGCTGGTGATGGCCTGGCGGTAAACGTGGTCCTGCACGTCGCCAGCGGCGAATACGCCCGGTACGCTGGTCATGGTGGCGAAGCCCTGGAGACCGGTTTTGGTGATGATGTAGCCGTCTTTCATCTCCAGCTGACCGGCAAAAATAGCCGTGTTGGGCTGGTGGCCAATGGCGATGAAACAGCCCTTGAGCGCGATGTCTTGCGTGGCGTCGTGTTCGGTGCTTCGCAGTCGCACGCCGGTCACGCCCGAAGCGTCGCCCAGCACTTCGTCCAGGGTGTGGTGCAGTTTGAGCTCAATCTTGCCTGTCGCCACTTTTTCATGCAGTTTGTCGATCAGGATGGGTTCGGCCTTGAATTTGTCGCGGCGGTGCACCAGCGTGACTTTGCTGGCAATGTTGGACAAGTACAGCGCTTCTTCCACCGCCGTATTGCCGCCACCCACGACGCAGACTTCCTGGCCCCTGTAAAAGAATCCGTCGCAGGTGGCGCAACCGGAAACGCCGCGGCCCATGAAGGCGGTTTCCGATTCCAGTCCCAGGTATTTGGCAGAAGCACCGGTGGCAAGGATCAGGGCGTCGCAGGTATAGGTGTCGTTGTCACCCGTCAGCGTGAAGGGGCGCTGGCTAAAATCAACCTGGTTGATGTGGTCAAGGATGATTTCGGTCTTGAAGCGCTCGGCGTGCGCCATAAAACGCTGCATCAGTTCGGGCCCCTGCACGCCATCAACGTCGGCTGGCCAGTTGTCGACATCGGTGGTGGTCATGAGCTGGCCGCCTTGCGCGATGCCGGTGATCAGCACCGGGTTAAGGTTGGCACGCGCCGCATAAATTGCTGCGGTGTAGCCCGCAGGGCCTGAGCCAAGGATGAGAACTTTGGAATGTTTCATGATGAAAGACCCGTTGGGAAAGCTTTAGAACTCAGGTAGAGTCGGAGCGCGCGAATGCAGTTGGAGGTAAAACCTTGACTGCATTTTTGCAAGTTGAAGACCATTGTAAGAACTCATGCGACCTGCCGTAGGCGCTGAGGTTTGGAGAAAGCTGATATGACGACGATGGTGTCCAACCTCGAATTGATTCGCCGCGTACCTCTTTTTTCCGTACTGACGGCCAGCCAGGCTGCGTCCGTGGCCGACGCGGTGCTTAAACGCCGTTTCAAGCGGGGCGAGCCGATCGTGGAGCAGAATAAAAAATCCGATGCCCTGTCCATCATCCTCACGGGGCGGGCGCGCGTCCTGACCAGTGACGACCGCGGCCGCGAGGTCATTCTGGCGACCCTGCGCCCCGGCGACTATGTGGGCGAGATGAGTCTGATCGACAACGAACCCCATTCGGCCACAGTGCGCGCAGAGATTCAAACCGACGTCCTGATTCTTGGACGGCTGGAGTTCGCGCGCTGTCTGCCCGAGAACAGTTCCATGGCCTATGCCTTGCTCAAGGGACTGGTGCAGCGCCTGCGCTATGCCGATCGCCAGATTGAATCCCTGGCACTGATGGACGTTTATGGCCGCGTTGCCCGCGCGCTGCTGGAGTTTGCCAGCGACGACGGCGAAGGTAACGCCGTGATCCGCGACAAGGTGTCGCGTCAGGATCTGGCCAAGATGGTCGGCGCTTCACGCGAGATGGTCAGCCGGGTGATGAAGGACCTTGAGGGGCGCGGATTCATTGAAACCCGCCCTGACGGCGCGATGCTGGTCAGGGAACGCCTCCAGGCGATGGGTTGACTGCCGCCGCTCCCTGTTTGACACCCGTCTGACCTTCAGCCCTTGCCAACTGCGGTAAGCTCTGAGCCGGTTTATGACTTACTCACTCGACACCCTGAACTCCAGAAATTCCCCTGCGACGGGCGCGCCCGCCGGCGTCAAACGTTTTGCCCACGAAGTGAGCCTGATTTTGGGGCTGCTCGGCCTGATTTTCTGGCTGGCGGCCCTGCTCAGCTATTCGCCGCAGGATGCGGCCTGGTCAACCTCCGGCAGTGGAGGGGGCGTGAGCGGCGCGCAGCTTGCCGCCCGAAACTGGGGCGGTCGTCTGGGCGCCTGGCTGGCTGATGCCAGTTATTTTTTGCTCGGCTTTTCTGTCTGGTGGGCATGGGTTGTGGGTGGCCAGGTCTGGCTGTCATCGGTGGCGCGCGGGCTGCGCGGCCAGCCACGGGCGCTTGAAGGCTCGCAGCGGGCTCGTCGCATCAAGTTCTGGCTGGGCCTGCTGCTGCTGCTGGTCGCCAGCGCGGCGCTGGAGTGGTCGCGCCTTTACCGTTTTGAGTTCAGGCTGCCTGGCCATGCCGGCGGCGTGCTGGGTTACCTGGTCGGCACCTTGAGCGTCAAGTGGCTGGGTTTTGCCGGTTCTGGCCTGGTCTTTATCACCCTGGGCGTTCTTGCGGTGTCCAGTGTGTTTGATTTTTCGTGGGCCCGCGTGGCCCTGGCGCTGGGCGCCTGGATCGACAACCTGGTCGAATCGCGCCGTGAAAAGCGCGAAATTGCCGAAGATCTGGCGCTTGGCAAACTGGCTGCGCGCGAGCGTGAAGAAACCCTGACGGACGAGCGCATTGACATTGAAGAGCATCACCCGGTTCCGGTGTTGATCGAGCCCGCGCTGGCCGATATCCCCAAAAGTCCGCGCGTCGTCAAGGAGCGGCAAAAGCCGCTGTTTAGCGACATGCCGGACTCCAAACTGCCACAGGTGAACTTGCTCGATGGCGCCTTGCTCAAGCAGGAAAGCGTGGCGCCCGAGACGCTGGAAATGACGTCCCGGCTGATCGAGAAAAAGCTCAAGGACTTTGGTGTTGAAGTGCGCGTGGTGGCCGCCGCCCCTGGCCCGGTGATTACCCGCTACGAAATCGAGCCCGCCACGGGTGTCAAGGGCTCGCAGGTGGTCAGCCTGGCCAAAGACCTGGCCCGCGCCCTGAGTCTGGTGTCTATCCGCGTGATCGAGACGATTCCTGGCAAAAACTACATGGCGCTCGAGTTGCCCAACGCCAAGCGTCAGTCGATCAGGCTCAGCGAGATTCTGGGATCCCAAGCCTACAACGAAGCCAAATCGATGCTCACGATCGGTCTGGGCAAAGACATTGCCGGCCATGCCGTGGTGGCCGACCTGGCCAAAATGCCGCACTGCCTGGTGGCCGGCACCACCGGCTCGGGCAAGTCGGTCGGCATCAATGCCATGATTTTGAGCCTGCTTTACAAGGCCGATGCGCGCGATGTGCGGCTGCTGCTGATCGACCCCAAGATGCTGGAGATGAGCGTCTACGAAGGCATTCCGCACCTGCTGGCCCCGGTGGTGACGGACATGCGGCAGGCTGCCCATGGCCTGAACTGGTGCGTGGCCGAAATGGAAAAACGCTACAAGCTGATGAGCAAGCTGGGCGTGCGCAACCTGGCCGGCTACAACGTCAAGCTTGACGAAGCCAAGGCCAGCGGCGAATTCATCTACAACCCCTTCAGCCTGACGCCCGAGCAGCCCGAGCCCCTGGAACGTCTGCCCTACATCGTGGTGGTGATTGACGAGCTGGCCGACCTGATGATGGTGGTGGGCAAGAAGATTGAAGAGCTGATTGCGCGGCTGGCGCAAAAAGCCCGCGCCGCCGGCATTCACCTGGTGCTGGCCACGCAGCGCCCCAGCGTCGATGTGATCACCGGCCTGATCAAGGCCAACATCCCGACGCGCCTGTCGTTCCAGGTCAGCAGCAAGATTGACAGCCGCACCATTCTTGACCAGATGGGCGCCGAGGCTTTGTTAGGCATGGGTGACATGCTTTACATGCCGAGTGGTACAGGCTTTCCAATTCGGGTGCATGGTGCGTTTGTCAGTGATGATGAAGTGCACCGGGTGGTTGCTTACCTCAAGCAGCAGGGTGCACCTAACTACATTGACGGCGTGCTGGAAGGCGGCACGGTAGAGGGCGAGGGCGGCGACGTGGCGGCTGATGGCAGCGGCGGCGGCGAGAAAGACCCGATGTACGACCAGGCCGTGGAAGTGGTGCTCAAGAACCGCAGGGCCAGCATTTCGCTGGTGCAGCGCCACCTCAAGATTGGCTACAACCGTGCCGCGCGCCTGGTGGAAGAGATGGAAAACGCCGGACTGGTCAGCGCCATGAGTGGCAGCGGCCAGCGTGAAATTTTGGTGCCCGCACGGGCAGAATGAATCTGATGAAACTCCTGTTGAAGCCTTTATTTGCTACTTTTTTAATAGCTGCTTGTTCCCTGTCTGCAAGGGCTGATGGCCTTGAGAGCCTGGAAACCTTCGTGAAGACCGTGAGCAGTGGCCGCGCTGACTTTACCCAGGTGGTGACGGCGCCAGCCAAAGAAGGCCAGACCGCCCGCAGCAAGAAATCAAGCGGAACCTTCGAGTTTTCCCGGCCTAACCGCTTCAAGTTTATTTACCAAAAGCCCTTTGAGCAAAGCATCGTGGCCGACGGCCAGACGCTGTGGCTGCATGACGTGGATCTGAATCAGGTCACTGCGCGCAAGCAGGCCAGCGTGCTGGGCTCCACGCCCGCCGCCCTGATTGCGTCCGCCCCCGATCTGCGTGCCCTGCAGGCCGATTTCACGCTGGCCGCCGCACCCGAGAAGGACGGCCTGCAATGGGTGGTGGCCACGCCCAAGGCCAAAGACGGCCAGTTGCAGACCGTGCGCGTGGGCTTTCGCACGGGCCAGGCCGGAGGCAAGTCCGCCGCAGCGCCCGCTGAGCTGGCGGCGCTGGAAATCCTTGACAGCTTTGGCCAGCGCTCGCTGCTGAGTTTCAGCAACGTGCAGGTCAACCCCAGCCTGCCGTCCAGCACCTTCCAGTTCAAGCCGCCCATGGGGGCGGATGTGATCAGGCAGTGACGATGGCTGGGCTGCTCCGGTCTGACGCTGCGTGATGGCGCAGCGCAAGGACCCCATGGCGACCCCCGCATCGCATTCACCCCTGGCCGAGCGGCTTCGTCCCCAAAACCTGGGCGAAGTCATCGGCCAGCAGCATTTGCTGGGCGAAGGCATGCCGCTGCGCATCGCGTTTGAGTCCGGCCAGCCGCACAGCTGCATTTTGTGGGGCCCGCCCGGCGTTGGGAAAACCACCATCGCCCGCCTGATGGCCAGCAGTTTTGATGCGCATTTCATCACCATTTCAGCCGTGCTGGGCGGCGTCAAGGACATTCGCGAAGCGGTCGAGCAGGCGACGATCTGGCAAGGGCAGAGCGGCAAGCGCACCATCGTGTTTGTGGATGAAGTACACCGCTTCAACAAAAGCCAGCAGGACGCTTTTTTGCCGCATGTGGAAAGCGGCCTGTTCACCTTTATTGGCGCCACCACCGAAAACCCCTCGTTCGAGGTGAATTCGGCCCTGCTGTCGCGCGCGGTAGTGTATGTGCTGCAACCGCTGTCCGACGACGATCTTAAGGAAATAATAGCCAAGGTCCTTGAGGAACGGGCGCTTCCAGCTATTGAAACCATAGCGGATGAAGCGGTCAACCGGCTGGTCGCCTATGCCGACGGCGATGCCCGGCGCCTGCTCAACACCCTCGAATCCCTCAGCGTGGCAGCGCGCAGCGAGCGCATCACGGAGGTGAACGACGCCTGGCTGCTCAAGGTGCTGGGCCAGCAACTGCGCCGTTACGACAAAGGCGGCGAGCAGTTCTACGACACCATTTCGGCGCTGCACAAATCCGTGCGCGGTTCCGACCCCGACGCTGCCCTGTACTGGTTCATGCGCATGCTCGACGGCGGTGCCGAGCCGCGCTACATGGCGCGCCGCCTGATCCGCATGGCCAGTGAAGACATCGGGCTGGCTGACCCGCGTGCGCTGCGGCTGGCGCTCGATGCGGCCGAGGTCTATGAACGCCTGGGTTCGCCCGAAGGGGAGCTGGCGCTGGCGCAGTGCGTGGTCTATCTGGCGGTGGCGCCCAAGCCCAACGCCGTCTACAAGGCTTTCAACGAGGCCAAGGCTTTCATCAAGAAGGACGGCACGCGCCCGGTGCCCCTGCATTTGCGCAACGCACCCACAAAGCTCATGAAAGAACTCGACTACGGTAAAGACTACCGCTACGCCCACGACGAGGAAGATGGTTTCGCGGCGGGCGAGAACTATTTCCCGCAAGGCATGGCCGCGCCCGGGTTTTACCGGCCGGTCAACCGGGGTCTGGAGATCAAAATTTCTGATAAGTTGAATGAGTTGAAGTCAAAAAACAATAAGAAAAACTAATAAAAACAAAATCCTGCTGATAAAGCCTGATTCCAGCCGGGAAATCAGATTTCTCAAGGGTAAACCCCGCGAAAACCGCTCCCTTGGCCCGATTCTCGCTAGTTGTGCGTGGCTACAATTCGCGAATCAGCTCGCCACGTTCGCCAGTTATCTGGCTTTGATCGGCGGGCTTTTTGTTAGCTCACGCTATTTCCCGGTGATCCCGGGGCTTGGCGGTCGCCAGGCGGAGTTGGCAATTTCAATCAAACCGGAGAGTGAGTTATGGAAGTATTGCTACAGCAGATCATCAACGGTCTGGTGCTGGGCAGCATGTATGCCCTGATAGCCCTGGGCTACACCATGGTGTACGGCATCATCAATTTGATTAATTTTGCCCATGGCGAGGTCTTGATGGTGGGGGCGCTCACCAGCTGGACCATCATCGGCTGGATGCTGGAATCCATGCCGGGCACACCGGGCTGGCTGATTTTGCTGATATCCCTGCTGATCGCCTTTGTGGTGTGCGGCGCGCTGAATTTCGCGATTGAAAAAGTCGCCTACCGACCGCTGCGCAACTCCCCCAAACTGGCGCCGCTGATCACCGCCATCGGTATGTCGCTGCTGCTGCAGACGCTGGCCATGATCATCTGGAAGCCCAACTACAAGCCGTATCCCACGCTGTTGCCGGCCGAGCCGCTGCAGATCGCCGGTGCCGTCATCACGGTGACTCAGATCTTCATATTGGGCGCCACGGCGGTTTCGCTGTCGGTGCTGATGTGGCTGGTGCACTACACCAAACTGGGCCGCGCCATGCGGGCCACCGCCGAGAACCCGCGCGTTGCCGCGCTGATGGGCGTGCGGCCCGACACCGTGATTTCGGCCACCTTCATCATTGGCGCCATCCTGGCCGCGCTGGCGGGCGTGATGTACGCCTCCAACTACGGCACGGTGCAGCACACCATGGGATTTTTGCCGGGCCTCAAGGCCTTCACGGCTGCCGTATTTGGCGGCATTGGCAACCTGGGCGGGGCCGTGCTGGGCGGCATTTTGCTCGGACTGATCGAGTCCATAGGCGCGGGCTACATCGGTCCGCTGACGGGCGGCGTGCTGGGCAGCCAGTATTCCGATATTTTTGCCTTTATTGTGCTGATTTTTGTGCTGACGCTCAGGCCTTCGGGTTTGCTGGGTGAACGTGTGGCGGACCGGGCCTAGTCCCGCTGTCCACGCCAATACCAAGCTAAGAGAGAAGGAGAAATTCTGATGAAACCCAAAAAACCACTCACGTTCCTGATCATGGCCGTTGCCTTGCTGGTGCTGCCGCTGGTGCTGCAGCAAGGCGGCAACGCCTGGGTGCGCATTCTGGACATGGCGCTGCTCTATGTGCTGCTGGCGCTCGGGCTCAATATTGTGGTCGGCTATGCCGGTCTGCTGGACCTCGGCTACGTGGCCTTTTTTGCAGTCGGCGCCTATCTGTTTGCGCTGCTCGGCTCACCTCATCTGGCCGAGGCTTTTCCGTGGATTGCCGCGAGTTTTCCGAATGGGCTGCATCTGCCGATCTGGGCCATCATTCCGGCCGCTGCCGCGCTGGCCGGGCTGTTCGGCATCATGCTGGGCGCGCCCACGCTCAAGCTGCGTGGTGACTACCTGGCCATCGTCACGCTGGGTTTTGGCGAAATCATCCGGGTGTTCCTGAACAACCTGGACCGCCCGATCAACCTGACCAACGGACCCAAGGGCATCAACCAGATCGACTCCATCAAGTTTTTCGGCTTCGATCTGGGCAAGTCGCATGAGTTTTTTGGCTTCGAGGTCGCATCGGTCTCGATGTACTACTACCTGTTTCTGGCGCTGGTGCTGGTGTCGGTCGTCATCTGCCACCGGCTTGAAAACTCCCGTATCGGCCGCGCCTGGATGGCGGTTCGCGAAGACGAAATTGCCGCCAAGGCCATGGGCATCAATACGCGCAACATGAAGCTGCTGGCCTTCGGCATGGGCGCCACGTTCGGTGGTGTGTCGGGCTCGATGTTCGCCGCCTTCCAGGGCTTTGTCTCGCCCGAGTCCTTCAGCCTGATGGAGTCGATCATGATTGTGGCCATGGTGGTGCTGGGCGGCATCGGCCATTTGCCCGGGGTCATTCTGGGCGCGCTGCTGCTGGCCGCGCTGCCTGAGGTGTTGCGCCATGTGGCCGGACCCTTGCAGGCCATGACCGACGGCCGGCTCGACTCGGCCATTCTTCGCCAATTGCTGATTGCGCTGGCCATGATCATCATCATGCTGATGCGTCCGCGCGGTCTCTGGCCTTCGCCAGAGCACGGCAAGTCGCTCGCCAAATCTGTTAAAGCGTAAGGAGACGGTATGAGCGAAACCATTCTCAATGTCTCGGGTGTTTCCAAACGCTTTGGCGGCCTGCAGGCACTCAGCGATGTCGGCATCAAAATCCAGCGCGGCCAGGTCTATGGCCTGATTGGCCCCAACGGCGCCGGCAAGACCACCTTCTTCAATGTGCTGACCGGGCTTTATACGCCTGACAGCGGCACCTTCGAGCTGGCCGGCAAGCCCTACAAGCCCACGGCGGTGCATGAAGTGGCCAAGGCCGGCATTGCACGGACCTTTCAGAACATCCGCCTGTTTGCCGAGATGACGGCGCTTGAGAACGTGATGGTGGGCCGCCACATCCGCACCAAGTCGGGCCTGCTGGGCGCCGTTTTCCGCACGCCGGGCTTCAAAAGGGAAGAAGCGGCCATTGCTGCACGTTCCCAGGAGCTGCTTGATTACGTCGGCATCGGCAAGTACGCCCATGCCAAGGCCCGTACGCTGAGCTATGGCGACCAGCGGCGTCTGGAGATTGCCCGCGCGCTCGCGACCGACCCGCAGCTGATCGCGCTGGACGAGCCGGCCGCCGGCATGAATGCCACCGAAAAAGTCCAGCTGCGCGAGCTGATTGACCAGATCCGCAAGGACAACCGCACCATCTTGCTGATCGAGCATGACGTGAAACTGGTCATGGGCTTGTGTGACCGGGTGACCGTGCTCGACTACGGCAAGCAGATTGCGGAAGGCGCGCCCGCCGATGTGCAGAAAAACGAAAAAGTGATCACCGCCTATCTGGGCACCGGTCATTGAAGGAAATCAAGAACATGGCAAACACACTTCTTAAAGTGACCGGCCTCCAGGTGGCCTATGGCGGCATCCAGGCGGTCAAGGGCGTGGACCTGGAAGTCCACGAGGGCGAACTGGTCACGCTGATTGGCTCCAACGGGGCCGGCAAAACCACCACCATGAAAGCCATCACCGGCTCGCTGCCGATGCTGGCCGGGGACATCGAATACATGGGAAAAAGCATCAAGGGCCGTGGCGCCTGGGACCTGGTGAAGGAAGGTCTGGCCATGGTGCCCGAAGGCCGCGGGGTGTTCGCCCGCATGACCATCACCGAGAACCTGCAGATGGGCGCCTATGTTCGCAACGACAAAGCCGGTATTGCCGCCGACATCGAGAAGATGTTTGTGCTGTTTCCGCGCCTGCGCGAGCGCAAGGACCAGCTGGCCGGCACCATGTCCGGCGGCGAGCAGCAAATGCTCGCCATGGGCCGGGCGCTGATGAGCCGGCCCAAGGTGCTGCTGCTCGATGAGCCCTCTATGGGACTGTCGCCGATCATGGTGGACAAGATTTTTGAAGTTGTGCGCGATGTGTCGGCGCTGGGCATGACGGTGCTGCTGGTGGAGCAAAACGCCAGCCGAGCGCTCGGCATTGCGAACCGGGGCTATGTCATGGAATCGGGTAACGTCACGATGAATGGCGAGGCGAAAGAGTTGCTCAACGATCCGCGCGTTCGGGCGGCTTATCTGGGCGAGTAGTCTTAAGTCTTTTAGGCCTGTAGCCCAATTACTGCGGGTGTTTGTAGCTATTTAATTAATAGCAAGATGCCTTTGTTTTTTGGCTGGACGGGATCCTGCGGGCGGCTAGCCACGAATAGCCAAAACGCTATGAATTAAATAGCTTCTTGTGCCCATCCCCATCGGGCTGTAGGCACAAAAGATATACAAATTTGGCCCGTGCTTGCGGCTGGCGCTTTAACAGCAAGCGTCAGCCGCCGTGGTTTCAGGCGTTCCGGTGAGGCCGGCCCACAACCCTCCCGCGTTATGCCGTCTGGGCCTTGTCGGCCTCGGTGGTGAACGAATCGGCAAAAAACTCTTCAGCGGGCAAGCCCGCCAACGCGCTGTACTCGTCGCGGGCTGATTCCACCACGATCGGCGCGCCGCAGGCATAGACCTGGTGGGCCGAGAGGTCGGGGAAGTCTTCGAGCACGGCTTTGTGAACAAAGCCGGTCCGGCCTGCCCAATGGTCTTCGGGCAAGGCGTTGGAGATCACCGGAACGTAGCGCAGATTCGGCATCTCGGCCACTTTGGCCAGCACCCAGTCGTTCATGTACAAATCTTCCGGGCGGCGGCCGCCCCAGTACAGCACGGCGGGGCGCGTGATGCCTTTGAACTGCATGTGCTCGATCAGCGCCTTGATGGGCGCAAAGCCCGTGCCGGAGGCCAGCAGCACCAGCGGCTTGTCGCTGTCTTCGCGCAGGAAGAAGCTGCCGTAAGGCCCTTCAATCCGGAAAATGTCTTTTTCCTTCATGGTCCCAAACACCTGATCGGTGAACTTGCCGCCCGGCATGTGGCGAATGTGCAGTTCGGCGCCGGGCTGGTCGGCCTGGGTATGCGGTGCGTTGGCCATGGAGTAGGCGCGGCGGTCGCCATCCCGCAGCAAAAACTCCACGTACTGGCCGGCGTGGTACTTGAACACGTCGCTGGCGGGCAGCTGCAGGCGAATCACCATCACGTCATGCGAAACCTTGGCAAGGCTGTGGATGCGGACCGGCATTTTCTTGACGGGAAAGGCACTCTCGTCGGTCACCTGGCGCGATTCGATCACCACGTCGCTGTGCGCGATGCTGCAGCAAGTCAGGATGAAACCGTTGGCTTCCTCCTCAGGCGACAAGGCCTTGAGCTGATGCGCGCCGTGGGTCACGGTGCCTTCGAGCTTCTTGCATTTGCAGGTTCCGCAGGCCCCGTCCTTGCAGCCGTAAGGCAGGCCAATGCCCTGGCGGATGGCTGCTGCCAGCAGCGGCTCGTCGGCGTGGGCGGTAAAAGTCCGGCCGCTGGGTTGCACGGTCACGTTAAAGCTCATAGTGGGTATCCTTGGGGTCTTAATTACTCGACTAGGCTGGTTTTCCAGCATTCCCCAATTTTGCCCTCAAACCTGAACCCCCTTGGCGCGCTGCCTTCCCGTTTCCGCAGGCCGCGTGTGTTGATCGTCGGCTGCGGCGATGTGGGCTTGCGCGTGGCCAGCCACCTGCCGTCCCGCGTCAAGCTGATGGCGCTGACCTCTTCGCCCGAGCGTGCGCCCGCCCTGCGGGCGCAGCACATCACCCCCTTGCAAGGCAATCTGGATGACCCGGCGACCTTGCGCCGGCTCGCCGGACTGGCAACCCGCGTGGTGCATCTGGCGCCACCGCCCAGCCACAACCCGGACTGGCGCAGCGACCCGCGTACCCTGGCGTTGCTGCGGGCCCTGCGCCTGCGCAGCGCGCCGCAGTCGCTGGTCTACGGCTCGACCAGCGGCGTCTATGGCGACTGCGCGGGCGACTGGGTGCCCGAAACGCGGCGCGTCAATCCCAACACGCCGCGTTCCCAGCGCCGCGTGCACGCAGAGCACCAGCTGCGCCTGTACGGGCGCGTCAGCGGCACGCCGGTACACATTCTGCGCATTCCGGGCATCTACGCGCCCGACCGCGAAGGCGGCACGCCGCGCGGGCGGCTGCTCAAGGGCACGCCGGTGCTGCGCCAGGAAGATGACGTGTACACCAACCACATCCATGCCGATGACCTGGCACGGGCCTGTCTGGCGGCGCTGTGGCGCGGCAAGCCCCAGCGCATTACCCATGTCAGCGACGACACGCAGTTGTTGATGGGTGACTACTTTGATTTGGCGGCCGACCTTTACCAGCTGCCGCGGCCGCCACGACTGCCGCGCAGCACCGCGCAGGAGCAACTGCCCCTGATGCTGCTGAGCTTCATGGGGGAGTCGCGGCGGCTTGACAACCTGCGGCTGAAAACGGAACTGAAGCTGGTGCTGCGCTACCCGACGGTCGAGTCCGGTTTGCGCGCTTGAGGGGGCGGGCTGGGGTGACAATGGATTCGGTCCAGCCGCAAAATGCACAGTGCTGGCGTTTCTTCTTCCCTGATGATCTTTCGCAAGTTCCTGACCTGCTGCCATGGCTAATCTCAAGGCGAAAACACCGTGTTTTGGACGTTTGAGCGAGATTCTCATCACAGGGGGAAATATGAAACGACTTTATGGAGTCATGGGGCTTTGCATCGCGCTCGGGCTGAGTGCCTGTGGCGGGGGCAGTAGCGGCTCAATTTCGACACCGTCATTTCCGTTGAAAAGCGCCTACAGCACACTGGTAGCGAACGGGTACACCAAAACCTACACGGTTTCTGGAACTTGCAGCGGAACTGCCAGCGAAATGGTGGCGCCGGCCAAACCGGGTGCCATTTTTGAGGGGACGCCGGGGTTTTCGGCGGACAGTACAGTCACCATCAGCCTCACCAACTGCACGCAGGCCACGACGACCGCCACCCTGACCTCTTACTACGACACGAACTACACGCCACTTGGTTTCAATGTCGTCGGTGGTGACTATGGTGTGTACCTGACACCGGCCGTCATTCCGGTCTCCGCGGTGGTCGGGGACAGCGGAATTATTGGTACGGTCACCACTTACACCAACAGCACCAAAACGACGCCAACCGGCCGGGAAGATGTCAGTTACGCGGTCGGGCCCGACGCCGTCAATACGGCGATTGTGAATTTGACGTTCAAGATCTACGACCCAGCGGGGGTGCTGGGCAGCACCGAGCAAGACCGCTACAGAATCACCACTGACGGTGTCATCACCCCGGTGTCTAAAACGGTTGAGGATGTCTCCACGCCCATCACGATTAACCTGACGTTTCAGTGACTGGGGTGGCGGCCTGACGCTTGTTGGCGTTGACAGTACGGCTGTTTGCTTGGCGCCTGAAGGCGCGAGCGGCTGGCGCATGCGAGGCCCACAAAAAAAGCCATCCCTGGTTCAACAGGAACGGCTTTTGGTATTTTGCGGGGCCGGAATCGAAAATCAGGCGATAGCCCGCATGGATGCCAGATTTTATGAATGACTTTTTGAAAAGTACCGTCATTTATAACAGTGTCCCCATCGGTTGCGCCTTGGACACGTCATGACTGATGGTGCGATGGCATGCAGTCCTTTCACACACTCCAACCCGCCCAGAGTCCACTTATAAATTGGGGAAAGTTGTTCAAACAAACGGAGCCACTTCTTTCCCCCTGCGCACCGGCATGCCGATGATGGAATGCCGCCGGATCTACCTCAGCCAAGACGTAGTTTTTCTGGCGGCAAGATCAACTATTTCTTTGCGCGCTTCGGCGGCTTGGCGACCCAAGTACTGGTGGCTTCGTCCCATTCGTGCGCGCGATAGAACTGCATAGTCTCGGCGCGCACTTGCGCGCGCGTCAACTTGCTCAGATCGCGTGGTTCCCCCTTCACCGGCACCCAAGTCTCGGTGACTGCGTCATATTTGTTGGTTTTTAAGAACGCATCGCGCTCAGCTTTCACCTCCGCCCGTGACATCGTGCCAGTGGGCGGCTCGAAGCCCGGCCTCAGAACCCAGTTCTCGGTGGCTGCGTCATATCGGTGACTTTTATAGAAGTCGTCGCGCTCCTTCTTGACCTGCTCGCGCGACAGTGGCGCAGCGACGTTGTCGCCAGCGGTCTGCGCGTTGACCACGCCACCGGTAAATGCGAAAAATAGACCAAAAAGAAGAGGAAGAACTTGCAAGCGCTTCGTTATGAAATTTCCATTCTTTACTTGAACCGCCGTTGTGGATGCTTGAATCGGCGTCTCATCCTTGACGCCGCTTGGCAAAGATCTAGCCCCCAATTGTTCGAAAAGGCCGCATTGAATATGTGAACCGGTTTTCATGATTTATTCTCCAATTGTTTTAAGGAGATATGAAGATAAGCGGCACACGAAACACGGTCTTTGCGAAATCGCAAACAAGTCAAATCTGCATCGTTTTGCCACATGCACTTTCAGAGCACAGGGGATGTTGGCGCTGATGTCAGCTTAATCATTATGGGTACCGGCGCACTAACCCCGGTTTCCAAAGATATCTTGACATCGACGACCCACCTGATTCTTCAGTGACTTGGGTTTGGTCGCTTTGATGCTTGGTAGGTCTACGGCGTCGATGTTCGTCTGCGCCCGGAGGCGTTCGATGGCCTGACCTAAGATGCGCCTCTGGCCGTATCCGCTAACTGCGTGAGTTGGTGTGTAAGCCCACCCACGGCGTGTGGCCAACAAAAAAGCCGTCCCTGGTTAAACAGGAACGGCTTTTGGTATTTGGTGCCCGGGGCCGGAATCTCGTAGCTATAGAAACTGGATAAATGGGAGAATTATGTGAGTTTTGATTCCCACTCCATCAGCTCGGTTCGATTCCACCTTCCCGCTTTGCGGAAAGGAATCCGGCCATCACGCTCCATTGTATTGAGCGTTCGTGGGGTGCAACTGTAGCGGCGGCACATCTCATCGGTTGAAAGGTAGGGCAGCATGCATGCCATCAGCGCGGCCACGTCCTCACGCAACTGGCGCAGTTCAATAACGGCTTCTTCGCTCATGATTCTTTCCAGGTAAGGCAGCCAGCAGTCGAGCACCGGCCGGTGGTGAGGCCGCTGCGGGCCTGCACTGTGAATTTGATGTTGCCTTTGCACTTCGTGCAGGCGATTGCGCCGCTGACTGGCGCGGCTGGGCCGATGCCCTGGGCGTCGCAGTGCTGCCGCTTGATGACGCCCATTGCTCGGGAGCGCGGCCCGACCTGGGAATTCCATAAAACCGTGGTCATTTTGTAATCCTGACGTAAAAAAGCCCGCGATGGCGGGCAGGGTGTTGTTGTGGTGGTCAGGCCATCCGCTTCGGGCAATCCCCGTCAAACGGTGGCGGCATAATGTATGGCACACGGTCCCCACTGGCTGGTGCTGTATGGCGCAAGCATGATGCACATTGAGCGACCACCTCACGCGGCTGGCTGCCCTGCATGAATGGGGCGGTCAGCACGCCGGGACATCGTGCAACGTCGTTGGGCAGCCAGTTCATGGCTTGCCGCCTTTGGCGTCAGCAGGGGCTGGCAGGGCTTGCCAATGGGAGGGGGCAGAGTCGAGCGCCCAGTGTGTTTCCTCGTTTTCGTTCCACTCATACCAGCCTTCTGGCCAGTAGCTCATGTCCGTGACGGGGTCATATTCGCCTTTCGGCTCGAATTCGCCAAAGGCATCCTCTGACAGCGTGAACTTTGGCGCATGGCAGGCGCGCAGCACCTTCTTGCCGCGCGTCACAAGCACGGGCGTTGCCGGGGCAGGCAATTGCTTGTCAATGCTGATCCACCTTGTCTGTTCCACTACCGCAGGCTCTACCCATGCAGCCCGTCCAGCAGCAAAGCCCTCCAGCGCCAGCTTCATTTCGGCGACTGAGATCACGTCGCCGATTAACGCGCGTGCTTCAAATGCCGCGTCGATTTCGTCGTCTGTGACTGGCGCGGTAAGCGGCAGAGCTGGAGCCGCAAGGGCTTTGCGCATGTCCAGTATTGCCTCATCCTGCCAGGCCTCGCGGCCCTCGGGCATCTTGGCAATTTCCAGAGCTTCTTTTCCTTGCTGCATCGCAGCTCGTTGTTGTGCGTTCATCTCATCTCCAGATTTCTGTAATGTAGTTTTTAAAATCACTGGAAAGCTCATGCCGCTCTTCCCATATGAGTGTCGCGATCAGCAGAATAGGGAGAAACGGGACCGTGATAAGAGCGAATGCTCTCCGCTGCCACGGATGGCGACGCCAATAAGGTCGATAGCTCATTGTCCTGGCTCCTTGGTCATGGCTGCGTCGATGGCTTCACCCAATGTTTTCCCATAGAACTCGCCAGCCCGGACGACAACGTAAAACTCACCATCGTGCGCTGCATCGACAATGTGGCCCATATCTAGCCTTCCCAGGTCCTGCCGGCTGATCCAGTCATACCTGTCTGCATCCTTGCGCAGCGCATCCCGCTCGACCGTCATTTTTTTAAGATCAGTAAGCGCTTGCCCGCACAGATCAGTTTCGTAACGGCTTGCTGCCATTGCCGCATCCCGCTCAGCAGTCAGGGCTGTGACCTGCTCATACGCCTTGACGCGCTCGACCGGAATATCTTGACGCTCTATCAGCAGCCGCGCTCGCCGAACCTGGGCGTCGTGGTTGGCCCTCCAGTGATCCCGCTCAGCGGTCAGTGCCGCAATTTCTGCCTCCTTGGTAGCAAGCGCCCCCTGTGCGTCGGATAGCTGTTTTGCCAATGCGAAGTTTTGCGTCAGGGCATCCTCCTGGCGAACAAGGGGTTGTCCGAGCAACTCTCGGTTTGGGTTGAAATACGCCACCACAGGCATGGCCACATCACCCACCGCAGGGCTTGCGCGCAGTGCCCGTAACTCACCCTCAAGTTGGCGGACGGCTCCTGTCAGCTTGAGCACACCAGACCCTTTTAAAAAC
>NZ_JAUXNA010000253.1 GCF_030682935.1 Polaromonas sp.
CAGGGTTTTTTTGGCCATCTCCACACCTTGCGGCACCGAAATACAGACCTCAAACCCGGCCTCTTCCAGCAGTTCAGCTGCAGCGGCCTGCACGTTGGCCGTGATGTTGCGGCGCGGCACCGGGTTGATCGCCGGGCCGCCCACCACCAAGCCCAGGCCAGGCATGGTGACCGTGCCCACACCAAAACCGCCGGTCAGCAACACCTGGCCGGGCAGATCGCGACGCAGCGTCACGTCAGCCGTGAGGTGCGCCTTGTCGGTGCAGTCGGGGTCGTCGCCCGCGTCCTTGATGACCATGGCATGCGCCGTGTGGCCGTCTACCGCACCGTCCAGCACCGCAAAGGTGACCAGATCGCCGTTGGGCAGCAGGCATTCAATGCTGTCCGGCACCTGCCCGGTGACCAGCCCCAGCGTGGCAGCCCGCGCCGCCGCAGCCGAACACGCGCCGGTGGTGAAACCGGTGCGTGTGCCGCGTGGCGCATTTTTCTCCATCATGCTGACGTTTTCTCCGTGAGCTCTTGTGCCTCCGCCAGACCCAGCAGGGCGTGTATGGCCGCCACCACCAGCGTGGAGCCGCCCTTGCGGCCCCTGATCACCACCCAGGGCACCTCGTTCTCCAGCGCCATCAGGTCCTTGGACTCGGCCGCCGACACAAAACCGACCGGCATGCCCACGACCAAAGCCGGACGCGCGCCTTCTTCATGAATCAGCCGCACCAGCTCAATCAATGCGGTAGGTGCATTGCCGATACCGACGATGGCGCCGTTGATCAGGCCCAGGCGGTGTGCCTTGCGCATGGCCTGCACCGCGCGGGTCGTACCTTCGGCTTTGGCGGTTTCAATCACGTCAGCGTCCGAGATGAACTGGTGCGTGGCCATGCCGAAATGTCCCAGGCGCGGCGCTGACAGGCCCACGCAGATCATTTCCACATCGGCCACCACGCGGGTGCTGCGCGACAGGATGGCGGCCACGCCGGCCTCAACCGCCCGTGGATGAAAGTCGGTCAGGCCGTTGAAGTCGAAGTCGGCATTGGCGTGAATCATGCGGCGCACGATGGGCCACTGGGCCGGTGTGTAGGCGTGCGATGCCACTTCGCGGTCAATCACGGCAAAGGAATCGTGTTCAATGGCCCGGCCCGCAGCGGTGAGCTGTTCGGTAATGACGTTGGCGGTGCTCATGGGTGGGCGTGCTCGTGCGCATGAGGGTGCGGATGAATTTGAACGATGACCGGTGCATGCGGGTGTGGATGTTCATGCGCATGGTCATGATGGTGCGCAATGGCATCGTCATGGTGGTGACCCCCCATGCCGTTTTCGACGCCAAACTCACGGTACTTGCAGCCATCACAGGGCATGAGCGACTCGGGCGCGCCGCGTTTCAGGTCATTCACCCGTTGTTCCAGCAGTTCAAAAATTTCGTGCTCAAAACCAAAGTAGGCCGTTGAGGTAAAGCGGATGGTGGGGTACTGGGTTTTCAGGTTGGCTACTTGTTTGGTGATGCGCTCGACCAGCGTGCCGTTAAACAGGTAGTACGGCAGCACGACCACTTGCGTCATGCCCAGCAGGCTTTGCCGCTGCACGGCTTTTTCAAGGCGCGGCCAGGTGATGCCGGTAAACGCCAGGTCCACCAGTTCGTGGTCGGTTTCTTCCATCAGCCAGCGCGCCATCTTGGCCATCTCGCCGTTGGCCTGCCGGTCGGACGAGCCGCGCCCCAAAATCACCACGCCGGTGGTGGTGGGGTCGGGCATGTCCAGCGCCTGCATCGCGCTTTTCAGGCGGCGTTTGACGATGGACAAAATAGGGTCGCATGCCGTGAGGTGCGGCGCGTACAGAAATTCCACCTGCGGAAATTTCAGCCGCGCGCCGTCAATGGCCTGCGGGATGTCCATCTTGACGTGCCCGGCGGCATTCAGAATCAGCGGCACCACCATCACCCGTTGCGAGCCCGTTGCGGCGCGGCGCAGGCCTTCGCTCATGGTGATCTCGGAAAACTCGATGAAGCAGACTTCGATGCGCCAGCCGGGCTGGCGTTCGCGCCACTGCTGCGCAAAGGCTTCAATTTCGTCGTTGCCTGATTTTTCGCGTGAGCCGTGGCCCACCAAAAGAATGGTGTCTGATGTCATGGGGTCTCCGTGAGGTCTGGGGGGGTATCGGTATTCGCATGAACGCTGGCACGTCGAAACTTGTGCGTAAAGCTCGCGTCGTACAGTCTGGATTTAGCCAGCGTCGGCCACTGCCGCGCGCCCAGTGTGGGGCTGGCAATAATCATGGACTGGCTGACGATTTTTGCCTCGCGGCACAGGCCCTGAATCGTGGCCACCGTACCGCGGATAATTTTTTCCTCGCCCGGCCAGCTGGCCTTGTGCACCACCACCACCGGCGCCTCCGGCGACCAGCCTGCAGCCGTCAAAGCCGCAGTGACGCGCCCCATCAGCGTGATGCTCAGGAAGATGCACAAGGTACTGTGATGCGCCGCCAAAACCTCCAGCGACTCGCCTTCCGGCATCGGGGTGCGCCCTTCCATGCGGGTGAAGATCACGGTTTGGGTCACCTCGGGCAGCGTCAGGCTTTCCACCGCAGCCGCTGCGGAAGCCATGGCAGACGACACCCCCGGAACCACCTCGATGGCAACTCCCGCCGCGTCGAGGGGTTGCACCAGTTCTATCAGCGCGCCGTACAAACAGGGATCGCCGGTTTGCAGGCGAACCACGGTCGTGCAGCGCCCAGCCTGTTCAATCAGCCAGCCAGACATTTGCTCCAGCGTCATGTCC
The DNA here is from genome assembly GCF_030682935.1 of Polaromonas sp. GTDB lineage: Bacteria > Pseudomonadota > Gammaproteobacteria > Burkholderiales > Burkholderiaceae_C > Polaromonas. Next base: position 2,771 of record NZ_JAUXNA010000253.1, read on the forward strand.
TTGCTGTCAGCAATCACGCAGCCCGCAGGTGCCCAGCGCGTGGCGGCCTCGCTGACCAGGGAGCCCGCGAACAGAATGGCCCCAGCACGCTCAATCAGCGCCCGGCCCTTCACGGTGATCAGCTCCGGGTCGCCCGGGCCCGCGCCGACGAACCAGACGGTGCCCGGCGCGGAAGTAGCGCGGCCGGCCTCGATGGGTGGAGTGTCAGTCTGCATGATGTATTCCGGTTTGAAATTGTTAGCCGCAAGCTAGATTTTTGGCAAGGCCACCCACTGGCCTGCGAGCGGGAAGATGGCAATGCGGTGATCAAACACGTCTTCAAGGGCGCGGTGCGTGGCGGCGTCAGAGCAGTCGCCCTGGTGCGTCACCCGGCCCTGATCCATGACGACCAGTTCGTCGGCCTGCAGCGCGAACGAGATTTCGTGCAGCACGCTGATGACGGTTTTGCCGCTGGCGACCAGGCTGCGCACCATCAACAGCCAGTCAGTCTGGTGCGGCGGGTCCAGGTTGGCCAGCGGCTCGTCCATCAGCAGCACCTGCGCTTCCACGGCCAGCGCACGCGCCAGCAGCACGCGCTGGCGCTCGCCGCCCGAACGCTGGCCCAGCGGCCGGCCGCGCCAGTCCCAGGCCTGCGTGGCGCGCAGGGCACGCTCGACGGCGGCATGGTCGGCGGCGCTGGGGGCGCTAAGCCAGGCTTGATGCGGCAGGCGGCC
>NZ_JAUXNA010000255.1 GCF_030682935.1 Polaromonas sp.
TCAAGCGCGGACTGGTGTTGATCGTGGGTGCCGCGGGCTCTGGCAAGTCCACGACCCTGGCCGCCATGCTCGACTACCGCAACAGCACGGTGCCGGGACACATCCTGACGGTCGAGGATCCGATTGAGTTTGTGCATCACCACAAGCAGTCGCTGGTCGACCAGCGTGAGGTGGGCCTGGACACGCACTCGTTTGAGGAGGCGCTTCGCCATGCGATGCGCGAAGCGCCGGATGTGATCATGATCGGCGAGATTCGCGATCACCTCACCATGCAGCATGCGATGTCCTACGCCGAGACGGGGCACCTGTGCGTGTCCACGCTGCACGCAAACAACGCCAACCAGGCCATCGAGCGCGTGCTCAACCTGTTTCCGGAAAATTCTCGCCGCCAGGCGCTGATGGACCTGTCGCTCAATCTCAAGGGTGTGGTGGCGCAACGCCTGATCAAGGGCACCAGCGGCAAGCTGGTGCCCGCCGTGGAGGTGATGCTGCAGTCTCCCTACATCTCGGATCTCATTCTCAAAGGCCAGGTGGATCAGATCAAGGCGGCCATTGCCAAGAGCAACGAATTGGGCATGCAGACTTTTGACCAGTCCCTGTACAAGCTCTACACGGCCGGATATATCACCCTGGAGCAGGCCATCGAAAACGCAGATTCGAAAACCGACTTGTCCCTGAGGGTGAGGCTGACTTCCGGAAAAGCACCGGACGCATCAGGCATGCAGATCAAGCCGTGAGCCAGGCGCTGCGATGATGAGCGAATTGACCCTTGCCTGGGCAGGTGCCTGGCCACTACCCTCCTGGTTGGTCACGACCTCGGCCGCAGCGGCCGGGCACTCATTGAAACTGGTCCTTGCCGACGGCACCCATCACATCGGGGTGCTCAGGCAGGCACTGCTTCGGGATCGTCAACTGACCTTGAACTGGGCAGCACAACCGGAGCCGATGGTGCTGCCATGGGAACAGGTGACCTCGGTCACGCTGCTGACGCCATTGGTGGCGCAAACCATCGGGGATAGCGAAGGGACGGACACGCCTTGGGACCAACAGATCGCCCACCAGCTCTTGCCGTTTCACATCAGGCTGTCCGACCGGCACGGCCATGCGGACATCACGGGCCATTCCATGGGTTACCTGACGGGATCATGCGGACTGTTCCTGTATGTTGAGCAGTCCGACGGAAGTTACATTGCCGAATGGTTTTCCGCCGTCGCCCTGGACTTCGTCCAGGTCGGTCGCCGATTATGGGGCGCCATGCCCGATTATTCCTCTGGATCGACCGATTTGTCGACGCCGCAATGGTGTGGTCAGCCACATGAGCTGGCTCCTGCCGTGCTGACGCCAGCGATGGCAGCCAGCCGGCCTACCATGCTGCCGGCAGTGACGTCCATCGCGCAATTGCTCGTGGCGATGGAATACCTGCGTGCCCGCCCCAGCCCGCCGGTGGAACGCATCATCCTTGACCTGGGCTACCTGTCGGAAGCGGAACTTGCATCCCATGTGACCAAGGCGGGGGCCTCAGGTTATCTGTTGGGCGATCTGCTCCTGGAGGGGCTGCTCACGCTGGACGAGTCGCACCGGATACTGGCGCGTCTGGCTGGTCTGCCGGAGGTGGACCTGAGCCATTTTCAGATACAGGCGGAGGCCAACGCCCTGAACGTGAGTGATGCGCGCCGCTACCAGGTGTGCCCCCTGGGGGCGACGACCGACAGTTTTTTCGTGGCCTCATCCACGCCGACCCAGCAGGAACTCGTGCTGCTGCTCTCATCCCTCCTGAATCGGCATGTGCAACTGGTGTGGGCGTCTGCCCAGGCCATCAATGACAAGCTCGTGCATCTCGCGCGGGGTTCGCGGCATCCAATGCCCGATCCCGCGCCGGCCACCGGTCTTATGCCCCTGCCTGCGGAATCGGCCGTGCCCAGGTCGATGGCTGCCGGGGGGGCAGGGCCTGCAGACGCAAGGGAAGAGGACGCAAGTATTGATTTTTTGCTGCAAAAGGTGGTTTCCGAGGTGAATGTCGATCCGCCCGAGGGACAGGCCATCGATATGGTCGAGTCGTCCAACTTCGTGATGTTGGTCAAACGCATCATTCAGGATGCCCAAAACCTCAATGCCTCTGACATCCACATCGAAACCAATCCGGGCCAGATGGTGACACGCATCCGTTTTCGCCGGGATGGCGATATGGAGCCTTACCTGGACTTGCCGGCCTCGTTGCGCGCCCCGCTGGTTTCGCGCATCAAGGTGATGTCGAGGCTCGACATTTCCGAGCGCCGCCGGCCGCAGGACGGGAAGATCAATTTTGCCGACTTTGGCGGCGGCAAGCTCGAGTTGCGGGTGGCGGTGCTGCCCACCCACGATGGTCTGGAGGACGTGGTGATGCGCCTGCTGGCATCAAGCAAACCCATCTTGTTGGCGAAACTGGGCATGCAACCCTGCGATGAAAGAAAGGTGCTGACAATGTCGGCCCGCTCTTTTGGCCTGATTCTTGCCGTCGGCCCCACCGGGTCTGGCAAGACCACGACGTTGCATTCGATGCTGAAAGAGGTCAACACCGACCTGCGCAAGATATGGACTGCCGAAGACCCCATCGAAATCACCCAGGACGGCCTGCGCCAGGTGCAGGTCAATCCCAAGATCGGGCTGACCTTTGCGTCGGCCATGCGTGCGTTCCTGCGAGCCGATCCTGACATCATCATGATCGGTGAAATCCGTGATGACGAGACCGCCAAGATCGCGATCGAGGCATCACTGACGGGACATCTGGTTCTCTCCACGCTGCATACCAACAACGCTTCGGAGAGCGTGGTTCGCCTGCTGGACCTGGGCATGGACCCGATGAACTTTGCCGACTCGCTGGTGGGCATCGTGGCCCAACGCCTCGTTCGGGCACTGTGCCCGAAATGCGCCGTACCCAAGCCGGTCTCGCTTGAGGCGTTGGAAGAACTGGTGATGGAGTACATCGACGGCACGCCCATGGATGCCGAGGAGGGACGCCGCCGGCTGATGGACGCAGCCGGAGCCAGCAAGCCCGACGAGATCATGGTCAGGACGGTGGTGGGTTGCCCACACTGCGGCGGCAAGGGCTACAAGGGCCGTATGGGGATCTATGAGGTGCTGGAGAACAACGCGACCCTGCGCGGCTTGATCCAGCGCCGGGCTCGTCCCGCCGAAGTGTTCGAGACGGCCATCCGGATGGGCATGCGCAGTCTGCGACACGACGCCCTGGAGAAGATGGTGCAGGGGAAGATCGACATGGCGCAGGCCCGCGCCGCCTACGGTTAAATCATGGCGGGTAAATTCCCCGCCGCTTGCGGCGCTTTTTAAGGACAGCGACCGTAGGGAGCTGTGAAGCGAAGCGGCCAATACCCGCCCCCCGGGGCGGGGAAGTTTATTCTGGTACAACAACAGGAACCATAAATAAGGCTATAACCCGCATGGCTTGTCAGCGCCGATTGAATATTGACCCAGGGCGGGTTGCTGGGTTTTGAATCAGCAACTGTGGATAAGTGTACTCAATTGCTGGATTTCCCCCTGCTCGTGCGACCTCAGAATGGTTCGTTTGGCTCCGGAGTTTCGGGCGCAGCCTTGCTGCCTTTGCGGGCACTCTCCCGTGCCTTGATGCATTTCGTTATACACAAGTCTCTGACCAACGTTTTGCAGACTTCGACGGTACCGCTAAGTTGTTGTTTTGTATAGGGTGAGCCAACGCAGGGTGTGAAAAACGTGAGATCGTAAGTTGTTGATTTAAAACAAGAATAAAGTTGTGTATAA
>NZ_JAUXNA010000272.1 GCF_030682935.1 Polaromonas sp.
GCAAGCCAGCTTGCCGGATGCCGCGAAGAATTTCTTGCGGCTCGTGATTGAAAATGCCCGCTTGCCTGCACTGCCCGAGATCGCCAACCAGTTTCGTTCGCTCAAGAACGCGGCGAGCGGCTCCAGCGATGCAGTTGTCTACAGTGCTTTTGCGCTGGATGCGCAGGCGCTTGCCGATGTTGCCGCCACGCTGGAAAAGCGTTTTGGGCGCAAGCTCAGCGTCAAGGTCGAGCTCGATCAGTCGCTGATTGGCGGGATTCGCGCGGTCGTGGGTGACGAGGTGCTGGACACCTCGGTGAAAGCCCGTTTAGAGCAAATGAAAGTGGCGCTGATTTCTTGAACTGGCGCTCCTGCGCAGTCCCCAGGTTTTTAGCCAACAACATAGAAAGAAGGAAAGAGTCATGCAACTCAATCCCGCAGAAATTTCTGAATTGATCAAGAGCCGTATCGAAGGCTTGACCGTCAGTGCCGACATCCGTAACCAGGGCACCGTTGTCTCGGTAGCCGACGGTATTGTCCGCATCCACGGCCTGTCCGATGTGATGCAGGGCGAAATGCTGGAATTTCCGGCAACCGCTGACGGCACGCCGACCTACGGCCTGGCACTGAACCTTGAGCGCGACTCGGTCGGCTCGGTGATTCTGGGCGAGTACGAACACATCGCTGAGGGCGACACCGTCAAGTGCACGGGCCGCATTCTGGAAGTCCCCGTCGGCCCCGAGCTGCTGGGTCGCGTGGTCAATGCCCTGGGCCAGCCGATCGACGGCAAAGGTCCCGTCAACGCCAAGTTGACCGACGTGATTGAAAAGGTGGCACCGGGTGTGATCGCCCGTAAATCGGTCGACCAGCCCCTGCAGACCGGCCTGAAGTCCATCGACTCCATGGTGCCTGTTGGCCGCGGCCAGCGCGAGCTGATCATTGGTGACCGCCAGACCGGCAAGACCGCTGTCGCGATCGACGCCATCATCAACCAAAAGGGCACCGGCGTTTCATGCGTCTATGTCGCGATTGGCCAGAAGGCGTCTTCGATCAAGAACGTGGTGCGCTCGCTGGAGCAAGCCGGCGCCATGGAATACACCATTGTGGTGGCAGCCTCGGCTTCCGAGTCGGCCGCCATGCAGTATGTGAGCGCCTACTCCGGTTGCACCATGGGCGAGTATTTCCGCGATCGCGGTCAAGACGCGCTGATCGTGTATGACGATCTGTCCAAGCAGGCCGTGGCTTACCGTCAGGTATCGCTGTTGCTGCGTCGTCCACCAGGCCGTGAAGCCTACCCTGGCGACGTGTTCTATCTGCACAGCCGCCTGCTTGAGCGCGCAGCACGTGTGAACGAGAAGTATGTTGAAGACTTCACCAAAGGCGCCGTGAAAGGCAAGACCGGTTCCTTGACCGCGCTGCCTATCATTGAAACGCAAGCGGGCGACGTGTCCGCCTTCGTGCCGACCAACGTGATTTCGATCACCGATGGCCAGATTTTCCTGGAAACCAGCTTGTTCAACGCCG
>NZ_JAUXNA010000275.1 GCF_030682935.1 Polaromonas sp.
GGCCGCCGATCTCGCCGATCATGATCACCGCGTCGGTGTCCGGATCGTCGTTGAAGGCCTTCATGATGTCGATGTGCTTCAGGCCGTTGATCGGGTCGCCGCCAATGCCGACGGCGCTGGACTGGCCCAGACCGATTTCGGTCAGTTGCGCCACGGCTTCGTAGGTCAGCGTGCCGGAGCGGCTGACCACGCCAATGCGGCCCTTGCGGTGGATGTGACCGGGCATGATGCCGATCTTGATCTCGTCGGGCGTGATCAGGCCGGGGCAGTTGGGGCCCAGCAGCAGCGTGCGTTTGCCGCCAGCCGCTTCCTTGGCTTTCATGCGGTTGCGCACTTCGAGCATGTCACGCACAGGAATGCCTTCGGTGATGCAGATGGCCAGGTCGAGGTTGGCCTCAACGGCTTCCCAGATCGCGGCAGCTGCGCCTGCGGGCGGTACATAAATGACCGACACCGTGGCGCCGGTCGCTTGGGCGGCTTCGCTCACGTTGGCGAAAATCGGGATGCCTTCGAAGTCTTCGCCGGCTTTCCTGGGGTTCACGCCCGCCACAAACGCTTCTTTGCCGTTGGCGTAGTCGCGGCACATGCGGGTGTGGAATTGACCGGTTTTTCCGGTAATGCCTTGCGTGATGACTTTGGTGTTTTTGTTGATGTAGATCGACATGGGTTTTTCCTATTCAGTTGGGGACAGAGCTTGCCCGCTACGCGGCCTGCGGTCTGTCCCGCAAAATTACTTGGACACGGCGGCCACGATTTTGGTCGCAGCGTCGGCCATGGTGTCTGCGGCAATGATGGGCAAACCGGAGTCGGCCAGCATTTTCTTGCCCAGGTCTTCGTTGGTGCCCTTCATGCGCACGACCAGCGGAACCGACAAGTTGACGGCCTTGCAGGCGGCGATGATGCCGTCGGCAATGGTGTCGCACTTCATGATGCCGCCGAAGATGTTGACCAAAATACCCTTGACTTCAGGGTTCTTGAGCATGATCTTGAAGGCTTCGGTGACTTTTTCAGCCGTCGCGCCGCCGCCCACGTCCAGGAAGTTGGCCGGCTCGCCGCCGAACAGCTTGATGGTGTCCATGGTCGCCATGGCCAGGCCGGCGCCGTTGACCAGGCAGCCGATGTTGCCGTCCAGGCTGATGTAGGCCAGGTCAAACTTCGAGGCTTCGATTTCGGCCGGATCTTCTTCATCCAGATCGCGGTAGGCCACGATCTCGGG
>NZ_JAUXNA010000276.1 GCF_030682935.1 Polaromonas sp.
CCTGCGCACGGCACCGATGCCGATGCGCTGCCCGAACCCATAGCCCAAGGGCTGCAAATGCTGCTGGGCAGCACCGCCTGCGACCTGGTGGGGTTTTCGTTTGGCGGCATGGTCGCCGGTTTTCTGGCAGCACAATATCCGGCGCGGGTGGCGCGGCTGCTGCTGGTGGGCGCGCCCGGCATGGGCATCGCGCCCGACACGCCGTTTCACCTCCGGGCTTGGCGCCATTTCAAGGACGCCGACCAGCGCGATGCCGTTCACCGTGGCAACCTGGCCGCGCTGATGCTGCACCACCCGGCGTCCATCAGCGAACTGGCGCTGCGCCTGCATGTGGCCAACGTGCTGCGCGACCGCATGCAGGGGCGCAAGCTGTCGCGCACCGATGTGCTGGCGCGCACATTGCCGCGGCTGCAGTGCCCGCTGCATGCCATTTACGGCCGTGAAGATGCGTTGTTCAGGGGGCAGCTGGCGGCGCTGGAGACGGCCCTGCGGCAAGCGCCCAATTTCAGGGCTTTCACCTTGATTGAAGAGGCCGGGCACTGGGTCCAGTTCGAGCGGGCCGACGCTTTCAACGCGGTGCTGCTGGCCGTCTTGGACGCAAGGCCGTAGGTCGCGTTAGCGCAGCGTAACCCGACATCTGCGCTTGTGACCGTTGCCTGTCGGGTTACGCCTGCGGCTAACCCGACCTACTTCGAGGCGGCTGAGCAGTGACCTTATTTCTCGATGGCCAGCAACTCGACTTCGAACGTCAGCGTGGCGTTGGGCGGCACGGCCGCACCGGCGCCGCGGCTGCCGTAGGCGGTGGCAGGCGGGCAGGTCAGCGTCGCCTTGCCGCCGACCTTGATCTTTTGCATGCCTTCGGTCCAGCACGGCACCACGCGGTTCAGCGGAAAGGTGGCCGGTGTGCCGCGGCTGTAGGAGCTGTCAAATTCCTTGCCGTCGGCCAGCGTTCCGCGGTAGTGCACCTTGACGGCGTCCGACGCCTTGGGCTGGGCGCCGGTGCCGTCGACGGTGTGAACGATCTTCACGCCCGAGGGCAGGGTTTCTGCCGGAGCGGCGGCAAACGCGCTGGAAACCAGGGCGGCGAGGGCGATCAGGGAAAGAAGTGATTTCATGGTGTTCCTGTGAATTGGATGAGGTGGGGGTATCAGGCGTAGTCGCTCACCGGCACGCAACTGCAAAACAGGTTGCGGTCCCCATAGACATTGTCGACCCGGCCGACCGGCGGCCAGTACTTGACCTGCTTCAGGCTGGTCAGCGGGAAGGCGCCGGTTTCGCGCGAATACGGGCGGTCCCAGTCGGCGCCCAGCAGGCTGGCGGCCGTGTGCGGCGCGTGCTTGAGCGGGTTGTTGTCCTGCGGCCAGCTGCCGTTTTCGACGAGACGGATCTCTTCGCGGATGGCGATCATCGCGTCGATGAAGCGGTCCAGCTCGGCCAGCGTTTCGCTTTCGGTCGGTTCGACCATCAGCGTGCCGGGGACCGGGAAGCTCAGGGTCGGCGCATGAAAGCCATAGTCCATCAGGCGCTTGGCCACGTCTTCGGCGCTGACGCCGCTGCTGTCTTTCAGCGGACGCAGGTCCAGAATGCACTCGTGCGCCACATGGCCGTTTTCACTTGAATAGAGCGTCGGGTAATGATCTTTCAGGCGCGCGCTGATGTAGTTGGCGCTCAGGATGGCCACTTCGGTCGCCTGCTTCAGGCCTTCGGGGCCCATCATGCGGCAGTACATCCAGCTGATCGGCAGCACGGCCGCATTGCCCAGCGGCGCTGCTGAGATGGCCCCCACACCGTTGACCGGAAGTCCGGCGGTCGCATGGCCGGGCAGGTAGGGCACGAGGTCCGCTACCACGCACACGGGGCCCACGCCCGGTCCGCCGCCACCGTGCGGGATGCAAAAGGTCTTGTGCAAATTGAGGTGGCTCACGTCGCCGCCAAACTCGCCTGGCGCGGCCACGCCGACCAGCGCGTTCATGTTGGCGCCGTCCACATAGACGCGGCCGCCGTGCGCATGGACCAACTGGCAGAGTTCCTTGACCTGGGTCTCAAACACGCCGTGGGTGCTGGGGTAGGTGATCATCACGCAGGCCAGGTTGGCACTGTGCTGTTCGCACTTGGCCTTCAGGTCGGCCATGTCGACATTGCCCTGGGCGTCGCAGCCGGTGACCACCACCGTCATGCCGACCATTTGCGCGCTGGCCGGGTTGGTACCGTGGGCCGACGACGGAATCAGGCAGATGTTGCGGTGGCCCTGGCCGTTGGCTTCAAGATAGGCCTTGATGACCAGCAGGCCGGCGTATTCGCCCTGCGAGCCGGCATTGGGCTGCAGGCTGATGCCGGCGTAGCCCGTCGCTTGGCACAGCCAGTCGCGCAGTTGCCGGTCGAGTTCGGCGTAGCCCTGCAATTGCTCTGGCGGCGCAAACGGGTGGATGTTGGCAAATTCGGGCCAGGTGATCGGAATCATCTCGCTGGTGGCGTTGAGCTTCATGGTGCAGCTGCCCAGCGGAATCATGCTGCGGTCCAGCGCCAGGTCCTTGTCGCTCAGCATGCGGATGTAGCGCAGCATGCCGGTTTCGGAATGGTGGGTGTTGAACACCGGGTGCGTCAGGAATTCGCTGCTGCGGCGCAGGTCGGCCGGAATCAGCGTTGCGATGCCTTGCTCGAAGCTGCTTACCACGGGCTGCGACTGTCCGGGCTGGGCAAAAAAGGACCAGAGCGTTTCAATGTCCTTGCGGCTGGTGGTCTCGTCGAGCGACACGCCGAGGTGATTTTTTAAGCGAAAACGCAGGTTTGCGCCCGCCTGACGGGCGCGTTCAGCTATTGAATTGGTAGCATCTCCGGTCTTGACCGTGACCGAGTCAAAGGCGCCGGTGCTGGTGATTTCGTAGCCCAGCGCCTGCAGGCCATGCACAAAGATGGCGGTGTAGGTGGCCACGCGCTCGGCAATGCGCTTGAGGCCCTGGGGGCCGTGGTAGACCGCGTACATGCTGGCCATCACGGCCGGCAGCACCTGCGCGGTGCAGATGTTGGAGGTGGCTTTTTCGCGGCGAATGTGTTGCTCACGGGTTTGCAGCGCCAGCCGGTAGGTCGGGTTGCCGTGCACGTCCTTGCTCACGCCCACCAGCCGGCCCGGCAGCGAGCGCTTGAATTCGTCGCGGCAGGCCATGTAGGCGGCGTGCGGGCCGCCATTGCCCATGGGCATGCCAAAGCGCTGCGTGCTGCCCAGCACGATGTCGGCGTCCCATTCGCCGGGGGGCGCGAGCAGGGTCAACGCCAGCAGGTCGGCGGCCACGCACAGCGCGGCGCCATCGGCATGCGCCTGGCCCGCCAGCGGCCGCAGGTCATGGATGGAGCCGGTGGTGGCCGGGTACTGCGCCAGCACGCCGAAGTAGTCGCCCTCGGCCATCAGCTGCGGCAGCGTCGCGGCCGCCGTGCTGACCTTGACCTCGATGCCCAGCGGCTTGGCGCGGGTCTGGATCACTTCAATGGTTTGCGGGTGGCAGTCGCCCGCCACCAGGAAGACATTGCTTTTGCTTTTGACGCTGCGCTTGGCCAGCGTCATGGCCTCGGCGGCAGCGGTGGCTTCGTCGAGCATGGACGCGTTGGCAACGGCCATGCCGGTCAGGTCACAGACCATGGTCTGGAAGTTGATGAGGGCTTCCATGCGGCCCTGTGAAATCTCGGCCTGGTAGGGCGTGTAGGCGGTGTACCAGGCGGGGTTTTCGAGCACGTTGCGCAGGATGACGCCCGGCGTGTAGGTGCCGTAATAGCCTTGGCCGATGAAGCTTTTGAACACCTGGTTTTTGGCGGCCATGGC
>NZ_JAUXNA010000282.1 GCF_030682935.1 Polaromonas sp.
GTAGCGCAGCGAAGGGTCGCAGACAGTAGGGTCGCCTTTCTTTTCCTTAGGTTTCTTTGGCGAAGCAAAGAAAAGTAAGTCGCCTGCCGGGGCGACTCCCGGCCAGCCCAAGCCCGCAAAGCCAATCCGCTACCAATTAAATAGCAATCTTCGCCCGCATCCATTGGACTACAGCCACTTTCCCCTTAAAAACGGCATTCAATACTTGAGCCGCGCATAGTAAGTCTCCTGCGCCGCCTCCCGCGCCTGCCGCAGCGTGTGAATCCCCATGGCCTGCAGCAGCGGCAACAAGCGCAGCAGCACTTCGGCGGTGACCATGGCGTCGCCCAGCGCGGTGTGCCGGCCCAGCACGGTGATGTTGAAGCGCTCGGCAATCGCCTCCAGCCGGTGCGATTCCTGGTTGGGGTGCACGACGGCCGACAGCAGCAGGGTGTCGAGCACCGGCTGGTGAAAGGCCACGCCGGTACGGGCTTCCTGCAGCTGCAGAAACTTCATGTCGAAGGCTGCGTTGTGCGCCACCAGCACGGTGTCTTGCGCAAACACGTGGAAGGCGGGCAGCACCTCGGCGATGCGCGGCTTGCCGGTGACCATGTCCTGCGTGATGCCGTGAATCGGAATCGATGCGGCGGAAATGACGCGACCGGGGTCCACCAGTTGCTCGAACGACTCCTGCCGCAGCAGCTTGCCGTTGACGATGCGCGCCGCCCCGATCTGGATGATTTCGTCGCCTTCCGACGGGTTGAGCCCGGTGGTTTCGGTGTCGAACACGGTAAAGGAAAGCGACGACAGCGGCTGGTCGTCCAGCGCGCTGCCCTGCTCCGTGATCTGGAACAAATCAAAATCGTAGTATTCGGGCCGGCTCTCGCTTTGCATGATCTGCGAGGCCTGGAGCTGCTCTTGCTCGCTGGCCAGCGGCAGCAAAAAGCGAAAAAAGGCCTGGTGGCGCACGCGTTCGCGCTCAAACCACATTTCGCCGCCATGGCGTTCCACCACATCGCGCACCGTCAGCGGCGTGCTTTGCGCGCCAAAACGCATCGGATCCATCTCCCAGGTCATGACGGTTTCTGTGCTCATCACCTGGCCGGACCAGATCAGGTCGAGTTGCGCCCGCGGGCCTGCTTTCTGCAGCCGCAGTTGCAGGAACTTCACGTCGAATTCATCGACCAGCCGACCGGCCAGGTAGGTCAGCGCCTGCAGCAGCGTGAAGCTTTCGACCTTGAGCCACAGGCGGACGTCCGCCCCCTCCAGCGTTACGGCGCGCTTGCAATGGGCTTGAATTTGCTGCTGCGCTGCCGTCACCAGGTCGGTGCCCAGCATTTCCTCCAGCGGCCAGCGGGTCTTGAGTCCCAGGGTCGAGCGCTGCACCAGCTCGGTGATGCGCTGGCTCATGGCGGCCACTTCCTCGCGCACCACGGCCAGGAAGCGTTCACGCATGGCTGGCTCCAGGTCGGCGTAGCCGAGCATGTCCACCGCGGCCTGCATGTTGGCCAGGGACGAGCGGCTGCCTTCGGTCAGGCCATGCAGCAGCTGGTCGCGCCGAGTCTCTTCCTCGAAGCTGAACGTGATGTTGTCCAGCATCAGCACAAAGCCGCTGATCCCGCCCTCGGCCTCCGCGGCGGATTCGCCCGCGCGCACCGGCGCCATCTGCACGCGCAGCAGCTGGCCGGTGCGCGTCGTGGTGACAAACTGGGCCGACGGGCTCGCCGCACCGCGACGCATGCGCTGGTGAATATTCTCCAGCGCATGCGCCACCAGCTGGCGGTCAAACACGGCATAGATGGAGCGGCCTATGCCCATCAGCTCGGCACCGCCGGCCAGCGCGGGAGCCTGCGACAGGGCGCGAAACTGCAGCCGGGCGCGGCTGTTGTAAAGCAGGATGCGGCCATCCAGGTTGCACACCACCACGCTCTGGGTCAGCTCGGACATCAGCGCGGCCAGGCGATTCTTCTCCTGCTGCACGCTGCGGCTGGCCTGCGCAATCTGCTGCGCCACGTCTTCGCGCAAGCGGTCACGCTGGGCGGCCAGTTCATTGATGGCGCCCGCCAGGGCCTGGATTTCCGCGCTGCCTTGCGGGTTGACGTGCTGGACCCCGCTGGCCGCCAGCAGCACGCGGGTTTCCTCCAGCAGCCGGCCCGGTGCACGGGCGTAGCGCTGAAACAGCAGGCGCAGCACGGCGGCCACACCCACCAAAGCCACCACCCAGCTCATGCCCAGCAAGGCCATGCGTGGCCCGAGCACCGCGCCCACGGTGCCCCGCTGCGCCGGCTCCAGCGTGGACCAGACGAGCGCCACGCTCAATCCCATCCAGGCGGCCAGGGCCAGCCCCACGGCAGCAATCGCCACCATCAACCGACGCCCCGGCTTCATGGCGGCGCCCCCAGCATCTCAGCCACTTTTTGCACCAGTTCACGCGTTGAAAACGGCTTGGTCATGTAGGCGTCCGCGCCCAGGGCCAGGCCCTTGGCCACGTCGGTGTCGCGGCCCTTGGCGGTGAGCATCAGGATTTTGGTGGCCTGCAGTTCCTCGCTGGCGCGCACGGCCTGGCAGACCTCGAAGCCTGATTTTTTGGGCATCATCACATCGAGCAGCACCAGATCGGGCTTGTCACGGGCAATCGCGTCCAGCGCCTCCTGGCCGTCGCGGGCCACCAGCACGGTATAGCCTTCGCGCTTCAACAGGTATTCGAGCGAAATCACGATGTTCGGCTCGTCGTCAGCGACCAGGATTTTTTGGCTCATGGCATGTCTCCTTGTTGGGGGTAGGCCGCATCGGGCGCGGGTGCGGCCCAGGGCAGGTGAAACGAAAAGCAGGCGCCTTGCCCGGGGCTGGACGCCAGCCACAGACGCCCGCCAAAGTGTTCCACGATCTGGCGGCTGATGGGCAGGCCCAGGC